>JAZBOT010000217.1:0-3508 GCA_036351295.1 Gammaproteobacteria bacterium | reverse complement strand
GATCCGGCGGCGCGGGTTTGCGGGTCAAACTTGATGATGTCCATGGGCTCTCCTCCAGGTTGACGCGATTTAAACACTAATCCATAATTGGGTCAATACTACTCATATACGGTATTTTCGCAGGTCGGGGCAGGATTTACCGACGCATCACCGATCTGCGAGCTTCATAAGGAGGAGCCATGCAACACTTCAAATGCCTGCGCAGCGGGGTACCCGTGCAGCACTTGCTCGATGAAATCGCGGCCGTGCCGAATGCGTGGGGCCTGAACCGCGGCCGTCAGGGCAAGATCAAGGTGCAGCGCGAAGCCGAGGCCATCCCGATTCGGGGCCTGCGGAAATCAGCGGTGCAGGGGCGGCCTAAATGGGACGTGCATGAATCGCGGTTTACTTATATATCCGCCAACTTTCCGCGAATCCGCGACTGCCTGAAGGTGCTGGCCAAAGACCTGCGCGGCGAACTTTCGCGGGCCAAGGTCGTCAAACTGCAGCCGGGGGCGCGGGTCTACCCGCACTCAGATCGGGGGGAGTACTACAAGGTGCGCGACCGCTATCACCTGGTGCTAACGAGCGAGCCCGGCAACTACCTCACCTGCGCCGACGAACGCGTCTGGATGCAGCCGGGCGAACTGTGGTGGTTTGACAACAAGCTTGAGCACGCGGCCGCCAATGAAAGCTCCGGCGAACGTATCCATTTTATTTTTGATTTACTGCCGCGGGGCGATGACTAACGCACCAGCAGCAGCGCAGCGACGGCGCCGACGATGATCCCTGCCAGAAAGTAGCTCAACCGTTGCGCGGTGGTCTCAGCGGCCGGTGGAGTTGCCTGCGGCGGCTGGGTTGCCTCCCAGTCGCGGATAACCTGGCGCGCCGCATCCACCGCATCGGCGTTGACACACACCCGCACCAGACCCGTCGCGGGCAGCTCACCCATGGCGCCCTGCAGGTGCTCACCTTCCACGCGGCCATAGATGCCGGACTGACCGAGCAAGTGCACGATCATGTGGGCCTCGATGGCGTTGGCTGCGTCGTATACCGCTTTCATGGTCGCTAAAGTTTAGGCGCTATCGCGTGCCGCCGTCAGCGTCATGCGGCAGCGGCTGAGCGCGCGGTCGTGGGCGCGACCGAGCAGCAACAGCGCGGCCACGGCACCACCCAGCGCAAAGGCCATGTCCGACTGGGTGTCCCACACGTAGCCCTGGGTGCCGAGGAATGACTCGGCAGCCTCCTCCGAGAGCAGGGCAACCAGCCACTCAATCAGCTCGTAGAACGCACTGACGGCCAGGCAAAAACAGACGATAAAAAAATTGCGCCAGCTTGCTGCGGGAATCACGGCCTTGCGCAGCAGGACTTCCCGCGCCGCCAGTGCCGGCACGAAGCCCTGCAGAAAGTGACCCAGCTTGTCGTAATGATTGCGCTCAAACCCAAACAGCGGTTTCAGCCACTCGAACAGCGGCACCTCGGCATAGGTGTAGTGCCCGCCCACCATCAGAACGACACAGTGGAGCAGTATCAGCCCGTAAAGCAGCGGCGTCAGCGGAAAGCTGCGGCGGGTCAGCGCGAGGACACCGCAGGCGATGACCGCCGGCGCGACTTCCAGCGCCCAGGTGGGGTAGTCGTGCGGGCGGATCCCTGACCAGATCAGGACCGTGCCGAACACCGCAAGCCAGAGTATTGTCAGCAACACGCGAGCCGCCCTGGGCGCCGGACTACGGCTGCGGGTTCGGGTTCGCCTGCGCGGCCTCAAGCCGCGCCAGCTCAGCCGCGATCATGGCCTGCAGCTCGCCGATGTTGGCGCGCACCCGCGCCTCACCGATCTCGCCTCCCTTGAGCATCAGCTCCGGCATCAGCTCGATGGTTTTGCGGCCGGTCGGGGTGGAATAAAAAGCGTTAATTTCGCGGAGCTCCTGCTCGGTAAACGATTCCGCATAAATCTTGACCAGCTCGGGTTTAAGACTTGCGAAGCTGAAATGCCGGGCAAAGAACTCCAGCATGACTCCGCGGAAGGGCTGCATGCTCGGATCACGCTGCAGCTGAATATCGACCATCTGGGTGAACATGCCCTCCAGCTGCTCATCGAGGCCGATCACGTTCAGCAACTGCTCCGCCTCGCGCTCTGCCGCCGGGCCCGCAGCGGCGAACCCGCTGAGCGTGAGCAACCCGACGGCCAGCCAGCCCTGCAGCGGACGCACGCTACTCACCTGCACCCGCCCCGTCCGCAGTGGCCGGGCGGGGACGCCAGCGCCGCTGCGCCTGCATGCCCAGCCAGGCGCCCAGCGCCGCGCCCGCGAACGAGCCCAGCGACACCATCAGATGTTGCTCGGCGATCAGTTCCAGCACGGGCTGCCCGCGGCCGCGGGCGATCAGCACGTAGGTCAGCACCGAAAACACCAGCGTAATCAGCAGAGCCGGCCCGATAAAACTGCGCGGCGCCAGGTAGCCGCCAATCAGCATGCCCGCCAGCATCGCCGTAAAGGCGTGGAGATAACCGAGGCCGAACGGCTCCAAAACGGCGTCGCTCAGCGGGTCGGCGAGCAGGTAGACGATAATCGCAGCAATGACGGCTTTGGTCATGGGTGATCCCGATGCGCCCCAACTCAGGCAGCTGACCCGAGCGTAGCCCTTTGCCACACCGCCAACAAGCCGCGCGGGCGATGCCGGTGGGCCGAACTCTGCGCCAGCGCACAAACCGGGCACGGTTGCCTCGACGCAGCCACGCCCCTGTGTTTACCATCGTGCATGTTTGATACTCAGCTCATCGACCGGCTGGCCTGCCCGCGCTGCGACATCGCACTCGCGGCTGCCGCCGGCGGCCTGCACTGCAAAGGCTGCCGCACCGACTACCCGCTGCTCGACGGGCTGCCGTTTTTGTTCGCCGACCCGGGCGTGGCGCTGGACGAATGGCGGCAGCGCTACCATGCACGGCTGCGTGACATCGACACCCGGGTCGACGCACTGGAAGCGGCACTGCCGCGCGCGCGCGTGGCCGCCACCGGCCAACGCCTGGAGCATGAACGCGCAGCGCTGCGGGCGCATCGCGCAGAACTTGAAGCGCTGCTCGCCAGCCTCGACACCACCCGTCTTACCGCCGATCACAGCACCTACCTGGCGTTGCGTACGCGGCTGCCGGGCGACCAGGGCCTGGTCACCTACTACGCCAACCTGCACCGCGACTGGTGCTGGGGCGACGCGGAAAACGCGGCGGCCGCCACGCAGGTGAGCGAAGCCATCGGACCCGGCGGTCCGGGTGACCTGCTGGTGCTCGGTGCGGGCGGCGGCCGGCTGGCCTACGATTTGCATCAGCGCTTTACGCACCCGCGCACCATCGCGCTGGATTTCAATCCGTTGCTGATGCTGACCGCTGACCGGCTGGCGCGCGGCGAGTCACTGGCGCTGCACGAGTTTCCGCTGGCGCCGGCCAGCGGCGCGGAGACGGCCGTCGCACGCACGCTCAGCGCACCGGCGGCCAGTCGCGCGGGGCTTTACTGGGTGCTCGGCAACGCGCTGCGCG
>JAZBOT010000216.1:0-31544 GCA_036351295.1 Gammaproteobacteria bacterium | reverse complement strand
GAGTGCCTGTTGGCCAATGAGGGCGTGGTCCCCTGCAACGTCGACTCCGAGGGCGAATCCGGCTTTGGCGGCGGCTACCGCGAAGACGACAACAGCGGCACGCTGAGCTACGTTGTCTTGACGGAAGGCGGTTTTGAGTTTGCCCCCGGCAACGAGATTAACGGCATTTCGCTGATCGGCGTGGGCTCCGGCACTACGCTGGACCACATCCAGATCGACAGCAATGCGGACGACGGCATCGAGTTCTACGGCGGCAACGTCAGCGTCAAATACCTGGTACTGACCGGCAACCTCGACGACTCGCTTGACTGGGACGAAGGCTGGCAGGGTAACGTCCAGTACCTGCTGGCGATCCAGACAGCGAACGGCACCGAGGGCAACGGCATCGAGGCCGACACCGAAGGCACCACTGACTTCCTGTCGAAACCGACCATCGCGAATGCCACCTTCGTGTTTGACACCGAGGACCCGCGCGGCTGGGTGTTCAAGGCCTCCAGCGGCGGCTTCCTGCTGAATTCCATCGGCACGGTGGCCAATGGCAATACCACAGTAACCGATTGCGTCGAAGTCGTCGGTACCGGTGCGCAGAGCAACATCGGCGTCGGACTGGCTTTCAGCAACGTGCTTGCCGATTGTCCGAACTTCGGCGATGCCGGCCTCGAAGCCGCCAGCCTGAACGTCATAACGGGCGTCGCTGCGGACCTGAATGCCTTCTACGCCTCACAGGCTGCACAGGCTGCGGGTCAGCCGATCAACATAGCCAACTTCAACGCGACCTACGCGGAGAGTACGGCTGACGCAACCTTCCTCGACGACACCGATTACATCGGTGCGGTCGACCCGGCTGCAACCGAAGGCTGGTTCGAAGGCTGGACGCTGGACGGCACGTTGTAATACCCCCAACGTCACACCCTGTGACAGAAAGCCCTCACCTCACGGTGAGGGCTTTTTTTTGCGGCGAATTTCTCGCCGTAGACGGCCCTGCTGATTTGTCTGATCATAGGGCTGTGTTCCCGGGCCCCAAAACACGCATGCATGCACCAGACAACGACCGGGCCACGCGTCTGCGTGGCTGGCCACCTAAGCTTTGGCTTGCCATTACGCTGCTGTGCCAGGCTGGTTTCGCTGCGGCAGAACCTGTCGCCCCGCCCGGTGCGCCAGCCAGCACTGGGCCAGCCGAACTGCCGGCAGCGCCGCCGGGCGGCACCGCGGCCAATGCCCAGTGGCAGCATTACGGCGGCGACGCCGGCGGCTCGCACTACTCCCCGCTCACCCAGCTGACGCCCGCCAATGTCAGTCAGCTGCAGCAGGCGTGGCAGTTTTCAGCGGGCGAAATCGCCGAGCACCCGGACCGCCGGGCCATGATGGGCTTTAACGGCACGCCCATCTTGCTGCCGCCGGAGGCCGGCCAATCGCTGGTAACCTGCACAGCCCTCAACCGTATTGTCGCGCTCGACCCCGTCACCGGCGAACAGCGCTGGCGCTACGACCCGAATATCGACCTGGGCCCGCCCGGCAACAAATTTCTCTGTCGTGGCGTCGCCTATTGGCGCGACCCGGAGGCCGCGCCGCAGGCGACCTGCGCTCACAGTATTTACATGGGCACCAAGGACCTGCGCCTCGTGCGGGTCGACGCGCTTAACGGGCAACCTTGCGCCGGATTTGGCGAGCACGGCGAGCGCGATCTCGAGGCGCTGATTGCCGACGGCATTCCCGACCTTAACCCGGGCGACCTGCAGTTCTCTGCGCCGCCGGTGGTCATCGCAGATAGCGTCATTCTGGGCTTTGCCGACAACACAAAATTCTGGCGTGCGGACAATCCGCGCGGCGGGGTTCGCGCCTTCGATGCCAGAACCGGCGAGCTGCGCTGGAGCTTCGCGCCTGAGTTTCCGCCCGCTGAAGGCGGCGCAGGGTCCCGGCGCCCGGCGGGCGGCGCAAACGTCTGGAGCATGCTGTCGGTCGACTATGACCGCAACCTGGTCTTTCTGCCGACGGCGACAGCGGGCCCCAATAACTACGGCGGACACCGCCCCGGCAATAACCGGTACGCCAATTCGGTGGTGGCACTGGACGCCGCCAGCGGCGCGGTACACTGGGATTACCAGGTCGTGCACCACGATGTCTGGGACCTGGACCTGCCGGCACAGCCGATACTGGTGGATATTCGCAAGGACGGCCGCGTGCGGCCGGTCGTCATTCAGCTGACCAAGCAAGGGCTGATATTCGTCCTTGACCGGGATACCGGTGAGCCGGTGTTTGCGGTGGAAGAGCGGCCGGTGCCCACCGACGGGGTGCCCGGGGAAATCCTGTCACCGACCCAGCCGTTTCCGATCGCGCCCGCACCACTGGTCGAAATCGGGATCGCGGCGGACGACGCCTGGGGCATGTTGCAGCCTTTCGCGGCCAGCTGCCGCGACAGCATCGCCGGCTATCGCAACGGCGGACTCTATGAACCGGTTGACCTGCAGGGCCGCGCCAGCTTGCCGGGTCTGTCGGTCAACAACTGGGGCGGCGCCAGCTTCGACCCGGCAAGCAACCTGCTGGTGGTGCCGATCAACCGCAGCCCGATGTTTCTGAAGCTGTGGGTCACCGACAGCATACCGGCCGCGGTCATGAACCAACCACGGCTCGGACCGCTCGGCCCGCCCACGCCGATGGCCGGCACGCCCTACGCCTATCAAATGGGCCCCCTGCTGTCGCCCATCATGACGCCGTGCACGGCGCCACCCTGGGGCGAATTGGCGGCCGTCGACATGACTGACGGCAGTATCCGCTGGCGGCGCCCCCTCGGCACACTCGATAAGCTAGCGCGCATGCCGCTGCCGCTCGAATGGGGTACACCACTGGCCGGCGGCCCCATCAGCACGGCCGGAGGGCTGACCTTTATCGGCGCGACGGCTGACGAACGCTTTCGCGCCTTCGACACCCGGACCGGGGCCCTGCTGTGGGAGACCGCCACACCATCGGCTGCGATGGCCACGCCGATGACCTATGAAGTCGATGGCCGCCAGTTTGTGCTGGTGTATACCGGCGGCCATATGTTCATGTACAGCCAGAACATTGCCGACCAGATGGTGGCGTTTGCGTTGCCCGCTGCGGAGCCGGCTAACGGGCGCTGAGCTCGGTCGCCTCACCTTCACGAATGCGGCGCCGGCTGCCGGCTGTGACCTCAACCTGCTCATGAAGGCCACTGGGCCAGCGGATATCGACAGCCGCGACCGTGGCGTCTCCCAGCGAAATCACCAGCGCATTGGCGTTCTGGCTCTGGAAACCCTGCATGCTGCGCACTGTGTAATGATGCGTATCCGTCGCAAGCACCTTCACTCGCGCGCCCACGGCATCGCGGTTGCTGCGGGTACCCTCCAGCCACAGCGTCGCTGTGTTGCCGCCGATGCTGTCGCTGGCTATGTACAGCGCGGGCCGTTCGCGCGAATCAATGCCGGTCATCGCATCCCACGGCTGGTGACCTCCCAGGTTCTGCACCAGGTCGGTATGCCCGTCCGCGTTGATATCGGCAAAAGCAACCCCGTGAGTGCGGCTCCGGTGCTCCGCAGCAGCCCCGCCCCGCAGTAAATCCGTGCACCGCTCAAACTGGCCGCCCCGGTTGCACAGCACGACGTCGACCGCTGCCCGCTCCGGATCACCGGTGCCGAGCACCAGGTCAGGCCAGCCGTCATCAAACAAGTCACCCACGCCCAGACCCATGGTGTTCTCAAACACGCCCCGCCGGACATTTTTTGCGTTCAGCGCCAAATTCAGGCCGATGTCGGCGCCCTGCACACTGAAGCCCGTACCCTGCTCATTGCGGAGTAAAACGTCCTGCTCGACCTGGCGGCCGAGGTATAAATCCTCCCAGCCGTCCTGATCGAAATCGGCCGCAGCCGCTGCAAACGCGACCGGCGCGCCGGCTGAATAAACACGAATGTCAGGCTTGAAGTCGGCCAGCATGCGGGCCGTTACATCCAGCAGGAATTTACCCTCAAGATTCTCAAACAGATTGTGGGCGCCGATGCCGGCCAGGTACAGGTCGGGATCGCCATCGTTGTCAAAATCAAACCAGACGACGTTCTTGCCGTCGCGTTCCCAGGAATCGCTGGTATCGAGACCGACCGGCCCGGTAACGTCACTGAAGGTGCCGTCACCGTTATTGTGCAGCAGCAAAACTGCGCCGGCTATCCGCGCAACGGCGAGGTCGAGCCAGCCGTCACCATCATAGTCGGCCCATGCCGAACTCCACCATCGCTGGGGCCGACCCGCCAGGCCGGCTAATCCCGCCGCCGCAGTGATATTGATAAAACGCCCCTGTTCGCTCAGCCGGTTCTCATACAGCGCAAACCGACCCTCGCCGGCGTAACCGCCGCCCAGCAACACCAGGTCAGGATCTCCGTCATTGTCGAAGTCGGCAAAGCTGCCGCTCCAGTTGGCCACGAGGTCGTCGGCGGCAATGCCGAGGTCGACAGACCGAAACCGGCCGGATCCGTCGCCGAGGTAGAATGGCGGGCTGTAAGCCGCCACAGCGACGCGCGGATCAGCATCGGCCAGGTACATATCGATATGGCCATCGCCGTTGATATCGACAAAAGCCGCCCCTTTCCCGTAGCGCGCCAAAGCCCCCAGACCTGCTGCGTTAGTCCGGTTGCAATACGTCTGGCCCGTAATGCAGGCATACTCGGGAGCACTGAAATACCGCGTGTCCGCCTCCGGCGCGGCCAGCATTCCCAGCGTGGCGGTTACCCCTACCAGCGCAGCGCTGGCAGCGAGCTTCAGCACCAGACCCTGCCCCGCTGCCGCAACGGGAGCCAGTGCCGGGCGGAGCAGCAGTAGCGCGCCCGTGGCCGCCAGACCCAGCTGCACCAGTACTCCGATGATTGCAGGCGTGCCGGTGTACAGAACCGGGTCGGGGGTCAGCAGCCACGCCAGCGCATGGCGGTTGAGCGCAGCGGCGGCCAGCAGTAGCAGTAAACCCGCGACCCGCAGCGGGTTCAGGTCGATGGCTTGCGCCGCTTGTGGAGTGCTGTGCCGCATGGT
Organism: Gammaproteobacteria bacterium; assembly: GCA_036351295.1. GTDB lineage: Bacteria > Pseudomonadota > Gammaproteobacteria > Steroidobacterales. Next base: position 26,516 of record JAZBOT010000216.1, on the reverse strand, counting down.
TCTCGTGGTTGAGGTCGAGTTTGCTCATGCGGCAAACCCGGACGCAAATGCCGCCCCGCGACGGCCGTCTGACCCCCGACTATACTCAACTGCCAGGAGCCGTTCACGCGCGACCGCCGCGGGTGAGCGTAAAGCAGTGACAGCAGACCGAGCGCTCGCGCTATGCCCGAAACAGTCAGCCTCTTTGAACCAGTGCTTCGCCTGGGCAGTTTTGCGCTCGCCCTCGCGGTACTTGCAGCGGCAGAAGCGCTGGCGCCGCGGCGTCGCCTGACGCTGGATCGGCTGATCCGCTGGCCGGGCAACCTGGGCATCGGCATGCTGAACACGTTCGTGGTCCGCCTGCTGCTGCCGGCGTCGGCGGTGGGCTTCGCCGCGCTGCTGGAACAGGAGCAGGTCGGGCTGTTTAACATAAGCCAGACATCTCCGGTGGTTGCGGGACTGCTGGCGTTCGTCGCGCTCGACTTTACGATTTACCTGCAGCACCGCGCCCTGCATCACTTCCCGCTGCTGTGGCGCATGCACCGCATGCATCATGTGGATGCGGATGTCGATGTCAGCACCGCGTTGCGCTTCCATCCCATCGAAATTGTTTTTTCGCTGGGGGTTAAACTGATTGCCATTGCGCTCCTCGGCGCTCCGGCCGCCGCGGTGCTCGCGTTTGAGGTGGTACTCAACGTCTGTGCCATGTTTAACCACAGCAATATCGCCCTGCCGCTCGGCCTCGATCGGGCGCTGCGGCTCGCGGTCGTAACGCCCGACATGCACCGCATTCATCATTCAGTCAGGCGCGTCGAAACCGACAGCAACTTCGGCTTCAACCTGTCAGTATGGGACCGTTTGCTGGGCACCTATACAGACGCCCCGGCCGACGGTCAGGAGCAGATGATCACCGGGTTGCCCGGTTATGCACCGGCCGAGGGTACGCGCATTCACCGGATGCTGGCCGACCCGCTGGAGGGTGAGCGGAACTAGTCGCGCTGCACGCTTACCAGGGCAGACCCTTGCCCGTATAACTCATAAAATCACCCGACTGACGCCGGCTGACGTAATACGTATCAATGACCTCGATGACTTTCGCCGCCGATTCTTCCGGTTCGATCATCGGAATCGGGACATTCTTGGCAAAGTCGGTCCGGACCACCCCCGGGTGGATCAGACCGAAGATGATCTCGCTGTGGCCCGGCTCCTTGGAGCGACGCAGTTCCTTCGCCAGGGTGCGCATGCTCATGTTCAGCGCCGACTTGCTGGCCCGGTAAAATATCTGCCCGCCGAACGTCATCTGCACCGAACCCACCACGCTGGAGATGTTCATGACCTTCTTCTGCTCACTCAGCGCCACGTTGTCGACAAACGTCTCAACCATCCGCAACGCGCCAATCACGTTGACCGCCATCACTTCATTGAAGGCGTCGTAGTCGAGGGCGCCGAACTGCTGCCGGTCATTGCCGCCGAGAATGCCGGCGTTGTTAATGAGCACATCAATCGGCACGCCGGCGTAGCGTGCCGCGAGGCGATCCATCTCGGCAAAATCGGTCACATCGAGCGGCTCGATAATCAGATTGGGCAGACGCGCTGCCACCTGCTGCAGTTCGGTCGCAGTCGCCGGGCTGCGGCAGGTTGCAATCACGCCCCAGCCGCGCTCGGCGTACTGGCGAGCGAGCTCGAAGCCGATACCGCGACTGGCGCCCGTGATCAGCACCGTCGGCGACTCGACAACCGGCGGCGGGGGCTCAGGCAACGCGGCACACCCGGACAACCCTGCCAACACCATGGCCGCAACGCAGAGGTTGCGAATTCTTGTCACCATACAACCGTAACCCTCGCATTAGAAAGCGCAGCGCACCGCCGGCAGCTCTGTCTCGCCAGCGCGCACCATCTCAGCTAGAATTCTCGTTCTGCAGACACCATAACACCAGTCACAGGGGGAGCAAACGATGCCAGTGATGCAAACGTCCAGCCTGACGCCCAGGCAATACTGGGAAGAGGTAAAAGCCAACCCGAACCGCGCAAAATTTGGCTTTGGCAAAAAAGCGGCCATCATCAACATCGATTGCCAGCGGGCGTACACCGACATCGACACGTTTAAAACGGCCTACCAGACGGACCCGAAGCAGCTCGACTACATCAACGAACTGTCACGACTGGCCCGGGCGAAGAACATGCCGGTTATCTGGACCTATGTCGCTTACATGGACAACGCGGATGATGCCGGCGTTTGGGGCACGCGCACCAACACACCCGATTCGCTGCAGAACATAAAAGTCGGCGATCCGCGGGCGGAACTGGACCCGCGGCTCGACATTGATCACACCCGCGATGCCATCATTAACAAACGGATGGCCAGCGTGTTTCATGAAACGCTGATTCCATCGCTGCTGACCTGGCACCAGGTCGACACCGTGATCCTGACCGGCGGCAGCACCTCGGGCTGCATCCGCGCCAGTGTCGTCGCCTCGCTCTCCAGCGGTTACCGCACGATCGTCCCCGAGGAGTGCGTCGCCGACAAGCATGAGATCCCGCATTTCGCCAACCTCTGCGACATCATGCTCAAATACGCCGATGTCGAGCCGGTGGCTGCAGTGCGCGCTTACCTGACCGAGCATCCGGGCTGCGCGCCGATTCGCGAGGCACGCGGCTGCTCATTCTAGACGGCACAGTCGAAACCTAACGCAGGAACGCTACCATGCACGAAGACCCCGGACTGTTTGACTACTGGCCCTACGAGAACCGGCCGCAGCTCACCTGGCCCGGCAATGCGCGCGTCGCATTCTGGGTCGCCCCGAATATCGAGTTTTACGAACTTAATCCGGCCGTCAATCCGCACCGCAAGGCCTGGCCCCGCCCCGTGCCCGACGTCAATGGTTATGCCACTCGCGACTATGGCAACCGGGTGGGACACATGCGGCTGATGCGGGTGCTGGACCGCTACGGGGTGCGCGGCTCCATCTCGCTGTCGACAGCGCTGTGCGCCCACCATCCCGAGATTATCGAACTCTGCAAAGAGCGGGACTGGGAATTTTTCAGTCACGGGATCTACAACACGCGTTACACCTATGGCATGAGCGAGGAGCAAGAGCGCTCGATGATTCGTGATGCCATGGACACGATTCGCGAACATACCGGCCAGGACTGCGCTGGCTATCTGGCTCCCGCGCTCACCCACACCGAGATCACCATGGACCTGTTTGCGGAGGCCGGTGGTATTTACACCTGCGATCTCTTCCATGACGATCAACCCACCCCGGTCAAGGTGCGCGGTGAGCAGAAGTTCATTTCAGTGCCCTACTCGCTGGAGATGAACGACACCATTGTTTATGCCGTGAACCGGATCGAGCCACGGCGCTACTGCGACATGATTAAGGCGAACTTTGACCGGCTGTATGCGGAAGGCGCTGACAACGGGGTGGTAATGTGCGTGCCGCTGCACGGCTATCAGGTCAGCCATCCGCATCGACTGAAGGCGTTTGAAGAGGCCCTGGAATACATCACCGGTCATTCGGACGTGTGGGTAACCACCGGTCGCGAGATTGCCCAGCACTATATCGCCCATCATTACGACGCCGCTGTCGCCGATATCGCGGCCAAAGCCGGTTAACCCACTGAACAAGGTGACGGAAATGCCTCTCGACCCGGAATACCTCGAGTACCCGCAACGCCACTACGGCATGGATCATGATTACTATGACTGGTCGATGCTGGCGGCACGCAAGCCTGTGCAGTGGCCCGGGGGCGCCCACATCGCGCTGTGGGTGAATGTCTCGGTGCAATACTTCCCACTCAACCAGACGGGCAAGCCGTTTGCACCGACGGCAGGCATGACCACAGCCTACCCTGACCTGCGCCATTACACGCTGCGCGAGTATGGCAATCGCGTGGGTATCTTCCGGGTGCTGCAGGCACTTGATCATTATCAGGTTAAACCTACGTTTGCGCTGCAGGCTCGCGCCGCCGAACGCTACCCGTATCTGACCCGACGACTCGCCGAACGCGGCGATGAGATTCTTTGCCATGGCCTGCACATGGACGCACCGCATTACGGCGGCCTGGATAAATCAGTTGAGCACGACCAAATCACCCGCGCGCTGGCCACGGTGCGCAAGCTGACCGGCCAACCGGTCACTGGCTGGCTAAGTCCGTCGAAGTCGCAAAGCAGTCACACGCCCGAGCTACTGGTGGAGCACGGCGTCGAGTACATGTGCGACTGGATCAACGACGACATGCCATACGCCTTCCGGACACCGAGCGGCGACATTACGGCTTTGCCGCTGTCCACTGAACTCGAGGACCGGTTTATCATTCAGGCCAACCTGCATTCGGAGACGGAGTACGCCGAGCAGATTCAGGACGCGTTCGACTTTCTCTATGACGAAGCCCGCGAACAAGGCGGCCGGATGCTGGCCCTTTCAATCCACCCGTGGATGCTGGGCCAGCCGCACCGCATCGCCAAGCTCGAAGCCGTGCTCGACTACATCACCGGGCACAGCAAAGTATGGTCGGCGAGTGCCAGCGAAATCGTCGCAGCCTGGAAAGCCGGGCAGAGTTAGGGTCAGGCGGTGTCGCAGCTGGCCTCTCGCGTCGCAACCCTCGCGCAGCCCGAGTTTCGACACTTTAAAGCGACGCCGCAGACTGCGTCTTTTGGCGCGCTGATCGAAGGCATCCAGGTGGCTGACGCCATCGACGACGATGCGCTGTTTGCGGAACTGCGGGCGGCGTGGGTGCATTACCAGGTGCTGTTTTTCCGCGACCAGGAGCTCACGCCCGAGCAGCACCTGGCGCTGGGCCAGCGGTTCGGGGAAATCCAGCTGCAGGGCTACGCGCCAAATCTCGACGGTTATCCCGGCGTATGGGTGCAGGAATACCCCGACCTGTATGCCGGCATCGTTACCGACATCGACTGGCATGCCGACAGCTCGTTTCGCGCCGAACCAACGCGTGGCTCACTGCTGTATGCACTGGATGTGCCGGTCGGCGGTGACACGGTCTGGGCCGACATGTGCGCGGCCTACAGCGATCTCAGCCCGCCCTGGCAACACTTCGTCAACGACCTTGCGGCGGTGCATGACAACATGACGCGGAACCTCCGCAGCGCGCTGGAGCGGATGAGTCCGGAACAGTTTGCGCAAGTGCGCAAATACCTGCCGCCGAGCGAGCACCCCGTTGTTTGCCGGCATCCCGAATCGGGCCGACAGTTCTTGTATGTGTCCGAGCTGATGACCCGCGAAATCATCGGAATGAATGAGCGGGAAAGCCACGCTGTACTGCAGTTTCTGTTTGCTCACCAAACCCGGCCAGAATATCAGTGCAGGTTCAAATGGCAAGCTAACTCATTGGTTTTATGGGATAACTTCTCCACCTTGCACCGCGGCATTTTTGATTTCGGGCAAGCGCACCGGCTCATGCATCGGGTTTCGTTCAATACACCTTGGAAGCCGTCTAAATAGTATCGCGGGCCGGGAAGCGGACGCCGGTCGCTGCGCCTACATAACTCTGTGAGGTAGACAAGCGAATTTTGGGTTAGGATATCGGCGTGATTCTGCACAACGTTATTGTTGCCAGCATCGCTTACATGCGCATCCTTCGGGGGCGATCGAGTAGGAAGCCGGAAACACCGGCGTAGTGAGAGATAGATATGTCAGATCAAGTAGAAGGTACGGTCAAGTGGTTCAATGATGAGAAGGGCTGGGGCTTCATTGAACGCGAAGGGGGCAAGGATGTATTCGTGCATTTCAGCGCCATAGCCGGCTCGGGTCGCAAGACTCTGCATGAAGGCCAGAAAGTGACGATGACCGTCACCGACGGCGCGAAGGGCCCGCAGGCTGAAAACGTCATGCCGGTTTAGCCATCGCTATCGTTGCTGCATGCGGCACCGGTAAAAAAAAGCCACCTCAGGGTGGCTTTTTTTATGCGCGCTGTGCTGCCGGCGGGCCTGAGAGGCCGGGCTCGTTGGTGCCATATATGGTCGAAAATGACAGCAAAATACGTTGCGGCTGGCGCAGCTTTTTTGCGAGCATGGTGAGTAAGCTGCGAAATATGCAGTCGCAGCCGCATGTCAGGCCGATATGAACAGCCAGTCCGACCCAGCCATAAAAAAACCCCGCCTTGACTATGACAGCGCCGCTGTAGCGAGGGTGCTGGCGGGTACCTATCAGCTGATGCGCGGCACGCTCAGCCTCGAGTCCTGGCTCGAGCAGCTGGCCGCCATGACGGCCGCCGACGGGGCCAGTTCCTGCCGTTGGCAGGCCGGCCATGCACAGCATGGCCGCTCGCAGCAGTGCGGCGCAGCGAGCCCTCTGAATAGCCGGCAGCGCGAACTGATTGACGCCGCGCTGTCTGCCCGGCCGCCGGCAGCGCCGCAACTCGTCGACGACCTGCTGCGCGCCGCGGGCCTTGGTGATGCGGCGGCTAATGAACCTGCGCTGCTGGCGGGCAGACAACTCCTGCTAGTCGCCGACTGGGAACCGGCGCACGTTGTGATTGGCGTAACCCGCGACGAACACTCACGGCCCTTCAGCGGGCGAGAACGTGCCAGCTTCCTGGCCCTCGGCCCGCACTTGCGGGAATCGTGCCTGCTGCACAAGCACCTTGATGGCTATGTCGACATCGCGCGCATCAGTAACGCCATATTTAACTCGTCACCGCGGGGCATGATGCTGTTGAAGCCGGACGGCAGCGTGCCGGTTGCTAATTTCAAGGCGCAACAGCTGACCACCAGAGATGACGGCATCGCGATACGCTCCGGCCGGCTGCAGATCAACGACCCGAATGTGATGAGCGAACTCATGGGAATTCTGCAGACGCTGGACGCTTTGCCGCGCGACAGCCTGCACGAACAGCGCTGGTTCTGGTCGGTGGCCGGTAAAGGCCGGGACATACCCTACCAGCTCGCGCTGCAGGTCATCCTGCTGCCTGACTGGAATATCGAAAGCCGCTTTTCAGACCGCGTGGCGATGGTGTTCGTCAACGATCCGACCAGCGTCAGCCGGCCCACGGAGACGGAATTACGGCACTACTACGGCCTGACCGGAGCGCAGGCCCGCGTTGCCCTCGCGCTCTGGGGCGGCCTCAGTATCAAGGATGCCGCCGACAAACTGTCGATCAGCATCCACACCGCGCGCAGCCACCTGCGCAGTATCTACGCGACCACCGGCACGCGGTCCCATGCCGAACTCATGAGCGTGCTGACCGCCACGCTGGTGCGCCATCAGAGCTCCGTGGAACCGACTGAAGCGGGCCGACCGGCGGGGTAGCCCAATTAGCCCCGGCTAGACCGGTGCGAAGCGGTCGTCCTCTGGCTGCCCTCGCCCGACGATCACGGCGGTGGTCCAGGCCGCGAGCGTAAGTACGAGAAAGGGGGCGCTGAGCACCGCGCTCACCCGCGAGGTACGCCAGCCCGTTCGCAGCGGATGCTGAACCCGCTGCCAGAGCAGGCGTGGCCAGGCGAGCCAGCGCAGCACCGGGCGCTCCAGGGGGCGTACATCAATACCGTCGCGCTGCAACCACCCGACGCGACTGGGCAGCCCCCAGTACCAGCTGTGGCGCAGACTGCGCAGGATCGAGCTGCGGGCATAGTGCGCGACCGGCAAGTTCTGCAGGAACCAAATCGGCCGCAGCGGCGCTTCCGGCCCCTCCGCGATTCGGCGCGAGCGGATCAAGCGGTGCTGCAGGTCCCAGTCTTCAAGGACGCGCAGGCCCGTGTCGTAACCTCCGACCGCTTCAAAGACGGAACGCCGAACCACGAGACTGGTCGGCTGAAAATCCGATTCGGCGGTCGGCCGGCGCGGATGCCAGGCAGACCAGCAGGCCATGTGGTCAGCGAACGCGATGGGGTTGCGGCGTTGCTCCGCCGGCAGCACGATCGGGCCGCCAATCCCACCGAAATCGCCGAGTTCAGCCACCGCACTCACCAGCTGCAGCAGGAAATCATCGGCGGCGGGTAGCGCATCGGCATCAATAAACCACAGCAGTTCGCCAGCCGCGGCGGCCGCCCCGCGATTACGCGCATGCGACGGCCCCAGGCGTTCCTCCCGCAGGTACCGGGCGCCATGGCGCTCAATGACCGCGGGCGTGCTGTCGGTCGACGCGTTGTCAACGCAGATAATCTCAATTTGCCAGCCCTCCGGCATCACCAGTTTGTCGAGCGCTTCCAGGAGCTTCGCGAGCGTACCGGGCTGATTGCGAACCGGGATGACAATGCTGAGAATGCGCGGCGTCATAGCAAAACATCCTTGCGACAGAGCGATGATTATTGTTGCTTCGCGGTGCCGAAGCAACGCAATACAGACCGCGCATGGCTAGATACCGCCTTCTCGGGACCACCGCGCGGGTGTGCTACCATTTCGCCGGCCCGCCCGGACGGCTTATTTTCGCCTCGACAATCTATGCTAAATATTTTTCGCAACCTGTCCCGCAAAATGGGTGGCACCGCACGGAGCCTGCGCTATCGTGGCAAGCCCGAGCAGCTTGTCGCGGATGGCTACAATGAAATGGCGGGCAGTTACGGCGAGTGGGCTGTGCGCCACGCCCGCGCTGACCGCGACAAATACACCCGGCTGCTGCTGGAAACCTTACCGACGGGTGCCACCGTGCTGGAGTTGGGTTGCGGGCCCGGCGAGCCGACCACTCGCCTGCTCGCCGAGCGCTTCAAGGTCACTGCGAACGACATCTCAGCGAGCTGCCTGGAGCTGGCCCGCAGGAACGCCCCGTCCGCACAGTTTGTGCAGGGTGACATGACGGCGTTGCAACTGCCCGCTGCAAGTTTTGACGGTGTCGTCGCCTACTATGCGTTTCACCATGTGCCCCGCGAGCGCTACGCGAAGCTACTCATGTCGATTAGCGGCTGGTTGCGCGCCGGCGGCGTATTCATGGCGGCGTTCTACCCCTATGACATTGACGATGTCATCACGCCAGACTGGCACGGAGCCACCATGTACTGGAGCAGCTTTGATGCGGAGCAGACCCGCGCACTGATACGCGATGCAGGCCTGGAACTGGTCACAGAATCGTTTGAGTCGGCGGTCGAAGACGGCAAAGAAACCACCTTCCTGTGGATCATGGCGCGTAAACCGCACTAGTCGCCCTGGCTGCTGTCTGCACGGAAACGACCCGCCCGCCATGCGGCGCGGACTTCGTCCGGCGCCAGCACGCGACTCCAGACACGCAGATCATCGACAGCGCCATTGAATGTACCCTTGGCACCACCGAGAAAGCGCCCGAGGTAACTGCTGCTGCGACCCACGGACAGACCGCTGATAGCCGGCACGGCCTCGGCTGAACCCTGGATAGTCACGGGAACCGGTTCGCCATCGACATAGAAAATCGCGGTAGCCGCGTCGCCAGCGTACGTCAGCGCCAGGTGATGCCAGACCCCCTTCTCAAGCCGGTCGCTGACAAAGAAAAAATCGTTGGTGCGCGCAAAATAAAAATAGTTGCTGGCTGCGTGCTGATACAGGCCCGTGAACACCCCCTGATTGGTGCGCTGGTCCATGGCAAAACTGTCAAAGCGGAACCAGCCTTCGATCGTCGCCGTGCCGTTTTGCGGGATATCAATGTCACTGATCGCCACAATGTCACCGGCACCGTTTAACCGCACGCCCGCGCCGGGGGGTTCCGTCAGCCATTCAGCGTCGCCCTTGAGTTCGGCTGCGCGCTGCCAGCGCGAGCGATCGCTGGCGACGCCGTCAACCACGTCATCAAAGGTCCACCAGCCCAGCAGACCGGGATCCTTCGCCGGATCCGGCCACTCGGCGACGGCCCGCCCGGCGCGGGCACCGGCCGGAACCGGCTCCAGCGGTGCTGCGCCCTGCACGGCCAGAATATGGGTCACCATTTCACGGCGCACGGCGTCGAGGTCGAGCCGTGCGATCACCGAACCACGCAGGTTGACCAGCCACTGTCGAGCCCGGTCGGCCGCCGCGCCGGTGGCATCGGGCAGCAACTGCTGCAGCGTATTGAGGTAACGCAAGTCGTCCACGGCCTCGCGAAACCCCTCCCACTGCAATGTATCGATGGGTTGGTCCAGCGTCGGGTAGGTAAAGGTCAGGTCACGATTGTTGTAGCTGTCGAAATCGTGCCAGGCTCGGCCCTCGCTGTCCTGATAGGCATAAGGCATCGCACCGTCGAAACCCTTTTGCCAAAGCAACAGGCCGTAATTGCGGCGATAGGTCTCCGGTATCTCAAACCCACCGGTGGGATTCTGGTAGGAGTAAATCAGCCGGTCTTTGGCGTGCCAGCGGGCGGCTTCTTCAGCGCGGAGTGTACCCAGGGCAACGAACAGGTCTTCGTTGCCGCCGGTCACGTCAAAATTGCCGAGCCGGGTTTCGCTGGTCTGCCAGCCGGCCGCCATTATTTTGCCGCCTGCGGCCCGCACCGCGTCCCAGAACGGCCGCTGGTAGGCGAGCGCATCCTCGTAGGCCTCGTCCCGCGCATAAAAATACACGTCGGTAAAGCCGAAGGGTTGTAAGGTCTCCAGCGTGGCTTCCACTTCACGCTGCAAACGCGGCTTGATGACGCCCGCGTCATTATCGACAACATTGACACCCAGGTAGAAAAACCGCTCGCCGGTCAGCCCGGCCTGCTGCCATAGCTCCAGCACCTCGTCGAGCAATCCGCTGGCGTAAGGCTGATACACGACAGGGCTGCGAACGCCGTGCGCCGCCATGTTCTTCAGCTCCGCCAGCAACTGGCTGCGGCTTTTGGCCTCTGCCGAGATGCTGCCCTCAGGGCGGCGCGGATCCAGGTAACCCCGGTAATAGATGGCAACGTCCAGCGCCGGCGGCTGTAGCTCAACCGGCAGAACATCTACCGTCACCGGCACCCGGGCGACCTCCTCCGCGCCAGCCAGAACCCGCAGCGCCGCCCGATAGCGGCCGGCCGGCGTGGCGGCCGGCACATGCAAGGTCACCCAGAACTGGCGATTGTCACTGGCGGCCAACTGCACCGGCTGCAGGGTTTTGGCATCACGAACGGGGAAGTCTTCCGGGGGGGTGATCAGCCGTACCCGGTTCATCGCCGGCTCGCTGGTCCTGACGTACTGCCCGGACGTCAGGCGCACCCAGTTGTCGCGCCCTTCGGTGCGCACCAGCCCGTCGTCGTAGAGCAGCAGCTCCGGCGTCAGATAGCGCAGGTCTTTGTCAGCGCGGGCGCCGAAGCTGGACTGGTACCAGCGCTTCACAACCCGCACATCCAGCGCGGCCGCCAGCGTGTGCCCGCTCACTGCATGGCGCAACCGGGTGGGCTGAACCTGCAGTTCCGCGACCGGCTCGACTGCATACACGACGAAACTTGCGGGCTCGTACTCACCGGGCGCGGCGAGCAAATAGAGTTCATCGGGCGCATCCGGTCGCGGCTGACGGTCGGGCAGCACGTATGCGTCGGTTATGGCCGGCACTACCTCGACCGTCACGGCCTGCGCATTCGCGGCTGCCGGCAGGCCGCTCAGCCACAGCAGTGCTGCGGCCAGAACCGTCCGCGGCTGGCTAAACACGGTGGATCCCCTCAGGTACCGCCGCATCTGCCGGCAGCGGCTCGCCGGTCATTCGTTGCGGCACTTCCGCATCGGCGATTGCTTCAAGCATCGGGTAGGCCCGGAACCAGAACTGGATAACCCATTTCTCACCGCCGTTGGTCACCGGGTAGGCCGCATGACTGTTCTCGTGGTGTTCCGTTCCGTCCGGGTTCTTATTGGTCCAGGTCACGGCGCGGCCAACCCGCGGCTGCACAGCCACCTTCAGCTGCGGGAATACGGTCGCGCCTCCCTGCGCGGGCTCGACGGTATTGAGGTACAGCAACACCGTGTACAGACGATCCACTTCAAAGGCTGAACCGTGATCGACATGCTCATTGTACAAACCGCCTTCCGGGTAACGTGTCACGTAGACCGCCTCCAGGTGGGTGTACGGCAAGCCGGTGAGTGCAGCAGCGCGCTGCATGAGCGGGAGCAACGGTCGATGGCGGTAGTAAGGGCCGTAGAGCTGCGCCGTAAAAGAATACCGCCCGTCGTGATCACGAAACTTGCCGTTGATCAGGACACCGCTGCGCTGCAGGCGATCGCGAGCCGCATCGATAACCGCCTCGGCTTCGGCAGGCGTGCAGAAATTATCCACCAGCGTCAGGCCCGTCGCCGCGAGTCGGGTTACGCGGAAACCGTCGGGCAGCCACGACGCTGCGTGCGGCGGCACCTCAGGCTTGCGCCAGGCCGCCCAGTAAAAGCGCCGCCGCCGCCACAGGCGACCCAGACCGGACCGGGCTTTGGCAATCAGGCTCGTCATCGCTGCCACTTTTGTTGTTGATGGTTGACATAACGCCACCTGACCGGAATTCGTGCATCATTCCGTGACCAGCTGGCGTCAGCACATTGCCACGTTGCAGGTAATGTCAGCCTGCGGGTGTCTAGCTGCACTCTAGAACAGTAGAATCAGCGCTACAATCACAGCGTTTGTCAGGTTCCCTGCAGTCGGCGCCAGCCGCTAACATCGGGACGGCACAACGCGGGCGGGAACCCTGAATGAAACATGGCTCACGGCAATCCGGCAAGTTTGGGGTCGGAGCATGAATTCCGCCCACACGGATGATCTGCAGCGGTCAGTCGCGACTGATGCCGAGTGTCTGCATCGCCGGTTTGAGGCACAGGTTGCCCGGCATGCCACGGCGGCGGCGGTTACCGCGCAGGGTCGCACACTGAGTTACCAGGAACTCGATCAACAGGCGAATGCCCTGGCGGCACGACTCAGACAAGCCGGTGTCGAGGCCGGGAGCCTGGTCGGCTTGTGCGTTGAGCGCACGCTTGATTTGCCGGTGGGCATACTCGGCATCCTGAAAAGCGGCGCTGCCTACGTGCCGCTTGACCCCGGTTACCCGGCGGAACGGCTTGCGCACATGCTCGACCAGGCCGCCCCCGTCGCCGTTGTCAGTCGGAGCAACCTGCATGCCCGGTTGCCGGGCAACGCACCCGCGCTGGTCGACTGTGGCGCGCTTTCCACTGCCCCGTGCGCGGCTCCGACGGTTACGGTCACCGGCGATGACTTGTGCTATGTGATTTTCACGTCCGGCTCCACCGGCACTCCGAAGGGCGTGATGGTCACCCATCGGAACGTCGCGCGCCTGTTCCCGCAACTGGCCGAGTCCATCGGCTTTAGTTCCGCGGACGTGTGGTCACAGTTTCACTCCTATGCGTTCGGATTTTCGGCCTGGGAGATATTTGGCGCGCTCCTGAGCGGCGCGCACCTGGCTATCGTCGATGAGGCTGCGCGCGCTGACCCGCGGGAGCTGGCTGATTTTTTGCGGCGCTCCGGCACGACAATCCTGAGTCAGACGCCGTCCGCTTTTCGGCGGTTCCTCGCCGGCGCGGCCGGCGACATTGGCCAGCCACCGCTGCGTTTAATTATGCTCAGCGGCGAGCCCGTCGCCGCCGATGATCTGCGCGCCTGGTTCGGCCAGACCCGCAGCGATCGGCCCCGTTTGCTCAGCAGCTATGCCATTACCGAGACGGGCGGGCAGGTCGCGCTGCGCGAATACACGTCCCGCGATGTCGATGCAGGCAACGCGCGTGATCTGGGTTTTCCGCTCCGGGACACACCGGTCTGGGTCCTCGATACAGACGGCGAGCCCGTCCGGCCGGGCGCTGTCGGCGAGCTGTGTGTGGGGGGGCCGGGTCTGGCACGCGGGTACTTAAATGACCCGGAGCTGACCGGCCGGCGCTTTGTCACACGGTGTCTGGACGGTACGCCTCAGCGGGTCTACATGACCGGCGACCGGGCGCAGCTGCATGCGGACGGCCGTCTCGAATTTGCCGGCCGTAGCGATTCCCAGGTCAAGCTGCGCGGCTATCGGATCGAGCTCGGCGAAATTGAAGCCCGGCTGGCGCAGCATCCGGGCGTGCAGGATTGTGCCGTCGTCCTCGACCAGGACGCGGCGGGCGCGTCACGGCTGGTTGCCTACGCCGTAACGGCCGAACCCGTCAGCGTAACGGCGTTGCGCGAGCATCTGGCCGGACGCCTGCCGGAGCCAATGGTGCCCGGTGTGTACGTGTTTCTGGACCAGCTGCCGCTCACCGCCAACGGCAAACTCGACCGGCGCGGTCTGCCTCGCCCCGGCCGCGCGCGACCGGCGCTGGCGACGCCCTGTGTGCCACCCGCAACACCCTTGCAGGCCGAACTCGCTGCGGCCTGGGCGACCGTGCTGGAGCTCGATGAAGTGGGTATCGACGATGATTTCTTTGCGCTGGGCGGCGACTCGATACTCGCACTGCGCCTGACCACTGAACTGCGACAGCGGCTGGGAAACTACGTGCAGATTGCCATGCTGCTGGACGCGCCGACAGTCCGCCAACTCGCGGCGCTGCTCTCCGCAGGGACAGCAGCGAATTCCGGGACACGCAACGTGGCACCTGCCGTCGAGAGCCTGCCGCTGGCGCTGCCAGATCATGCGGCGCGCTATGCGCCGTTCCCGCTGACCGACATCCAGCAGGCTTACTGGGTGGGTCGCGGGGCGGACTTCGCGCTGGGCAAGGTCGCAACCCACCTGTATATCGAAATTGATGCGTCAGGGCTCGACCTCGGGCGACTTGAACGCGCATGGCAGCAAGTAGTCGCCCGCCACCCGATGCTGCGCGCCATCATCAACGCGGACGGCAGCCAGCAAGTCCTGCCGCAGGTACCGGACTACCGGTTTAAGGTGCAGGACCTTCGCGACATGAGCGCAACCGAAGCTGCGGCGGAACTCACACGCGAGCGCGAGCGCTTGTCGCATCAGGTGCTGCCGAGTGACCGCTGGCCGCTGTTCGAGCTGGCGGCGTCGCTGCTGCCGGAAGACTTAACCCGGCTCCACATCAGCCTCGACTGCCTGATCACCGACGCGCGCAGTTTTCAGATCATTTCCAATGAGCTGCTGCACTTCTACAGTGACGACCCGGCGCCGCTGCCGCTCCCGGGTCTGAGCTTTCGCGATTACGTGATGGCTGAACGCAAGCTCCGCGAAACTGCGCTGTACGCGCGCGCGCTGGCCTACTGGCAGGAACGTCTGCCCGCGCTGCCGGACATGCCGCAGCTACCACTGGCCCAGGCGCCGGAACAGCTTGAGGAACACCGCTTTGTGCAGCGTGCCGGACAACTGGCGCCCGCCGACTGGCAGCGCCTGCAGGCGCGCGCGGCCCGTGCCGGCATCACGCCGACGGCCATACTGTTGCAGTGCTTCGGCGAAACGCTCGCCGCCTGGTGCCGGCAGCAGGCGCTGACGCTGAACCTCACGCTGTTCAATCGGCTGCCGCTGCATCCGGATGTCGACAATGTGGTCGGCGATTTCACGTCGCTGGTGTTGCTTGGCATCTCCGATCTGGACAGCGGCGACTTCGCTGCGCGTGCCGCGCGTCTGCAGCGTGAGTTGTGGCAAGGGGTCGACCATCGCTTTGTGTCGGGCGTGCAGGTGCTCCGCGAGCTTGCCCGGCAGCGCGGCTCGGTGCAGTCGATGATGCCGGTGGTCTTTACCAGCACCCTCGGAATCGGGACGGGCGGCCAGGACAGCATGGCGTGGCATCGTCTTGGCAAGCAGGTTTACAGCGTCAGCCAGACACCGCAGGTCTGGCTGGACCATGTCGCCGGCGAACGCGACGGGGCTCTGTATTACACCTGGGATGTCGTGGAGGCACTGTTCCCGCCCGGTTTAATCGATGCTGTGTTCGCCGCCTACGGGCAACGGCTCACCGCGCTGGCCACTGCCGAGTCGGCGTGGCAGGAAAGCTGGAGCGAGGCGGTTCTGGGCGTGCTCCCGGCCACACAACTGCAGCGGCGCGCCGCCGTCAACGCGACAGACGGACCGGTGCCCGCCGGTCTGCTGCACGCGGGCTTCATGGCACGGGCGCTGCAGCAACCCGATGCGCCTGCCGTCTGGTCGAGCGCCCGCGCGCTGTCGTACCGGGAACTGGATGAACTGAGCAACCAGCTGGCGCATAGTCTGCAGGCAGCAGGCGTTCAGCCGAACCAGCTGGTCGCCGTCGTGATGGACAAATGCTGGCAGCAGATTGTTGCCGTACTCGGCATTCTGAAGGCCGGCGGGGCTTACCTGCCCATCGATCCCGGCCTGCCGCCGCAGCGGCTCCGGCAATTGCTGGACACCAGCGCAGCAACGCTGGCGCTGACGGCCCCTACGACGCTGGCCACAAGCGGCTGGCCGGCGCAGGTGCGGTCGCTGGTGGTGGCAGACCCGGAACTCGCCGACTGGCCGGCAACTCCGCCGGCATGCCCGGCCCAACAGGCTGACATGGCCTACGTGATCTTTACGTCAGGATCGACAGGGGTGCCGAAAGGTGTGGTCATTGACCACCGCGGCGCCGTCAACACCTGCGACGATATCAATGCCCGCCTGCAAATTTCGCCGGCGGACAGCATGCTGGCGCTGTCGGCGCTGAATTTTGACCTCTCGGTTTACGACATTTTCGGGATGCTGGCCGCCGGCGCCCGGCTGGTGTTACCTGAACCCGCGGGGCTGCGTGATCCCGCACACTGGGCGGGACTCATCGCCGCGCATGGCATCACCTGCTGGAACACCGTTCCCGCCTTGCTCGACCTGCTGACCGAATACGCCGAACAGCAGTCCGAACCATTCCTCGACAGCCTGCGGGTAGCGCTGCTCAGCGGCGACTGGATACCGGTGAATTTGCCGGCGCGGGTGCGCGCCCTGGCACCGGCCGATATTTATAGCCTGGGCGGCGCGACCGAAGCGTCAATATGGTCGATTATTTACCCGGTATCCGCTGTACCGCCCGAGTGGACCAGCATCCCTTACGGTAAGCCCCTGCGCAATCAACGCATGTACGTGCTTAATGACCAGATGCTGCCCTGCCCCGACTGGGTGCCGGGCGAGCTGTATATCGGTGGCATCGGCCTGGCGATTGGCTACTGGCGGGATGCCGAGAAGACGGCGGCGCGGTTTGTGACGCATCCGCACAGCGGGGAACGGCTGTACCGGACCGGCGACATCGGCCGCTATCTGCCCGATGGTAATATTGAGTTTCTGGGTCGCGAGGACTTCCAGGTTAAAGTGCAGGGGTACCGGGTTGAGCTGGGTGACATCGAAGCGGCGCTCGCCGCGCATCCGGGCGTCCGCAGCTGCGTGGTCGTTGCCAGAGGGCCTGCGCGCGGGGCGCAGCGGCTGGTTGGCTACTACGTGCCCGATACCGGTTCGCGGCGGCCGGTGCACGCGGAGCTGAGTGAATGGCTCAGCGCGCGCCTGCCCGAATACATGATCCCTGCCCGGCTCGTCGCGCTGCCGGAGCTGCCACTGACTGCAAACGGCAAACTGGATCGCGATGCGCTCCCGGAGCCCGCGCCGGCGCCCGCACAATCGGCAGAACCGAGCGCGGCTACCTCGGGCACGGGAGTCGGGAGCGCGAATGCAGCAGTCGGCGATATCGTGCGTACTATCCTGAACAGCGCCGAAATCGCGCCTGACGCCAATCTGCTGCAGGTCGGCGCCACCTCGATTGAAATGATTCGTATTGCCAACGGCATCGACAAGCAGTTCGGGTGGCGCCCGCGCATGGACGCTATTTACAGGGAGCCGACCATTGCCGGCCTGACGAAGCTGGTGGCAGCGAACGCGCTTCAAGTCAGTGACCGCCCGGCAACGCCTGCAGACATTACCGACCCCCTGCTCACGCCGCCACAGCTACTGGCAGATGTCGAACAGCGGCTCGACCCTGACGTCCGCGCTCGCTTCAAGGCGGGCCGGCCGGGCCTGCGCCGGCTGCCGGAAGGGGCCACGCGGGTCGCCCTGCCCCGGCCGGCGGACGACCGGCAGCTGTGGCTCGAACATCGCAGTCAACGGTGGTTTGCTCCAGAACCACTGCCGGTCACCCAACTGGCGACGTTGCTGGAATGCCTGAGCTCAGTGACGCCGGAAGACCGGCCCAAGTACCGCTATGCCTCGGCGGGAGGCCTGTACCCGGTGCAGTGCTACCTGTATATCAAGCCTGACCGGGTCAGCGGATGTGCCGGCGGCAGCTACTATTACGCGCCGGATACTCATGAGCTGGTGGCGATCGGCGCACCCGATCCCGCGCTACGCGACCGCTACGACCCCCTTGTTAATCGACCGATTTTTGACGCGGCGGCTTTCGCGATTTACCTGGTGACCGATATGGCCGTGCTCGGATCGATGTATCCGGAGCACGCGTTGCACTACGCGGTGCTGGAAGCCGGACATATGACGCAGCTGCTGGAAAGCACGGCACCCGCGACGGGAACAGGGCTCTGCCAGACGGGTGGCCTGGCGCACGATGCGGTGCACTCGCTGCTGCAGCTCAGCCCGACCGACCTGCTGCTGCACGGGCTGCTGGGCGGCGGCGCCGCAGCTGAGCGACCGGCTGCAGTGCCGACGGACGACAGCGCCGCGCGGGACGAAGGCGAACTATGAGCACAGCACGCGGGGCCGCCGCACTGCTGCGCCAGCTTCGCGCGCACGGAGTCGAATTGTGGAGCGCTGCCGGCAAGCTCCGCTACAACGCGCCCCGCGGCATCGTGTCAGACGATGTGCTCGCGGCCATGCGCGAACACAAAGCGGGCCTGCTGCAATTGCTCGACGCAGAGGCCGATAGCCGCGCGGTTCAGCGGGTGCCGCGCCGTGGCCGCATGCCGCTGTCGTTCGCGCAACGCCGCATCTGGTTCCTGAGCGAACTGGAACCCGACAGCCCCGTCTACAACGTGGTACTTGCCAAGCACATTCGCGGATCCGTCGACGGGCCGCTGCTGGCCAGGAGCCTCGCTATCCTGGTGCGGCGGCATGAGGTACTGCGCAGCTGTTGCTGCAATGCTGAGGGTGGGCCTGAACTGCAGATCGTGGCGCCGGATGCAGTGCCGGAGCCGCAGCTGTGGTACCGCGAGTCGGACCTGCCAGCTGCGACCAGCGACGCCGAGCTGCGGCGGCTCGTGGCCGCGGCAGGGTCCGCTGCTATCGATCTGCGCGCGGCGCCGCTGCTGCAGGCGCAACTGTTGCGGCGCGGTGCCGCCGAGGCGGTGCTCGTGATCACGACGCATCATTTCGCTGTGGACGGCTGGTCTTGCGGAATCCTGCTGCGCGAGCTCTCCGACATCTACCGGGCGCTGGCCACCGGCGAGCCCGCGCAGCCGCCGACGCAGAGCTTGCAGTATGTCGATTTCGCGGCGTGGCAGACGGGCTGGCTGCGCGGCCCGGCGCGGCAGGAACAGCTCGACTACTGGCGCGAGGAACTGCGGGGCATGGGCACCCTTGAGCTGCCGACCGACAAGCCGCGCCCGCGGGTGCAGAGCTCACGCGGTGCGGTTCTGCATACCCGCCTGGACAACGCCCTTGCCGTGGCGCTGCGCGGAGCAGCGCGGGAATTGGGTTCGACGCTGTATATGACGCTGCTCACTACGTTGCAGATACTGCTGCAGCGCTACAGCGGGCAAGACGAAGTGATTGTCGGTACCGCCGTATCGAATCGTCACAGCAGCGCGCTGGAAGATCTGGTGGGGCCGTTTGCCAACACGCTGGTGCTGCGCGGCGAGGTCGACGGCGACCGGAGTTTTGCCGCGCAGGTCGCCCGCACGCAGGAGACTGCAGCGCGCGCCTTCGCGCATCAGGATTTGCCTTTTGAGGTCCTGGTCGAGGAGCTCAGGCCGGCCCGGGACCGCAGTCGCAGCCCGCTGTTTCAGGTACTGTTTGTGCTGCATCAGTACAGTGCAGCCGAGGAGCTCGCGCTTCCGAATGCGGACGTTTGCGACTTCCCCGTCGCAGCGACCACATCGATGTACGACCTGGTCCTGCAGGTGGTCGAACACAACGAACAACTCGCCACCGCACTGACTTACAACACCGATTTGTTTCATGCAGACACCATCGGGCGCATGCAGGCGCATTTTGTTCAGCTGCTGCAAGCGGTTGCCGCAGACCCGGCGATAATTATCGACGACATACCGCTGCAGGAAGCGACTGAACAGCAAGCTGCGCCGGCCAACGGCCACCTCTACCCGCAAGTCTGGCCGCACAGCCGCGTGCATGAACTGGTGGAAGCCAGCGCTCGACGCTCACCGGACGCGCCGGCTTTGTGCGCCGCCGGCCAGACCCTGAGCTACGCCGAGCTGAACGCCCGCGCCAATCGGCTGGCCCGCGCCTTACAGGCACTGGGAGCCGGCCCGGGGCAGCGGGTCGCCGTGGCCTGCGGGCGCGGCTGCGCCCAGGTGCTGAGCGTACTGGCCGTGCTGAAAGCGGGTGCCGCCTACGTGCCGCTCGATCCGCAGTATCCCCCACAGCGGCTGCAATTCATGCTGGCCGACAGTGATGCAGGTGTCGTGCTCGCCGATAGCGCCACCGCTGATAACTTGCCGCCGCATGAGGCCGCCGTGCTGCTTGTCGACCGGTTTGACTGGGACGCAGGGGACGGCGACAACCTCGCTGCAGACTGCGGCGAGTCCGTGTACGTCATTTACACCTCCGGCTCCACCGGTGAACCGAAAGGGGTTGAGCTCACGCATGCCGGGCTGGCGAACCTGCTGCAGTGGCAAATCAGTCAGCCGCGTCTCGACGCCGCAGCGCGCACCTTGCAGTTTGCCTCGCTCAGTTTCGACGTCAGCTTCCAGGAGTTGTTTACTACCTGGTCGCAAGGCGGCACGGTCATGCTCATCCCCGAAGAGCTGCGCCGCGACATGGCTCAGCTCAGCCGGTTTATCGCCGCACAAGCCATTGAGCGGCTATATCTGCCGTTCGTCGCACTGCAGCCGCTGGCCGAGCATTTGTTGCCCTGCGCCGACAAGCTCCAGCTTCGCGATGTGATCGTCGCGGGGGAACAGCTGCAGATCACACCCGCTGTCCGGGCCCTGTTTGCCGGCCTCGAAGACGCGGCGCTGCACAATCATTACGGCCCGTCCGAAACGCATGTGGTGACCGCGTGGACGCTGCCGGATACGCCGGCCAGCTGGCCGGAGCTGCCGCCGATCGGGCGCCCGGTCAGCAACACGGCGGTGTATGTGCTCGACCCGCGCGGTCGGCCTACGCCCGTCGGTGTGCCCGGCGAACTGTTCGTCGCCGGGGTCCAGGTGGGGCTTGGCTATTGCGGTCGACCCGACCTGAGCGCAGCGCGCTTTACGACGGACCAGCGAGGTGCCGGCCGGATGTACCGTACCGGCGACCGCGGCCGCTGGCTGGCCGATGGCACACTGCAATACCTCGGTCGGATGGACGCGCAGATTAAGGTGCGCGGGTTCCGGGTCGAACCCGGCGAGATCGAAATGCGACTGCTGGCCATACCCGGGATCCTGCAGAGTGCGGTCATCCTGGCACCGGCGGCCGCAGGCGAAGCGCGACTGATCGCGTATGTTGTCCCTGCGGCCGGCGCCGGGGTGACGGCCGCCATGCTGCGCGCGCGGCTGCAGGATGAGCTGCCTGACTACATGATTCCCGCGGCCTTTGTCACGCTGGACGCCATGCCCCTGACGCCCAGCGGCAAACTCAACCGCGCCGCGCTGCCGGCACCGGTGTGGGCCGCGGCCGATACTTATGTCGGTCCCGCTACACCCACCGAGTCTGCGCTCCAGCTCATCTGGGCGGATCTGCTGGGCCTGGAGCAACCGGGCGTGCAGGACGACTTTTTTGCCCTTGGCGGCCATTCGCTGCTGGCAACCAAGCTGGTGTCGCGGATTCGCGATGAGTTTGGCATCGAGTTAGCACTGCACACAGTGTTCGATCAACCGACCATCACCGGCCTCGCCACCGCGCTGGACACCGTGAGGCCGGCAACGCCCACTGAACGCTCACTGCCCCGCGCGGATCGCGCCTCGCCGTTGCCACTGTCGTATGCGCAGGCGCGGCTGCGGTTTCTGGACGAGCTCGAACCCGGCAACTCGCTGTACAACATGCCGTTTGCGCTGCAGGTAGAGGGCGCGCTGGACACCGCCGCCCTGCAGGCCGCTGTGAATGATGTCGTTGCCCGCCACGAGGCGCTGCGCACGGTGTTTCCGGGGGGCGGCGCGACGGCCACGCAGGAAGTGCTGCCCGCCAGCGAAGTAGCGGCGCAGTATCACACGGTGACGTCGCCGCACGACTTTAGCTCGACCGCCCGGCAACTTGCGGCAACCCCGTTTGATCTGGCTCAGGGGCCGCTGCTGCGGTTGCATGTCATCAGCGCCGGAGCGGATCGGCACTGCCTGTTATTCGTTATTCACCATATCGTCTGCGACCTGTGGTCCATGGACCGGCTGTTTCGCGACCTCGGGCACTTTTACGGCGTGCAGACCGGCCAGACACAGGCGCCGCTGGCGCCGCTGCCCATTCAGTACGCCGACTACGCGGTGTGGCAGCGAGACCGCCTCACCGGCGCGCGACTCACCCACCTCGCCGACTACTGGCGCGGCGCACTGCAGGATGCCCCACCGGTACTCGAACTGCCGCTGGACCGCGCGCGGCCTGCTGAACCCAGCTATCAGGGGGCCTGGCTCGCTACCCGCATTTCCGCGGACTTAACCGCCGCCCTGGAACGCCTCGCCGGCGAGCGCGGCTGTACCCTGTTCATGCTGACACTGGCCGTCTTTGCCGCGCTCCTGAGCAAGCACTCGGCGCAGGAAGACCTGGTGGTTGGCACCCCGATCTCCGGGCGGCTGCATTCGGATCTCGAGGACCTGATCGGTTTCTTCCTGAATACGCTGGCACTGCGCATCGACCTGAGTGATGACCCCACCTGCGACGAGTTGCTGCGCCGGGTGCGAGCATTGTCGCTCGCCGCCTTCGAGCATCAGGAACTGCCGTTCGAGCAACTCGTTGAGATGCTGCAACCGGGCCGCGACATGAGCATTACGCCGGTGTTCCAGCACCTGTTTATTTGCCAGGACAATCGTGCGCTGCGCCTGCAGCTGCCGGGACTGCAGGTGCAGGATGCGCGGCTGATCAGTCCGGGAACCGCCAAGTTCGACCTGACACTGTCCTTTACGCGCGACAGCGCGGGCGCCGAAATCGGCATTGAGTACGCCACCGAGCTGTTTGCACCGGCCAGCGCAGAGCGCCTGCTGCAGCACTATGCGACGCTGTTGCAGGAAGTCGTGCGTGCACCGGACGAGCCGTTGTCAGCGCTGAGCATCATGGATGACGCCGAACGCAACTGGCTGCTTGAGCACGGGCGCGGCCGGCAACAGGACTATCCGGCTGGCGACTGCGTGCAGCGGATGGTCGAGGCGCAGGTGGCACGGACGCCGGAGGCACCGGCGGTGCGGTTTGGCGACACTACGCTAAGCTACGCTGAGCTGAACGCGGGCGCCAACGGGCTGGCGCGAACACTGGCCCGCCATGGCGCGGGACCGGGCAAGCGCCTCGCCGTGGCCTGTGCCCGCTCGCCGCAGCTCGCCGTGGCCTTGCTGGCCATCGTCAAAACCGGCGCCTGCTATGTCCCGATTGACGCCGACGCACCGGCGCAGCGCTGTGAACTGATGCTGGACGACAGCGGGGCCGACTTGCTGCTGACCGATGCGGCTACCGACCTGCAGAGCCCGCGTGTCGAGCGAGTGCTGCTCGACAACCTCAGCGCCGCGCCCACGGCCAGCAACCCGCGCGCCGCCGTGACCCCGCATGACCCGCTCTACTGCATCTACACGTCAGGCTCCACCGGCAAACCGAAAGGGGTCGTGCAGAGTCACGCCGCGCTGGCGAACCTGCTGGCCTGGCAGCAGCAGCACCCGCGGCTCGGGCGAGCTCAGCTGACGCTGCAATTCGCAGCGCTCAGTTTCGATGTCAGTGTGCAGGAGTATTTCGGCGCCTGGACCACCGGGGGCTGTGTCTACCTGGTACCCGATGAGCTGCGCCGCGATCTGCCGCAACTGGCGGGCGTCATCGCGGCGACGGGTATCGAGCGTTTGTACTTACCCTGCGCCGCGCTGGCGGCGCTTACCGACGGGCTGCTGCGCGCGCCGCAGTCGCCCGCAGTGCAGGACATCATCGTGGCCGGCGAACAACTGCAGGTAAACGACGCACTGCGCCGGCTCGGCGAGCGGCTTGAAGGGTGCGCCCTGCACAATCACTACGGGCCGACCGAGACCCATGTTGTCACCGCGCTGACGCTGGCCGGCCCGGCCCGGGACTGGCCCGCTCTGCCCACGATCGGCACGCCGCTCCCCAACAATGAATGCTACGTGCTGGACCCGCACGGACAGCTCGCCGCGCGCGGGACGCCCGGCGAGCTATGCGTCGGTGGCGCGCAGGTTGCGCTGGGCTATCTGGAGCGGCCGGAGCTCGAAGCCGAGCGCTTCATGCCGCATCCGTTTGGCGGCAGCGGGCGGGTCTACCGGACCGGTGACCTCGTGCGCTGGCTCGACAGTGGTCAGCTGGAATTTCTGGGGCGTCGCGACACACAACTCAAGTGGCGGGGCTTCCGCATAGAGACCGGCGAGATCGAGAGCGCAATGACGGCCGTGCCCGGCATTGCCGGAGCGGCTGTGGTGCTGCAGCGAAACAGCACCGGCCCGGATCAGCTGGCCGGCTATTTCACCACCCGGGCGTCGATTGCGCCGGCAGCAGCCGTCGAGCAGATCCGCGCCCACCTTAAAGCGAGGTTACCCGACTACATGTGCCCGACGGTGCTGATCGCGGTGGATGAGTGGCCGCTGACCCGCAGCGGCAAAATCGACCGGCGGCGTTTACCCCCGCCGCCCGCCGGCACCGGTGAAGATGCCGGCTATGTGGCACCGCGCAACGATCTCGAGCGCGTCCTGACGGCTATCTGGGCAGACGTGCTGGGCCTGCCGCAAGCGGGAATCCACGATGATTTCTTCGTGCACGGGGGCCACTCGCTGCTGGCGGCCCGGCTGATCACGCGGGTGGCGGAACAACTGGAGCTGCAGCTGCCCCTTAAGTACCTGTTTCGCTACCCCACTCCGCTCGAGCTCGCCGCGGCCATAACGACCCTGAAAACTGCGCGCCACCAGCCGGGCCGCACCGACAGTGCGCCCCGCGATGAATTCACGATCTAGACATACAAAAATTTAATTACTATATTTTTTATATATTTAAAACACTTTATTAAATTGGTTTTTAATTTAATAGTCGATTCGGGTGACTTTCAGCACCCCGGCGGGACCGCGTCCTTGCCTCTACCCACCTGCATGGTAGATTTGACCCTCTCAGCAGGACGCCGAAGACGCATAACAAGGATCCGAAAAAGTCTTTGCAGGCAGTAGCTTGCAAATATAATCCCGAAATGACTGCCATTGAATTACTCGCGCTGTTGAACCAGCAGGGGGTCGTGCTGTCCGTTGACGGCGCCAACCTGCGGATTAGTGCGCCGTCAGGCAGCCTCACCGACGATATTCGGGCCAAATTGCAGGCCCACAAAGCAGAACTGATCGACTTGTTGGCCGACTCAGCGACCGGTTCGGGCGTTGTTGACCTGCGGGACTATGCCGGCCCCCTGCCGCGCGAGGCAGTACCGCTGTCGTTCGCGCAGGAGCGGCTCTGGTTCATCGATGAACTCGAACCCGGCAACACCCAGTACAACCTGCCGAGCGCCGTCAGCCTCGCCGGCGAGCTTGATGTCGAGGCCCTCCGCCGTGCACTCGATGCACTGGCGCTAAGGCACGAGTGCCTGCGCACGGTCTTTGCGCGCGCGGGCCGAGAGCCTCGCGCGCGCGTCCTCACCACAATGTCCTGCCCACTGGTCATGCATGATGCGGCCGGGTGGCCGGCGGACGAACTGAGGGCCGCGCTGACACGACTGTGCAACGAGCCCTTCTCGCTGGGGTCAGGTCCGCTGCTCCGCATCCATCTGCTGCGTCAGGAGCCGTCCCGTCACCTGCTCCTGCTGATTGTTCACCACATCATCTCGGATGGCGTATCGCTGGGACGCCTGCTGCAGGAGCTGGCGGATCTGTACCGGCAGGCGCTGGACGGGAATCTCAGCACAGCGGCTGCAACGACACCGCAGTACGCCGATTTTGCGGCGTGGCAGCGGGCAACTCTGCGGGCCGCGGAGCTGGAACGCCTGCAGCGCTACTGGCGGGACCAGCTCGCGGGCGCGCCGCTCCGACTGGATCTGCCCACCGATTATCCGCGCCCCGCAGCCCCGAGCTACCGCGGCGACTGGTGTCACGAACAGCTGCCGGCCGCAACACTGGCGGCGCTGCGCAGCCTCGCACGCGCCCATGACGCGACGCTATACACGCTGCTGCTCACGGCATTCGCGGCGCTGCTGTTTCGCTACAGTCGGCAGGCCGACCTGCTGATCGGCAGTCCCGTCGCGGGGCGGCAGCTCAGCGCGACCGAAACCATGCAGGGCCTGTTCGTCAACAGTGTGGTGATTCGCGCACAGATCGAACCGTCTACCCGCTTCGCCGACCTGCTCGGTCAGGTGACGCGCACCACGCTGGACGCCCTGAGTCATCAGTCCCTGCCGTTCGAAAAACTCGTCGAGATGCTCGCACCGGACCGGGAGCCCGCCATGGCGCCGGTGTTTCAGGTGCTGTTCAACATGCAGAACCGGGAGGCCGAGCTGCCCGAGTTCGCGGGTTTAACGGCAGCACCGGTCGTGGTGG
>JAZBOT010000215.1:0-3964 GCA_036351295.1 Gammaproteobacteria bacterium | reverse complement strand
TGAGGGGCGAGTACGTCGGGTTGAACCTTTCGGGTTTCGCAAGGTGTCGGCGCTGGGCATCGAAGAGCAGCGCGTGAATGTCATCATTGACCTGGTGAGTGACCGGAGCGAATGGTCGCGCCTCGGCCACGGTTACCAGGTGGATGTGCGCATCGTGCTGTGGGAGGCCGACGATGTGCTGACCTTACCCCTCACTGCGCTGTTCCGCGAGAACGGCGATTGGTCGGTGTTTGTGGTCAGCGACGGCGTGGCGGAACGCCGCCCGGTTGAGGTCGGGCAGCGCAACGGTCTGGCCGCCGAAATCGTTGCCGGACTGGAAGCGGGCGAGACTATTGTCCTGCATCCGGGCGACAACCTGAGCGACGGCGTGCGGGTCAAGGCGCGCGGGTGAACGCCATGCCGCTGCATATGCTAAGGAGTCTGTGATGTTTACATTACGAAAGACCGGCCCGAACCGGCTGGACCTCGAGTTTAGCGGCAAGCTGGATGCTGACGGCATGCGCTCAGCGCTCGACGAATTGATCGCCCAGTCTGCCGGTATCGACCACGGCCATATGTTGTACCGTATCGCCGACTTCGATTTGCCTTCGTTCGGGGCGTTTGGTGTCGAGCTGGCGCGCCTGCCGTCAGCGGCGCGTTAAATCGAAGGCCCGGCCCGCCTTCACCAGGTCGAAGATATTGCGGCCGTCACAATCGGTGAGGTTAGGCGCGTCTATCGTGCCATCCCTGGCGACGATGAGGATGACCGGGCCCGACGTCAGCGTTTTGTACAACGTGTCCCCGTCACGCATGTGCGCGCTGACAAAAAACACCAGCTCTTCCCACGCCAGCCGCCCGGTAGGGTCTTTAACCGAGCAAACCACCGCGTCCGGCAGCTCATTGATAATGCCGGCACGGGCAGCCGAAGCTGCGCCGGCCAGCGTGAGCAGCAGCAGGGCGAGTAGCAACCTCAGCACCGCCGGCAGCCCTGCCGGCGAGTACCGGGCGCGTGACTGACGAGCGGTGAAGAGCCGTAATGCATGAAGCGCGATTGTCGTAGGGGCACTCTGCATTTCAACCGCACTCGGCCCCGCATCATTTGCCTTTCAGAATTGCCCGTCCGTTCGCCATCTGTAGCGGACGATTATTGGTTGTACCGGCAGTAAGATCGGCTATAAAGGTATCAATTTGACCCTGCGACGCCTGCACTGCGTTTTCCATGACAAACCAACGGACGCCCTGAGGACAGGCCGGAGTCGTCATCGAACCTTCGTACATATAGTACTCGGTGCTGGCGGGAAGCAGGGTGGCAACATTGACCTGGATGCCCTGGGTGCTTGCTTTGTTTGACCGCGGCAGCACATTCCAGATCTGTTTAAGCATAGGATTTTCATCGCCCACCTCAATGAACACCCCCATAACGGCATCGGCATGATCGCTGCCTTCGCTCTTTAGCACCATGTGGCCTTCCATCGGGTACTGCTTGCCATTCAGCGTGTGCTCGCTGGGGTGGTGAAAATGAAACTGCTGCAACTCATAGCGCGTGTTATTAATGGTGAACCAACTGCCTTTTTCATAGGGTACTGCAAAGGTTGGTCCGTCCAGCCCGAACGACAAGCCTGTGGACTTGACGGCCACCTTGACATCGCCGAGGTTGGCGTCAATACCGTCGCGTATGTCTATCGGTGACTGGTACCGCCCGTCACTGCAGACGTCCCAATCGGCGGCGAGCTGACCCCAGTTTTCGGGACCCGTTGCGCCTTCATAACTCCAAATAGCCGCGCCGCCGGCAAAGGCCGTGGAGGTTGCGGTCAAACAGAGGATTGCGACACCTAACCTGCTTTCGATTGATTTGATCATGCTGTACTCCTGTTTTTGCTAAATAATAGCGGCACTCAACTCCACCCCAGGGCGCCGCAGCGGGAAATTGCTCTAACGCAGTTTGTATCGGATGGTGAACTGGAAACGCGTCGCATCGCCACTGTCGCCGCTAAAGTCCTCGCGCTCACCCCACATAAATTCGCCGCCAATGAGCAGCAGTGGAGTCGGTGTGTAAATTAGGTTGGCATGCACAGATTTGGAGGACTCTATGGCTGTACCCGGCTGGCTTTGAATGTTGTCGACCTCTGCGTAGGCCAGACTGAAAGTCGACTTAAACTGAGCGTTCCAGACGCGTTGATAACCCGCCACTAAAGCAACCGCGTCAATTGCCTCAAGATCGTTGGCAGAGGTAAGCGCAGCATCAGCGCTTTGGCCACTAAATGTCTCAATATAGCGCCCGACACCCGAGCCAAACGCCACCTGCCCCATCAGCGCATCTTTTTCCCGAACACTCAGGCTGCCGGACAAATTGAGCCCCCAACCGGCTGTCGTCTCGTCAATCTGGCCAGCGTCACTCACGAACCGAATCTGGCGAGCCAGGCCGCCAACCTGGACGTGCCCGCGCGAACCTGTGAAGCGCAGATTAGCCGCGAGGTCTGGGAGTTCGCTGCGCCCCGTTCCGGCCTGCGAGCTCGATACCTGGCTGTCAGGATCCTCAAGTGCAATGGCCCATTCAACAGCATCGCTCACCGTATGCGTATACCGAAGCTGGGCCTGCCGCGTAAAGATCTCGGCGTCGGGGCCTTCGTAATCGAGGGTTAGGGGTCGCGCTGAAATGTCCTGAAACGTCGACCAGGTTTGGCCAGCCAGAACACCCTTCCATTCGCCATAGGCATGGCGAATCCTGAACGAATTGCCGTCGCCGAAAAAATCGCCCTCAATGTAGGTGCGAATTTCGCCTTCCGCCGAGTCGATGCGGGTATCCATGCTGAGACGTGTCTGCTTTATCTGGAAGTTAGTGTTGCCCCCCAATTGCGAGTCGGGATTGCCCGCCACTGGAATCGAATTAACCTTGAACTGATTCTCGTTGCCTACCGGGTCAAAGTCCTGAATAAGGTCCGCCTGCACCCAACCGCCGAACAATATTGAAATGCCAGTGTCTTTAAGCTTAATTGGACGGGCCAGCAGACCTTTAGAGCCCGCGATATGCGGAGCTTTGGACGCGGCACTCGACGCCGCCAGCGAATCGGCCTCTTCATGGCGCGCCTGCTGGTTCTCTGCGGCGGCTGCCATGCCCAACGGTGAAGCAATCAGCGCTGTCATGCACAGCCCAGCCCGTATTGATAGAGTATTCGTCATTATTCCCCAACCCCCGTTTAGCGAAATAGTTAAGTGTTTTGTGAAAAGCTATTCCAACGCACCCTTCTACGGCGTCTTAAGCTTCCGCAGTCCCCCAAAAATCGATCTCCCTGTCATCAGCGACCACACTGACCATGACCCGGTCGCTCGTGCAGTCGCTGCACCCGAGTTATTGATGGCCGCCGCAGGTCGAACCTAATGACAGAATCAGGCAGAAACGTCTAAAACGCCAGCTTTATATTTTTGACGGGTTGTGGGTACGTTCGTGTTGCGATTTAAAGAATTGACTTCTTTCTGCTTAACGTACTGAATTAATTGGTCGGGGTGAGAGGATTTGAACCTCCGGCCCCTGCCTCCCGAAGACAGTGCTCTACCAGGCTGAGCTACACCCCGATTTTGGGTCCGACCACCCTGCGGGCCCGGACGGGCGAGCAGGGTGCGCTACCTTAGCTTAAGCGGGCGTGGCTGTCACCTGATTTAGCCCGGAAACCCGCTGTTTGCGCTATTCGAGGGGGCTGATCATGTTCGAGCAAGAATCTGATACTGTGGTGGTCACAGCCCGCCTGCGGGTTGCGGCTCGGCTGAATGCCGCGAGGTGCCAAAAAGCGGGCGGGTCTGCTGTCATAAGCGTGCAGGGGGCAATATGAAAAAGCTTGTAGGTATAGTGCTACTGGTGCTGTCGGTTCCGGCCGCGAATGCCCTTACGATCGACTTCGAAGAGTATGCGGGTACCGTCGCCACGTTCCAGCCCGTCGACGCCCTCGTACCGCTGGCCGGCGGGTTCGTTATGCTCACCCAGTCCGAG
>JAZBOT010000214.1:0-6312 GCA_036351295.1 Gammaproteobacteria bacterium | reverse complement strand
GAAGGCTGAGCCAGCAGATTTACAGTCTGCCCCCGTTGACCGCTTGGGTACCCCT
Organism: Gammaproteobacteria bacterium; assembly: GCA_036351295.1. Classification (GTDB taxonomy): domain Bacteria; phylum Pseudomonadota; class Gammaproteobacteria; order Steroidobacterales. The sequence goes on along the minus strand of JAZBOT010000214.1, from coordinate 6,257 downwards.
CCGCGATGCGAGCCGCGCATTGTCGGCTCTGCGGCATAGTGTGTCAACAGTTGATGCGGTTTCTTGGCCGAATGGGGTGGTGCCGGCACCAGGAGTCGAACCCGGGACCTACTGATTACAAATCAGTTGCTCTACCAGCTGAGCTATACCGGCATTGTGGACGGGCAACACCCGCCCGCTTTGACGGAGGCGATTGTAGGGTTCGCAGGGCTATGCAGCAAGAACTCATGCGGGCTCTGCCGCGCACGGGACCTGCTCACTGCGCACAATTTGCCCCGCTGAGCCGGTCAGCTCGCCGGCTTCGAGCCGCTGGTCGGGCCGCAGGCGGGCCGCCAGCCAGAAATTCGTGCCCGGCTGGTAGCGCTCAACCACCAGCGGCTCGATCCCGAGGTCGCGCGCTTTTTGCGCAGCAGCATTTGCGCTGGAGAGGAGCCGGAACACGCCCAGCGAGATCAGCCGTTGGTCGTCACTGGAGACGATATACGCGTCGCGCAGCCCGGCACTCCGCAGCCGGTCACGGATGCTCTCGGCCTCTGCACGACTCCCGGCAACCCTCACCTGCACCCAGTGACCCACCCATACCTGGCCTTCTTCGGCCGACTGCCGCACCAGGATACCCCGCTGTGTCAGGCTCTGACGCACTGTTTCGGCAGCGTCGGCGCGCAGGAACGGCCCAATGCGCAAGCAGCGCACACTGGCCGGAAGCGCAGCCGCCGGCGGTGCGGGTGCCCGGGCAGCCGGGTTCACGAGCTGCAACCGCGGGAAACTCTGGTCGATACTCAACGCGTCGACCCGCACCGCGGGTTCGATAATCCAGTGCTGATAGGCATAGGCCAGCAGGTTCAGCAAAATGCAGCCGAGCAACAGGTTGCGCATCAGTCGGGGTCCGTCGTCAGGTAGTCGAGCCCCTCCAGCACCAGCAGCGGCCGCACCTCCGCAGCCACCGCCAGCCGGCGGTGCAGCCGGTCTGCATCGCCGCCGGTCAGCAGCAGGCAGGCCGCAGCGGAGCGTTGGGCGTGCGCCTTCAGCACCCGCTCGATAAGGCCGCACAAAGCATTCAGGCCGCCTTCTTCAATGGCGCTGCGCGTGCTCGTGCCAACCCCGTTTGCGGGCGCGGCGGGCGACTGCGCAGCGGGACCCGCATAGCGCCCGAGGTCGCTGGTGGCCTGGCCCAGCGCGGTGCGCATCAGGGCCAGACCCGGGACGATCAGACCCCCCAGGTGCTGGCCGTCAGCGCGCAGAATATCGACCGTCAGCGCGGTGCCCGCATCGACAATAACGCGATCGGCCGCGGCCGGCACCGCCGCCGCCCATGCCCCCGCAATGGCCGCCCACCGGTCTGCACCGAGCTGTGCGGGTTCCGTATAACCGTTGCGCAGCCGTTTACAGGCGGCAGCCGCCGCAACGAGCGCCAGCTCGATCCCCCAGCGCTGCTGCAGCAGGGCCGTAATCTCGCGGGCGAAAGCGGCACCCGCCACATTCACGGCCACGGCCGCGGAGGGCTGCACGGGCAGCTCGTCAAGCAGGCGTGCCGCCGCCGCGGCCGGCTGCCCGCGGTGCTCGCTGGCGCCGGCATGGCGCAGTTCGCCGCCACCACTGTAGGCCCATTTGATGCGGCTGTTGCCGATGTCCAGCAACAGTTTCACCCGGCTGGCCTGATGCTGATATCGCCGGTCAGCAGCGCCACGGTACCCGCGGCCGTGGCCAGCTGCAGCTGGCCGTCGGCGGCAACGCCCCGGGCAGTGCCGACCAGCGTCTCCTGATCGCGGCGGACGGTAATGGGCCGCCCGTTCAGCGCATCGGCACGCCGCCATTCGGGCAGAAACGCCGCAAGACCACCGCGCGCAAACTCGGGAAACATCCGCAGTAGCTCGCTGACCAGCGCGCCCGCAAGCGCGTTGCGGGAGCATGCGGGCACATGCGGGCCGATCGCCGCGGGCCGAATGCCGCCGCCGGCGCTCACGGCCGTGCTCACCGACTCGCTCAGCTGGTAGTTGAGACCAACGCCGACCACCACCTGCAGCGGCCCTCCAGAGTCGCCGCGCACATCCACCAGCACACCGCCCAGCTTGCCGTCGTTGAGCAGCACATCGTTCGGCCATTTCAGCCCCAGCCCGGTAACCCCGAATGGCTGCAGCGCGCGCATGACGGCCACGCCGGCCGCCAGGCCCAGCGTATGCAGCTGCGGCGGGGTGGTGGCGAATGTCGTGGCCACGGACAGGCACAGGGCCTGGCCCAGCGGCGCGAGCCAGCGGCGGCCGCGCCTGCCGCGACCGCCGGACTGGAACTCAACCAGGCACGCGCGCGCGCGGCCGGCCGCGACCCCGGGTTGCGCCAGCAGGTAGTCGCTCGTGGAAGGCAAAGTCCAGCAAACCTCCAGCGCGTCCAGAGAACCGGCAGCAACCGGATCGAGGTGGCTGCGGATGCGATCGACGGACAGCAAGTCCACCGGGGCATCAAGGCGATAGCCGGTCGCACGATCCGAGCGTATTGCCAGCCCCATCTCGCGCAGCTGCCGGACGGCCTTCCATACGGCAGCGCGAGTGACGCCGAGCTCCGCCGCGAGCGCAGGGCCCGAGAGCGCGCCACCACCCGCCAGCAGCTGCGCCAACCTGTTTGCGGTGGTCGTCATCTAGCGGGTCCGGCGGAACAGGCTGAAGGCAAGATCCGGACGATAGTTGCCGGTCAAAAAGGCCCGCAGGTTCGACCGGTGGGTATATGCGATAAACGCGGCCAGAGCGGCCGTACAGGCGATGGCGTTCAGGTTGCCCGGTGTGCCCGTCAGACTGAGGTACAGCGGCACAGCGGCCGCTGCCAGGACCGTCGCCATCCCGACATAGCCAAACACCAGCAGGCCGGCCGCCCAGGCAGCCGCCAGGGGCAGCAGCACGCCCGGCAAAACGGCACCCAGCGCGCCGATCGCTGTTGCAAAACCTTTGCCGCCGGCAAAATCGTGCCACACCGGGTAACAATGGCCGAACACAGCAGCCCCCGCGCAGGCATAGGCCAGCCACTCGCGAGTCACCAGCGGGTCGGCCGCGATGCCGGCGACAGCCAGCTCCGGCAGCACCAGCACGGGGAGCGCGCCCTTGAGCACATCGAACACCATCACGCCGGCGGCAAACCACTTGCCGTGCGCGCGCATTGCATTGGTCGCGCCCGCGTTGCCGCTGCCCGTGCGCCTCACATCCTCAAGACCCAGCAGTGCGCCCAGCAGCAGCGCCCCGTTGATCGAGCCCGCCAGATAACTCACCAGTACTTTTAAGCCCAGTTCCAACATGCCAATGCCCGCGCCGATACAGACTAAATTGTAGCGTACCCGTTCTGGCTGGTTGCGCGGGAACTGTGCGGTAACAGCGGTGCAGACAAACCGGCCAGCCGGTCGGAACAGGGCCTAATTGAACTGGTAGTTAGGCGTCGAGCGTGAGACCGCCAGTTCGGCCTCGTTCATGTCTGTTTCGATAGACGCGAATAACGGTGTGGTCAGATAGCGCTCCCCCGTGTCCGGCAGCATGCACAGCACGCTGGCCCCTGCCGGCGCGGTTGCGCAGACCTGCAAGGCCCCCGCCAGCGTCGCCCCGCCCGAGATTCCGGCAAAAATTCCTTCCTTGCGCGCCAGCGCGAGGGATGCCGCAACGGCATCCTCGCCGCTGATGGCAACGATCTGATCGGCGTATTCGCCGGCTATCGCATCGGCGGTCAGCTGCGGGATGAAATCGGGGGTCCAGCCCTGCACCGGATGCGGCTTAAAGCTGGGATGGCTGCCAGCGGGTGAACCATCACTGCGCCGCTCCTGCGCAATGCCGCTGGCAAGTAGCGGCGCATCGGCCGGCTCGCACACAATAATCCGGGTATCGGGGCGCTCCTTGCGCAACACCCGGCCTACACCCTTCAGCGTTCCGCCGGTGCCGTACCCTGTCACCCAGTAGTCCAGTCGTTCGCCGGCGAAATCACGCAGGATCTCAACGGCGGTCGTTGCCGAATGCATGTCCGCGTTGGCCTCGTTCTCAAATTGCCGGGTCAGGAACCAGCCGTGTTCAGCAGCCAGCTCCCGCGCTTTGTTGATCATGCCCGTACCCTTCTGGGCTGCCGGGGTGAGGACCACACGGGCACCGAGAAACCGCATGATCCGCCGCCGTTCAACACTGAAGCTTTCCGACATGACACAGACGAACGGGTAACCCTTGGCTGCGCACACCATGGCCAGGCCAATGCCGGTGTTGCCGCTGGTGGCCTCCACCACGGTCTGGCCCGGCTGCAGGTCACCGCTGCGCTCAGCCGCCTCAATGACCCCCAGGGCCAGACGGTCTTTGACGGAACTCAGCGGATTGAATGCCTCGGCCTTGACGAACAGATTGACGCCGGACGGCGCCAGTCGATTGATCCGCACCACCGGCGTATTGCCAATGGTTTCGAGTATGCTCGACTTCGTCAGGCTCATTGAAGTGCTCCGATGACCGCTACGGTGGAAGAACTCAGGCGCCGATAATACCCGGCCCGCGCGCCGGGTCCTGGCCGGGCACCACGATCTGCGAAGCCTGTTCGCGCCGCATTTCCTCCAGCCGTTTGGCCATCTCTTCGACCGCCTGTTGCGCGCCCTCGGCAAATTTTTCGCACGCGTCCTGCAGCGAATCGGCTTCAATATCAAAATTCAGCGGTATGGGACCGGCGGCGGTCATCGCCTGGGCGGCACCCATGTACAGAACGGCGCGGCTCGGGTCAGGCTCGCCGGTGCCGGTGACCGGGCTAAGCCGCCGCAAAGTACCCACTTTACGATCGGTAAACGTTTCTTCGAGATACAGTGACTCCGCGTCAAACTGCGGGCTGTCCTGTTCAGCTGCCTGATTCATGCTCTGTTTCCTTTAGATGTTGGACAAGTCCGCGCCGCAGCACGGCTGCCCCATGATAACGCTAGGTGCGAGCCGTGGCGTAACGACCGGGGCGCTGCACCACCCAGACGACCACGATCACGATGGCGATGGCCAGCACGAGCTGGCCGAATACCAGAAATGCCGCGGTAGACACCGCGAGTGCCAGGCCGCGCGCGATGTTGATCAGCGCATGCCACAGCGCGGCCATCAGGACGCTGCGCGTGGCGTCATAGATGGCCGTGCACCAGACCGCGGCAGAGAAAATTCCCGCGGAGAACCCGATAAAGGCACCCAGATTAAACTCCGGCCGGCTCAGAAACATCGGCAGATGCCAGAACAACCAGATGGGGAACAACATTAAAGTGGCCGGTAACGGCCCGAAACGTGACCGCAGATGCGGCAAGGCAAAGCCCCGCCAGCCGGGCTCTTCGCCAAAGCCCTGCGCGAGCCCGCCGATAATAATCAGTTCGGCCAGCGCGCCGCCGGCCAGGCCCGCCAGCAGCTGGCCGTTCACCACCGCATCAAGAGAACCGCGCGCCATCAGCGCGGCGACGAGCACCGCTAAGGGTGACAACAACACGAACGCCAGCCAGATAAATGGCACGCGCCAGCGCTGCAGACTCTGGCCCAGCTCGGCTATCCCGGCCCGCCCGCGCGTCAGGCCCAGCACTACCAGCGCCGCAACACAGGGGCCGAACGCGGCGACGGCCTCGAGGCCATGCGGTATATGAGCGTCGATAAACCCGCGTTTTGTGAGCAGCAGCGGGACAGCGAGGCTCCAGGTAAAGCCATAGGCCAGCAGGAAGTAACTCAGCAATGGCGAACGTTTGACAAATTGTTGCATGGTTACGGGCCTCAGAAGACGGCGGCTGCGGCCGCTCAGAAACAGGGTGGCAGCTGTTGCAGTGGCCGCAGGATGATAAGCATAAGGTTGAGGCCCAGGAAGCCATAAAGCAGCAGCGCGCCTATGCTGCGGTCAACGCCGAAGCCCTTGGCGATGCCGGCGAGGCCATAGGCGGGCGTGACGACAACGAGCGCCAGATACTTGAGAGTAGCGGCAAGGCTCGCCAGCAATGGCAGCGCAGCGGCAAGGCGGGCGCTCTCGTCGGCCAGCAACTGTTGCGCCATGGTCCAGAGAAACACATCTTCCACACAGTCAAAAGTCGAGGCGACCAGTGGCGCCCACAGCAGCAGCGCCCCGGTGGACTGCCAGCGACCCGGCAGCCGCATCGCCAGCAGACCGGTCAGTCCGGCCAGCAGCAGGCCGTAGCCCCAGGCGAAGACCAGATCGCCGGGCACGAGCAGCTCAGCAATGGCGACCCGAACGGGCTGCGGGAAAGCAAGGAAAAACGTGCTGAAGCGCGCGGGAGTAAACGCCACCTGCAG
>JAZBOT010000213.1:0-9217 GCA_036351295.1 Gammaproteobacteria bacterium | reverse complement strand
TAATGCCGCGCTTGACCACCGCGTTGACCTTGACCGGCGTCAGCCCCGCCTGCTCCGCCTCACGAATCCCTTCCAGCACTCGCTCGCAGCTGCCGCGGCCGCCGCTCATGTGCTTGAACACCTGCGGGTCGAGCGAGTCCAGGCTGACCGTTACCCGATCGAGGCCCGCCGCCTTCAGCGCAGCCGCATGCTGGGCCAGCAAGATGCCGTTGGTGGTCAGCGCAACGTCGTCAATGCCGTCGATGCCGCACAGGTCGCCAATCAGGTCCGGCAGGTTGGCGCGAAGCAGCGGCTCACCACCGGTTATGCGCAGTTTGCGCACGCCCAGCCCGGCGAACAGCTTGGTCAACCGGACAATTTCGCCGAACGACAGGCGCGCGTCGCTGCTCAGGAACTCAAAGTCCTTGTGATACTTGTCCTCCGGCATGCAGTACGGACAACGAAAATTGCAGCGGTCCATAACCGAGATGCGCAGGTCACGCAGCGGCCGCCCGAGCGCGTCACGGATATCCGGCGCGCGCGCCGGGTCATCGGGGAAACTGACTATGTTCTGGGTCATGCTTGTGGTGCAGCTCCGGCAGCCCGCATCCGGGCCCGCACGACAACCGCGTGAACTCCGCGTTGATGTGCAAATGACGCTAACATAAGGCCCCCGCTTGTCAATGAGTCAGGTCATCGACACCACTGTGCATAACCGTCAGCTCAGCGAACAATTTTATACATGGCGCAGTGCCGGCCAGCCGCTGGTGCTGGCGACCGTCGTCGCGACAGCCGGTTCAACCTACAGCAAGGCGGGTCGCCACTTGCTAATAGCCGACGGTGCCCGGTATGCCGGCCTGGTCGGCGGCGGCTGCCTTGAAGGCGATCTCCTCACCCAGGCGGAATCCGTATTTGCAACGGGTATGCCGCAGCTGGTCACCTACGACATGCGCGACGCTGCTGACGACATCTGGGGCATGGGCCTGGGCTGCCGCGGCATGATGCAGTTGTTTTTGCAGCTGCTCGATGCCGCGAACGACTGGCAGCCGTTCAGCGATATCGCCGCGATTATGACGGGCACCCTGCCCGCCGCCATCGAGCTGGTGATTGCCGCCGGCGCTTCGCCACGGCATGCAGGCGAACACGCGGTTTTACGCAGCGGTGTGTTTTGCGCGACCGACCCGGCGACACTGACGGAGCAGCCAGACGGCCTCCAGGTGCTGCGGTGGACCGTCATGCCGGCACCGCGCCTGCTGGTGCTCGGCGGCGGCCCCGATGCGGCGGCTGTTGTGAACGGGGCACGCGAGCTGGGCTGGCACGTGATGGTTTGCGACCACCGCGAGACGCTGCTCGAAGCGCCGGCTTTGTCCAGGGCAGACGAACGCGTCTGCCTGGCGCCGGCGCAACTCAGCGCCCGCGTTGACCTCAACCGTTTCGACGCTGTCGTTGTCATGAGCCATCATCTGCCCAGCGATCAGGAGTACCTGCGGCAGCTGGTAACCGGCAGTCATGCTTACGTGGGCGTACTGGGGCCGGCGGCACGGCGAGCTGAACTGCTCAAGCAGCTGGGACTGCAGGCCAGTGAATTCGGGGCGCGCCTGCGCGGACCGGTCGGACTGGCTATCGGCGCGGACTCGCCGGCAAGTATTGCGCTGGCCCTGCTCGCCGAAATACACCAGACACTGAAAACCCACCCCAACAGTGTGCAAGTCACCGCATGACCGAATTCACCCCCGAGCATTTCCGTATCGATATCGCGCTGGCCGAACAGCTGATTGCCGAGCACATGCCCACTTATGGTGCCGAGACCGTGCCGCTGGCCGCCGCCACCCACCGCATCCTGCGCAGCACCATCCGCGCAGAGCGCGACCAGCCGCCGTTCGACCGCGCGACCATGGACGGCATCGCGATCAGCGGCGCGGACAGCCGCCGCCGCGAATACCGGGTGCGCGGCACCCAGGCTGCCGGACAGGCCGCAGCGACGCTGGCGGAACCGGGCGACTGCCTGGAAGTGATGACCGGTGCCGTTATGCCGGTCGGGGCTGATACAGTGATACCGGTGGAACGGGTGCGCGCCGCTCCGGGGCAGACGATGGTGATTGAGGAGGGCTACCTGCCCGAGCGCGGTCAGTTTGTCCATCGCCGGGGCAGCGACCATGCCCGGGATGCGGAACTGCTGCAACCCGGCGTCCGCATCGGCGCACCGGAAATGGCAATTCTGACGGCTGCCGGACAACCCACCGTCGCCGTCGCCGCGCCGCCGTCAATTGCCATTGTCTCGACCGGGGACGAACTGGTCGACGTGGGCGATCCGCTCACGGATTATCAGATCCGCTCATCGAATGACCGCGCCATTGCGGCAGCGCTGGAAGCACGCAGCTGCAACCGGCTGACCAGGGCCCGGCTGCCCGACGATCCGCAGGCCCTGCTGGCGCAGATCGGTCAGCTGCACGCTGACCATGATGTGCTGATACTCAGCGGCGGCGTGTCGATGGGCAAATACGACTATGTGCCGGCCATACTGAAGCAACTCAACGTAGCCGTTGTGTTTCACAAGATTCTGCAGCGCCCCGGGCTGCCGATGTGGTTTGGCGTCAGCGCGGCAGGCAAGCCCGTGTTCGCGCTGCCGGGCAACCCGGTCTCCACGCTGGTCTGCCTGATACGCCTGGTCCGGCCGGCGCTGGAAGCGGCGATGGGGCGGCGCGACACCCGGCAGCCGCGGGTGCCATTAGGCGAGAAAATTGAGTTTCGGCCTGACCTGACGTGGCTTTTACCCGTAAAATTGAACTGGACGGATGCCGGGGAGTGTCTCGCCATGCCGCGGCCAACCAATACCTCGGGCGATTTTATTGGCTTGCGGGACACGGACGGCGTCGTGGAGTTGCCGCGCGGTGCAGACACCTTCGCCGCCGGCACACCGGTTAAGTTTTTCTCATGGCAATGACGGTAGCCCGCAAGCAGTGAAAAAAATTCCTACGATCAAGACGGTCATGACCGCTTTCCCGTATTCGGTGCAGCCGAATGCGTCGCTGCATCAGGCGCTGGAGTTTATGCGTCAGCACAATATTCGGCATCTGCCGGTCACGCGTCAGGACGAGCTGCTGGGACTGATTTCTGACCGCGACATCAAGTTGGTGCTGGGCCCCGATTTCGCCTACCCCGATCCGGACAGCGTCTCCGTGGGCGACATCATGCGTGCCGATACCTACGTGGTGGATCTGGACGAGCGGCTCGATAACGTGCTGCAGCATATGGCCGAACATCATGTGCACGCCGCCGTCGTAACCCGTCAGGGTAAGCTGGCCGGCATGTTTACCACCTCTGACGTCTGCCGCAGCTTTGTGGCCAGTTTGCGCGAACCTTTTAACGGCGGCGGCGATACCGCTGCCTGACCCTTCCGGGAGTAACTGCTTGAACGACACAACCCCGGCAACCCGCGAATTCATGCCGCTGCGCATCGCGGTGCTGACCGTATCTGACAGCCGCACCGTGGCAACCGACAAGTCCGGCGCGCTGCTCGCTGAACGACTGACGGCGGCGGGCCACCAGCTGGCAGACCGGCAAATCAATCCGGATGACATCTATGCCATCCGCGCCACCATCTCCGGCTGGATCGCTGACCCGGAGGTGCAGGTGATCATCACCACCGGCGGTACGGGGGTAACCGGGCGCGACGGCACCCCGGAAGCTATCGCCCCGTTGCTCGACAAAACGATCGACGGCTTCGGGGAAATGTTCCGCAGCCTGTCATGGGAAGACATTGGCACATCAACGCTGCAATCACGCTGCCTTGCCGGCGTAGCCAACGCCACCTATGTGTTTTGCCTGCCCGGCTCGACCGGCGCCTGTGCGACCGGCTGGGACAAACTGATCGCGCAGCAGCTTGATCATCGCACCCGCCCCTGCAACCTGGCGCAGCTCGTGCCGCGCCTGAACGAGCGCTAACGGATGAGCATAACGCCAACGGAAACGCACCCGCCCGACCTGCCTGCACTGCAGGTGCGGATGATCCCGTGCCTGGAAGACAACTACGGGTATCTGCTACATGACCCGGAATCCGGTTACACCGCGTGCATCGACACCCCTGAGGTTGAACCCATCATGGCCGGCCTGCGCGAGACCGGCTGGCAGCTGACGCACATTCTTAACACCCATCATCACTTTGACCACGCCGGTGGCAATCTCGAACTGAAGGAGAGAACCGGCTGCGTCATCGTCGGGGCGCGCAAAGACGCAGCGCGCATTCCCGGTATCGACATCCAGATGGGCAACGATGACGTCTACCTGTTTGGCCGGCATGAGATGCGGATCTGGGAGACACCGGGCCATACGCTGGGGCACATGGTCTATTATTTCCCGCAATCCAGGCTACTGTTTGCCGGCGACACACTGTTTGCGCTGGGCTGCGGTCGCCTGTTCGAGGGGTCACCGCAGGACATGTGGACATCGCTGCAGCTGCTGCTGGAGCTGCCTGACGATACCCGGGTCTATTGCGCCCATGAGTACACGGCCGCCAATGCCCGCTTTGCGCTGAGCGTCGACCCCGACAACGCCGATCTCAAGCTGCGTGCCGAGCAAATCAAGCAGCTGCGGGCACAGGGTCAGCCCACGATTCCGACCACGATCGGGCTGGAGCGCCGCACCAACCCCTTCATGCGGCCGCAGGATCCCGGCATCCGCGCGAGCGTCGGCCTGCCGGATGCGCCTGACGTCGATGTGTTTGCCGCCGTGCGGGCCCGCAAGGACAAGTTTTAGCGTGCTGGAAGAAGCGCAGGTGGCGTGCCCGTATTGCTGGCAACCGCTGACCCTGTTGCTCGACCTGTCCGAGCCGGCGCAGGAGTACATCGAGGACTGCCAGGTGTGCTGCCAGCCGATGAGCGTTCGCTACACCAGCTGTGACGGCGAACTGCTCAGCGTCGAAGCGGACCGCACCGATACCTGAAACCGTGCCCCTAGCCGCCGCCGCGGCGCCACCACCCGCAATTCCAGTCGGTTATGTGAAAAGCATCACAACTTGCTGTTCTGATTAGCTTTACAGTTACTCGATAGAATGGCGGGCCGGGACTCGGAATAGACCGACGGCACGGCCGCGCCGGGTTACATCATGATGTCGATGCGCTCACTGCTGCTCCCCTTTGCGGTCGCCTACCTGGCGAGCTTCGGGGTCCTGGCGCTGGTCTGGAGCTACCCGGGCAGCCTGCCGGGCACCGCAACCCCGGCCGGACAACTGGGACTGCTGCTCGCGGTCGGCACAGTCTCCCTCCTCCTGCTCGGCAGCCTCCTCGAATTCCGGGTGCGCAGGCCGCTGCGGGCGATGCATGAGCGGATGAGAGCCGAGCGCCACCGGCAGCTGGACCATATTCAGGAACTGGCGACAGCCGTCGAAACCATCGAGGACAGCATCATTATTTCCGATGCAACAGGGGCGGTGCGCTACGCAAACCCCGCGTACGAAAAACGTTGCGGGTTGTCGCTGGCGGCTATGCTCGGTCAACAAACCAATCATTTCGCCCATGCCGCGAGCCCGCCTGAAGTCTATACGGACCTGCAGAGCACGGTGCTGGCCGGCCAAGTATGGCGCGGCGAGCTGGAGGCCACCTTCAGCGACGGTCGCCGGGTTATTGAGGAAGCCATTGTCTCGCCGGTGGTCGACAGCACGGGCCAGATCAGCAAGTACGTGACGACCCTGCACGACGTGACCGAGCGCGTGCAGATGGCCCGCGACCTGCGGGAGGCCACTGAGCGAATTCGGCAGGCCAATGACCAACTGGAGCAGCGGGTCGCGCGGCGTACCGCCGAGCTGCGCATTGCCAAGGAAGCCGCCGAAGCCGCCAGTCTGGCCAAATCGGCATTTCTGGCCACGGTAAGCCATGAAATCCGCACGCCCCTGAACGGTATCCTCGGGATGCTGGAACTGCTCGCCGACCATCCGCTGCAACCGCAGCAGCGCCAGTTGCTGGCGAGTGCCGATACATCGGCCGCGCTACTGCTGTCGCTCATCAACGATATCCTCGATTTCTCCAAGATCGAAGCGGGGCAGCTGCAGCTGGAATCCACCGCGGTCGGCCTGCGCGAGATTGCCGAATCGGTCGTGCTGTCGCTTGCGCCGGCGGCGCATCAAAAAGGGATTCGCCTGCAGAGCCGGCTGCACCCGGAGCTCCCGGCGCATGTAAAACTCGACGGCATCCGGCTGCAGCAGATACTGCTCAACCTGCTGGGGAACGCGGTTAAATTTACCGCCGGATCTGCCGAACGCGAGGGCCAGGTGACGCTGAACGTCCGACCGGAACTGAATGGCGAAGAGCCGTTCCTCAGCTTCACTGTAACCGACAACGGCGTCGGCATTCCCGCCGCAGCACTGGGCACCCTGTTTATGCCGTTCACGCAAGCGGAAACATCGACGACGCGCCGGTTTGGGGGCACCGGGCTCGGGCTCTCCATCAGCGCACGGCTGGTGCGGCTGATGGGTGGCGACATCTCAGTGGTCAGCACCCTCGGTGCCGGTTCGACCTTTACCGTGCTGCTCCCGCTGGTCGAGGCGAGCGGCACCGAGCGCACGGTGTTACCCCCGCTGCCCGCCCAGCGCCATGCCCACAGCGCAACCCCGGTCTGGCAGACGAACACTGTGCGCGGCACCGTGCTGGTGGCCGAAGACAACCCGATCAATCAGGAAGTCATTCGCCTGCAGCTGCGCGCAATTGGTTTTGACTCGGATGTTGCCCCGGACGGCCAGGCGGCACTCGAGCTGTGGCGTGAGCGGCATTACGACCTCGTACTGACGGACTGCCACATGCCGGTGATGGACGGCTTTACGCTGGCCCGGGCCATTCGCGCGGAGGAGCGGGATAGCGTGCGCACGCCGATCATCGCTCTCACCGCCAACGTATTGAGCGAGGAAGCGCAGCGCTGCCGGGCGGCGGGTATCGATGAGTGCCTGACCAAACCCATACAGCGTAAACAGCTGGACAAGGCCCTGACGGTGCAGCTAACCGCGCGTGCGCTGCGGGATGAGACGCGGCACCCGGCCCCTCCCCCACTGCAACCCGCGCAGGGCGTCGCGGCTGCTGCGCCCGCCGGCCTCCTCGACATGCAAACCTTTGCTGCACACCTCGGCTGTGACCTGGCGACCCAGCACGAGCTGTTGCAGCGCTTCAGCGAAGATACCGCCGCCACCCGGGATGCCTGCACGCAGGCACTTGCGCAGCGGGACGCGGACAGCTTGTGCTGCGCCGCGCACCGGCTTAAATCGGCGGCGCGCACCGTCGGCGCCGAAGCACTGGCGGAGCTGTGCGTGACCATCGAAGCGGCGGGAACTATCCCCGACTGGCCCGCGCTGCAGTCGTTGCTCGCGCAACTGCAGGGTTTGCTGCGCCAGCTCTGCGACGAGATCCGCCGCGAGGTCGGGACCGCCGACGCAGCGCGCATGACATCGCGCAGCGCAGCGCTGGAGGCACAGGACGCATGACTCAGGACGGACGGCCGATCCTCATCGTGGACGACGACGCGTTTCAGCGCCGGATGATCCGTATCAAACTGCAAACCCACGGGTTCGAGGTCAACGAAGCCAAAGACGGCATCGAAGCACTGGAGTTCCTTGAGCAGCAAGACTACCGCGTCGTGTTACTCGATATCGTGATGCCCCAGCTGAACGGCTGGGAGGTACTCGACCAGATCCGCAGCCGCCACAGCCGTGCGGAGCTGCCGGTCATCATGATGACTGCACGGGATACCCGTTATGACATGACCGCGGCGCTGGCCCGCGGCGCGAACGACTACCTGACCAAACCGATCGACTTTGCGGACCTCAACCGACGGATCGACAGCTGCACGGCTGCAGCAGCACCCGGTGCCGCAGCGATCGATCAGGCAGCGACGGCAGGCGGCGCGGAGGACACCCATCGCGACTTGCTGCCCCACATCGCCGAACAATCGCTCGCCATGCTCGACAACCTGCTGGGCAACTTGCCAGGCATCGTGTTTCGCGCCGTGGGTGATGGCAATGGCAACGTGCACCTGAGCTATCAAAGTGACGGCCTGCAGTCCTTTCTGGGCCACAGCTGGACATCGGTGCAGCACGTCATCGCCTGCAGCGATAACCGCAGCCGGGACGCACTCAACCGGCAGTTTCGCTCCAAGGGCAGGCTCCTGAAACCGCTCCATGCCCACTTTCCGGTCCAGCTTCCGAACGGCGCGACCCGGTGGGTGGAATGCCACGGCAAGCCGCACCGGCTCCCGTCCGGCGAAACCGTCTGGGACGCGATTCTGGTGGCCGGCAGACCGCAAAGCAGCGAGCGCGGCGACGACCACGGGCATACTCCCGTGAGCGATGAGGCACACTACCGTGACCCGCAGGGGTACGTGCATCAGTGCACCCGCTGTCGCAAGGTGCGCGACTTCCGCAACGACGAAAGCTGGGAGCGCGTTGACGAGTGGACGCAGCATATGCCGCTGCAAACCCGGCACACCCTGTGCGCTGCCTGCGCTGCCATCAATGAGGTCGCAACGGCGGGCTGAAAACGCGCGCCCGGGCTGCATCACGACTGATGGCGCCGCAGCGCCATTGAACTCGCCACAACCTACGGTGTACTATTCGCCGCCTGTGCGCGCCCGTAGCTCAGTTGGATAGAGTGTCTGGCTACGAACCAGAAGGTCGGGAGTTCGAATCTCTCCGGGCGCGCCATATTTCTCACCGGCTTAGCTTCGGCTTAAAAAGTTGCTCTTTTCAACGAGGCCTCGGGCGAGTTCGCATCGAAGCAGGAAATCATGGATTCTTTGCGCGGAATCCTCGATACCTTCGGTACCTCGAAACGCAACGCGTGAGCTTCCGCGTCTGCTTCACGCTGGACGCGAAATCCGATCTCAGAGGCTTTGTGGCTTCCTCGGATCACAAGACTTGCAGGTGGTACAACGCGCACTGGACATGATCGCTGGTGCGTGGACCCTCCTCGAAGGATTCGTGTTCTCGTATTGCAAGCCGGCCACTTGCGGTCATTCGCGCGACACTGAAGACGTGACTTCATTTCGGGCGCTTCGCCGCCTTCACCTGAGCCCACCCAAGGAGACGAATTGAACAACGACAGGCAGCAGAAAGGCGACGAACCCGAATCCGGCGAGGTCCGCGACACGGTGGACAAGGCGAAAGACCGCTCCGTCGAGAAGGCCAGGGCACTCTCGCCGCGCCTGATCCACGAAGTCATCCGCTACGACGGCGAGGAAGAGCTCAGGCGTCCGTTCATTT
>JAZBOT010000212.1:0-16140 GCA_036351295.1 Gammaproteobacteria bacterium | reverse complement strand
TGGTGGTCATTCTCCTCTACATCGTGCTCGGCTTTTTCGTTGAGACCCTGTCACTCATGGTCATCACGATACCGATCATCGCCCCCATCCTGGTCGGCATGGGCTACGATCCCATCTGGTTCGGCATTCTGCTCATCCTGCTTATCGAGATGGCGTTGATCACCCCGCCGGTCGGGCTCAATCTGTTCATCGCTAGCTATCGGTTTGACCAACCGATCATGCGGGTCTATGGCGCCACTTTCCCGTTTCTGATTATTTTGTTGTTATCGGTCATTATCATTACATTCTGGCCCGGCTTATCACGGCTGCTGATTGACTAAGCCGCGGTGCCGGGACCGAGGTTAAAACCATGCACACACGATTGTTTCTGCTGTTCTGCACAGTCTGGCTTGCCCCGCAGGCAGGCAGCGCGGCCGCCGCTGATGCGGCTTTTGACCCCCGCAGCATCTCGTTGCCGCCGGGTTTTAGCATCGAACAGGTAGCCACCGTCCCCAACGCCCGTGCTATGGCCTGGGGTGACGCAGGCACGCTGTTTGTCTCGACCATGACGCGGAATCGCGTCTACGCGGTCAGCGGTATCCTGAGCGGTGAGCCGGCCGTAACCGAGATAGCGCAAAAGCTGCGCGTGCCGAACGGCGTGGCGTTTCGCGACGGCGCGCTGTATGTCGCGGAACCGGAGCGACTCCTGCGCTACGACGGCATCGAAAGCAGGCTCGACAACCCGCCAGAGCCGGTTGTAGTGGCCGACGACTTGCCCGCCAAGAAGCAACATGCATGGAAGTACATTGATTTTGGTCCGGACGGCAAGCTCTACGTGACGGTCGGTTCGCCCTGCAACGTGTGTGATGAGCCGGACTACGGCACGATCATTCGCATGAACCCCGACGGGAGCGAGCGCGAGGTGTATGCGCGTGGTATTCGCAACTCGGTCGGGATCGACTGGCATCCGGCAACCGGCGAGCTTTGGTTCACAGACAACAATCGCGACATGATGGGGGACGATATGCCGCCGGGCGAGCTTAACCGTGCGCCGCAAGCGGGCATGCACTTCGGGTTTCCGTTCTGCCACGGCAAGGACATTGTTGAACCTGAGCCGGCGCTGGCCGCGCTGGGCAAATGCGCCGACACGGTGGCTCCGGCGCAGGAACTGGGCGCCCATGTGGCACCCCTCGGCCTGGAAATCTATGACGGCGACATGTTTCCGCCCGAGTATCGGCATCAGGTTTTTATCGCGGAGCACGGCTCGTGGAATCGCTCGGAAAAGCTGGGTTATCGGGTCAGCCTGGTCCGGCTGGATGACGCGGGCATGAGCCGCGGCTATGAAATCTTTGCATCAGGCTGGCTCAGCGACGGCCAGGTGAATGGCAGGCCGGTTGACATATTGACGGCGCCGGACGGCTCGATGCTGCTGACGGACGATCGGAGCGGCGCCATATACAGGATCAGTTACACTGGCAACTGAGTACACAGGCATACGGTAGGGCTGCAGTGATCCGAGTCTTTAAGTTTTTAGGGCGTCTCATAGGTGGTCTGATCAAGGCCGTCCAGGCGCTGTTTTTTCTGATATTCCTGGTCGTGGTGATCGCGGTGGTCGGCGGCCTTGGCGGCGCAGTCGTGACCGTCCCGGATTCTGCTGCCCTGATCATCGCGCCCAGCGGTGTGCTTGTTGAGCAGGTGGAGGGGGAGCCACTGGATCAGCTGCTTACGCGGTCGCAGGGCGGCGGGCAGGGCCAGACCGTGGTGCGCGATGTGGTCGAAAGCCTCCGTATGGCGGCGACGGATGACCGAATTGAGGCGGTCGTGCTGTTACCCGATGGCCTTGCGGGTGGCGGGCTAAGCAAGCTGCAGCGTATTGGCGCCGCGCTGGATGACTTTCGCGCATCGGGCAAAAAGGTTATTGCCATGGGTGATGGGTATGACCAGGCGCAATACTACCTGGCGGCCCACGCAGATGAAGTCTATATGCATGATTTCGGCGTTGTCGTGATTGAAGGTTATGCCTATTTTCGCGCTTATTTTGCCGAGGCAATTGACAAGCTCAGTGTCGACGTCAATGTGTTCCGGGTGGGCGAATTCAAATCCTTTGTCGAGCCCTACACCCGCAACACGATGTCGGAAGAAGACAAGGTCGCAGCGCGGCGCTGGCTGGAGGCACTTTGGTCCATGTGGCGCCGCGACGTGGCTGCCGCCCGCGGTATGACGGTTGCCAGCCTCGATAGTTATATCAACGGGGTGGTCGCTGCGCTAAAGGCCACGAACGGCGATGCCGCTGCTGCAGCCGTCAACGCCGGCCTGATCGACGGGCTGAAAAGTAACACTGAGTTTCGTGCCTACATGGCCACTCTGGTCGGCGCGGCGGAAGATACCGAGGACGGCTATGCCCACATCGATTATGCGACCTACCTGGTCGCCCGCGAATTTGAACTCCGCGCCGAGCCCGAGCCCGAGCATCAGGTTGCCGTACTGGTTGCTTCCGGCAACATCGTGGACGGCGAAGCGGCGCCCGGGACCGTCGGCAGCGCGACCCTCGCGCGGTTGATTCGTCAGGTTGCTAACGACTCCGACATCGATGCGCTGGTATTGCGAATCGACAGCCCTGGCGGCAGCATGTTTGCATCCGAGGTCATTCTGGACGAACTGCAGGCCCTGCAGGCGGCTGGCAAGCCGCTGGTGGCGTCGATGGGCAGCGTGGCGGCATCGGGCGGCTATTACATTGCGATGCCCGCCGACGAGATCTGGGCGGCTGAGTCGACTATTTCCGGCTCGATCGGTGTCGGTTCGATTTTCCCGACCTTCCAGCGCACGCTGGGTGCGGTGGGTGTGACTGTCGATGGTTTTGGCCTGACGGAGCTCGCGGGCCAGTTCAGCGGCGTTCAGGAAATCAGTGCGGAAACCCGCGAACTGTTCGAGGTCAGCGTCGAGTCAGCCTACGATCTGTTTGTCAGTAAGGTTGCCGCAGCACGTGAGATGGACCCGGCGAGCGTCGATGAGATCGCCCGCGGCCGTGTCTGGATTGGTGCGGATGCCCTTGACATCGGCCTGGTCGATGAACTCGGCGGCATTGATGAGGCCGTGGCGTCCGCGGCGCGCCTGGCGGGTCTGCAGGAAGGCAGCTGGGAAACGGTGTACGTCGCCGAGCCGATGAGCGTGGCCGAGAAACTATTGCTCCAGTATGCGAGCCTGCTGCAGCAGTTGCTGGGCGGTGCGCAGCTGGGCGGTGACGGTCTCTGGGGGCGACTGCTGCAGGCGCGCGGTGTGCTGGAGTCTGAACTGCAGTCGCTCGGTGCCTGGAACGATCCGCGGGGTATCTACCTGCATTGCTTCTGCGATCTGCGCTAGGCAGCGGGCAGACAGCTAGCTGACGGCCCTTTTGGGGTAGTCGAATCCCACGGTGGTGCCGCGGGCGCTGCCGATCTCGGACCATGCCGCGATGTCGAGGTCGATGGTGACGCATCCGCAGGTAGGCACGTTGTCGATGGCCAGATCGCCATAGCGGTTGGCCAGCTCGGTGCAGGTGGGGTTATGGCCCACAACCAGCACCGTCGTCGCTGTGTCCGGTGCGCCGGCAATAACGCGCTCTGCGGTGCGGACGCTCGCCAGATACAGGTCCTCGCGGTAGCTCACCGCGCCGGCCGGCATCCCGAACGCGGCCAGAACTTCGGCCACGGTCTCGCAGGTGCGCCGGGCGGTGCTGCAAAAAATACAGTCAGGGTGAGTGCCGGCCCGCAGTAAGCGTTGCGCCATGAGCGGCGCATCGTGCCGGCCGCGGTCATTCAGGCTGCGATCAATATCGGCCAGCGTCGGATTACCCCAGCTGGATTTCGCGTGGCGCAACAGAATGAGGCGGCGCATCAGGCTGCCTACATTACGCCCGGTTCCAGCCTGGCGGCTTCGGACATCATCTCGCGATCCCACGGCGGGTCAAACACGAGCTCAACTTCGGTGGCGCGGACAGTCGGGATGAGCGACACCTTGTCGCGCACGTCCTCGACCAGTATTTCGCCCATGCCGCATCCCGGCGCCGTCAGGGTCATGTAGACGGTTACGGTACGATCTCCGTTGTCATCCTTGTCCACGTCAAAGCTGTAAATCAGACCGAGGTCAACAATGTTGACCGGTATCTCCGGGTCGTAGCAGGAGCGCATCTGGTCCCATACGGCCTTCTCAAAGTCTTCGTCCGAAGCGTTCTCCGGCAGCTCCGGTGGCGCGATCGTGGCTTTTCCCAGCGCGTCTGCGTCGGTTCCGGCGATGCGGAAGAGGTTGCCTTCGTGGTAAATGGTAAAGCTGCCGCCCATGGCTTGCGTAATGTAGACCAGAGCGCCCTTGCTCAGGTCGATTTCCATTCCGGCCGGAACCACGATGGCTTTGACGTCGCGTTTAAGGACGACGGGTTCGCTGTCTTGTGAATACATCGGTGCTTCTTCTTACTCGGTTGTAATGGATTGGGTGGCTTGATCCAGTGCGCCCTCGAGTGTACGCCACGCGAGCGTTGCGCACTTTACCCGTGACGGGTAGGCACGGACGTTTTCCAGCGCGCTGAGATCCTGCAGGAAACTGAGTGAGGGCAGGGTGGCGCTGCTCAGCATGGCATCAATCTCGGCAATGGCGCTGCGGGCTTCGGCGACGCTGTGGCCCCGCAACGCCGTCGTCATCATGGAGGCCGACGCTACAGAGATTGCGCAACCGGTGCCGTCAAAAGCGATGTCATGAATGACGCCATCGCGCTCTTCCAGATACACGGTCAGCTTGTCGCCGCATAGCGGGTTGAAGCCGAGCGCCTCGCGGTTTGCTGCCGCAAGCCGGCCCCGGTTGCGCGGGTGCTTACTGTGTTCCAGCACCCGCTGGCGATAGACATCGCGCAGACCCTCACTCATGCAAGCAGGTCCTGCGCGACATGCAGCGCCTCGATCAGCTGATCCACTTCACGCGCGGTGTTGTAAAACGCGATTGAGGCGCGCGCGGTGCCGGGGATTTCGAACAGCTCCATAACCGGCATCGCGCAATGGTGGCCGGTACGGATCGCGACACCCTTGTGATCAAGCACGGTGCCCAGGTCGTGCGGGTGAATGTCGCCCAGCAGGAACGACTGCACTCCGGCTTTATGGGCGGCGGTGCCGATCAGCCGCATGCCGTCGATTTCAGCGAGCCGGCTCGTCAGGTAGGCGAGCAGCTGCTGCTCATACGCGGCGATTTGCTCCAGGCCAATCTGCTCGAGGTAGTCGATGGCGGCGCCCAGTCCGATGGCCCCGGCAATATTCGGTGTCCCGGCCTCAAACTTGTAGGGCAACTTGTTGTACGTGGTCGCAGTAAAGCTGACGCTCAGGATCATTTCGCCGCCGCCCTGCCACGGCGGCAACCGCTCCAGCCAGTCTTCGCGGCCATACAGCACACCAATACCGGTCGGACCGCACATTTTGTGCCCGGAAAAAGCGTAGAAGTCGCAGCCCAGCTCCTGCACATCCACCGGGGCGTGCAGGGTGGCCTGCGCGCCGTCGACCAGCACCGGCACGCCGCGCTCATGCGCTGCTGTGACTATGTCCCTAATCGGGTTGACCGTGCCCAGCGCGTTCGAAACATGGGTGACGGCCACCAGCCGCGTCCGCGCCGACAGCATCTCCAGCATGGCATCCAGCAACAGCGTGCCGGACTCATCAATCGGCGCGACCCGCAATACTGCCCCCGTGCGCTCGCAGAGCAGCTGCCAGGGGACGATATTGGAATGGTGTTCCATGTGGCTGATGAGGATCTCATCGCCGGCCTGCAGCGTGCTGCCGAAGCTTGCCGCGACCAGGTTAATCGCCTCGGTGGTGCCGCGGGTAAACACGATTTCGCGGGTCGACCCGGCCCCGATGAAACGCCGCACGGCCTCCCTGGCACCTTCGTAAGCCTCCGTGGCCCGATGGCTCAGGGTGTGAACACCGCGGTGCACATTGGCATGATCATGCCGATAATAGTGGCTGATCGCATCGATAACCGCTGTGGGGTGCTGGGCGGAAGCCGCGTTGTCCAGAAATGCCAGCGGGCAGCCGTGCACCTGTTGATGCAGCACCGGGAAATCCGCGCGTACCCGCTCGACATCGAAGCTGCTCGGGTCCCGCCCGGCCGGGGTTGCGACACTCATGACGGTGTCACCGGCGGCGGGGGCGCGCTGGCGTCGCGCAGGGCTGCCAGCGCCTGCTGGGCGCGTTCGGCAATGGCGGGTATGGCGATGTCTGCCAGCAGTTCTGCGGCAAACGCTGTGATGAGCATGTTGCGCGCGGTGGTGTGGTCGAGCCCGCGCGTGAGCAGATAAAACAGCGATTGCTGATCGAGCTGCCCGGTCGTCGAGCCATGGGCGCATTTGACGTCATCAGCGTAAATTTCCAGTTCCGGCTTGGTGTTGATCTCTGCGCCGGCATTCAATAGCAAGTTGCGATTGCTGAGCTCGGCCGCCGTTTTCTGTGCCTCAGCATGCACGTGAATGCGGCCGTTAAATACGCCCCGGGCCCGGTCACCGAGAATACCGCGGTAGCGTTCGCGGCTCGTGGTATGGGGCGCCACATGCTCGACGGTAACCCGCGACTCCACATGCCGCTGAGCATCGGCCATAAACAGGCCCTTGGTCTCGGCATGGGCACCGGCAGCGACCAGCTGCACCTGCAGCTCGTTGCGCGCCAGAGCAGCGCCGATATCGAGGTGAGTGGCGGCCAGCACGGCATCACGACCGACCTCGGCAAACTGCGCCGCCGTGTGCCATGCAGCCGGATCTTCGGCCTGCAGCTTGTAGTAGTCGAGGCGCGAATTCTGAGCGCAGCTGAGCTCCGCCACCGCGTTCACGATGACCGCACCGAGACTGCAGAAGTGTTCGACCACGGTAGCCCTCGCGCCCTCCGCCAGGTCGACCAGCAGTCGCGGCTGGGCGCTGCTGTGGGGTGTGGCCGACAGGTAGGTCAGAACCACTGGCCGTGGCAGCTCAACCCCGGCCGGCACCAGCAGCGCTGCGCCGTTGCCCGCGAGCGCGGCATTGAGCGCCACGAAGGCCGAGCTGCGGCTCGCTGCCAGGCGACCAAACAGTCGCTGGCAGACATCGGGCTGTTGCGCTGCCAGGTCATCGATGCTGCCGAGAAACGTACCGTCCGGCAACGGGCCCAGCCGCGATAGTGCCGCGTCGTACTGCCCGTCAACAAACACCAGTTCATCGGCATCCGCAATCCCCAGCGTCGGCAGCTCCGGCTGTTGGGGTGCGGTCGAGTCAGTCCACAACCAGTCCGGATACGCGGCCGCCAGCGGGCTGATGTCGGTGTACTTCCATTGCTCAAGGCCCTTGCCGGGAAAACCCAGGCGCTCAAAGTCCGCGAGCGCCTCATCCTGTATTTTGCTCAGCCAGTCGCCGCGTCCGCCCTGTTCAGCCAGGGCTGCGCGGATGTTGTCGCTGACGATTTCGTGCATCTCGCTCATCGGGCTGCCGCTACGATTTCGTCATAACCATTGGCTTCCAGTTCAAGCGCGAGTTCACTGGTGCCGGAGCGGATAATCTGGCCCTTGGAGAGCACGTGGACGAAATCCGGCTGGATGTAGTCCAGCAGCCGCTGGTAGTGGGTGATTAGCAGAAAGCCGCGCTGGCCATCCCGCTGCGAGTTGACGCCATTGGCCACCACTTTGAGTGCATCGATGTCCAGGCCGGAGTCCGTCTCATCGAGGATTGCGAGGTCCGGTTCGAGCAGGGCCATCTGGAAGATTTCATTGCGTTTTTTTTCGCCGCCCGAGAAGCCCTCGTTAACGCCACGCGACAGGAACGACTTGTCGAGCTGCATCAGCTCGGCTTTCTCACGCACCAGGCGCATAAACCCGACCGAGTCGATCTCCTCTTCGCCGCGGGCTTTGCGGCGCGCATTCAGCGCTGCTTTCAGCATATAAACATTGGTCACACCGGGTATCTCAACGGGATACTGAAAGCTGAGGAATACCCCGGCCCGCGCGCGTTCATCCGGAGCCAGGGGCAACAAGTCCGCACCTTTGTACTGCACCGAGCCGGCTGTGACCTCGTAGTCTTCACGGCCCGCCAGCGTATTCGCCAGCGTGCTTTTGCCGGAGCCGTTTGGCCCCATGATGGCGTGCACCTCACCCGGACGGATCTGCAGGTTCAGGCCCCTGATGATCTCGGTCCCGCCGACGGACACGTGCAAGTTATTAATATCGATTAACATCATGGTCTTATCTTCTGGTATTTAATTGGATCAGCCGACAGCGCCTTCCAGGCTGACGTTCATCAGGTTTTGCGCCTCGACCGCAAACTCCATGGGCAGCTCACGGAAGACCTACCGGCAAAAGCCGTTCACGATCATGTTGACCGCGTCTTCTTCCGAAATCCCCCGCTGTTTGCAATAGAACAGCTGGTCGTCCGCTATTTTCGAGGTCGTCGCCTCATGTTCGACGATTGCGGTGGGGTTTTTGATTTCCATGTACGGGAAGGTGTGCGCGCCACACTGGTTGCCCATGAGCAGTGAATCGCATTGGGTGTAGTTACGCGCGCCGTTAGCGGTGGGAAACATTTTCACCAGCCCGCGGTAGGCGTTTTGCGCACGCCCCGCAGAGATGCCTTTGGAGATAATGGTGCTGCGCGAATTGGGCCCGATGTGAATCATCTTGGTGCCGGTGTCGGCTTGCTGGTGATTGTTGGTGACCGCTACCGAATAAAACTCGCCGACGCTGTCAGCACCCCGCAGAATGCAGCTCGGGTATTTCCAGGTGATCGCCGAGCCCGCTTCCACCTGAGTCCACGAAATCTTCGAGCGGTCGCCCCGGCAGTCGCCACGTTTCGTGACAAAGTTGTAGATGCCTCCGCGACCATTTTCATCGCCGGGGTACCAGTTCTGCACGGTGGAGTACTTGATGGTAGCGTCCTCTTCGGCAACGAGTTCGACCACGGCCGCGTGCAGCTGGTTTTCGTCGCGTTGCGGCGCCGTGCAGCCTTCGAGATAACTCACATGACTGCCCTTGGCGGCCACAATGAGCGTGCGCTCAAACTGGCCTGTGTTTGCTGCGTTGATGCGGAAATAGGTGGACAACTCCATCGGGCAGCGCACACCCTCCGGGATGTAGACGAATGATCCGTCGGTAAAAACCGCCGAGTTCAGTGCAGCAAAAAAATTATCACGTTGCGGCACCACCGAGCCCAGATACTGCTCGATCAATTCCGGGTGGTCCTGCACCGCTTCCGAAAACGAGCAGAAAATGACGCCGGCCTCGGCCAGCTTCGTTTTGAACGTGGTGGTGACCGAAACGCTGTCAAACACGGCATCGACGGCGACGCCCGCCAGCCGCGCGCGCTCGTGCAGAGGAATACCAAGCTTTTCATAGGTTTCGAGCAGCTTTGGGTCCACCTCATCAAGGCTTTTGGGGCCGTCTTTCTTCTTCGGCGCAGAATAATAGGAGATGGCCTGGTAATCGATCGGTTCCAGGTTGAGCTTGGCCCACTCCGGTGACTTCATTTTTTGCCACTGGCGAAACGCCTTGAGGCGCCAGTTGAGCATGAATTCCGGCTCGTTTTTCATTGCCGAGATGTGCCTTACCACGTCCTCGTTAATGCCGGGGGGGAGGGTGTCTGACTCAATATCGGTCACAAAGCCGTGCGCATACTTGCGATCGACAATGTCTCTTACGTCCTGTTGCTGAGATGCCATAGGTTTCTACATGCCTGTCTTTGCGATGCGGCCGGTGTGGCCGCTGTGACTCAAAATGGTGTAGCGCAGCGGGAATTCTGCCGGCGGCGTGCGCAGGTCGCTTAGCCGAATGTCGCTAAGCGACGCGCGAATGGCCTGCGTGATGCGCTGCCAGGCCCCGCCTACCTGGCAGTTGGCCTCGAGTTCACACTGGCCGCTTTCGTGACTGCATTCGGTCAGCGCCAGGGGGCCTTCCAGCACATCCAGTATTTCCATCGCGCTGATGCTCTCCGGAGCGCGTCGCAACCGGTAGCCGCCGTCTGCGCCCCGCGCCGACTCAATCAGGCCGCCCCGGGTGAGCCGTTTCAGCACCTTTTGCACGGTGGGCAATGCCAGCCCGGTCCCGGCGGCCACGTCCGAGGCCGGGCACGGCTGCGAAGCATCGGTATTGGCCAGATGCACCAGCACCAGCGTGCCGTAGTCGGTGAGTTTGCTGATTCGTAACATGCGCGCCTGATCGTTGTCGGAGCCGTAAACCTGGTTGCCGTGAATTATATAGGACTATTTTAGTCCAATATAGTTCGCGCACAAGGGGCTTGCGGATGCCAAAGCTTTGCTAAAATCCGTCTGCCCGATCTGCCGGGCCCGAAATCACGACGAGGATCGTTACCACTATGTACACACGCCCATCTGCGGGATTGACCGTTGTTCTGCTCGCGCTGACCGGGCTGGTCGGGCTTGATACGGCTGCGGTGGCCGCTACCGCGCAGCCGGCCCCGCCTGCTGCCGTGATCGAGCGCACCGCATCCGCACTGGCGAGCAAGCTCGAAGGCAAGCAGGACTATTTTACCGCCCACACCGCGGAGCTGAACGCGCTGGTGGATGATCTGTTGCTGCCGGGGTTTGATGTCACCTATGCCAGCAAGCTCGTGCTCGGCCGCGACCATTGGATGGCGGCAACGGCGGAGCAGCGCGAGCGTTTCGCGCAGGCTTTTTATGGCTTTCTCGTTCGCACCTACGCGAAGGGTTTGCTGGGGTTTGACCAGACGAAAATGACCATTGATCCGCAGCCCCGTTATTCTAAAGATGGCAACAAGGCGCTGGTGAGGACCCGTCTCGCGCTGGCCGCAGGTGCCCCGGTGGAAATTAACTACGCCTTACGCAACTCGGCTGGTGCCTGGAAGATGTACGACGTACGCATCGACGGCGTGTCGTACATTCAGAATTATCGCAATCAGTTCGACGCCGAAATTTCTTCTCGCGGCATTCAGGCCGTGATTGAACGGCTTGAGGCAGAAGACCGGCGGGCGGCCGGCGGCGAGACGGATGCCTGATGACCGCGCCGGCAATACCCCGCGGCGCGCTGGCTTGAGGGCGACAGGAGTTGCTGGGTTCAGTCCGGGTCTGCGCCGGGCGTAGCGCCCGCATCGTCAGGGAACTCCTCGTCCAGCAACACGTCGTCTTCAAAAAAGGCGTCGTCATCCAGCGCGGCGTCGTCTGCTGATTTGCGACCGGCTTTCCGCAGGTAAGCCCGGTTTTGCAGGTAAAAATCCCGCCACAGCGCATAGGGGTCGTAGGTGTCGCGGAGAATTTCGTCCGGGCCGACAAATGCCGCGCGGGTTTCCACGATCCAGCCCACGCCGAGCTTGCTGCGCCAGCTGGAGTTTTGCATCTGCAGAATCGGGTTGAACTGCACGTTGACGAAGATGCCGGTTGCCGATCGGGCGGTATACGGACCCAGCAACGGCAGCATCAGGAAGGGGCCTTCAGGCGCGCCCCAGCGGGCCAGCGTGAGTCCGAAATCTTCCTGATGCTTGGGGAAACCGAGCGGCGTGGCCGGATCTGAAAAACCGGCGATGCCGACTGTGGAGTTCAGCAAGAATCGGGTTGCATCCTGCGCGCCCTGCCGGAATTTACCTTGCAGCAGGCCGTTGACGATCGTCACCGGATAGGTCCAGTTGTCGAAGAAGTTGCCGACACCCGTCCGCAGTTGCTGGGGCAGCACCGTGTTGTAGCCTTTGGCCACCGGGCGCACCACGTAGCGATCAGCAACATCATTGAAGGCGTAGATTTTGCGGTTGATGGGTTCAAGCGGGTCGGGATTGCGTTCCTGCTCACCCGTCGTGGCGCAACCGCTTGCAGCCAGTGCGAGCGTGAGAGCCAATACGGCGCGCCGGCCGCCGCGGATTATTCCATGCCACACCGAACATGCTACGAGGTCGATAGTCACGCTGAGTCCTTCTTGCTCTTAACGGGGGTCAGTCTCGCTGGCGCGGGGCAGGTAGCCCTGAAATTGCGTTAGCCTGGCCTCCAGCCGCGCCCGCTGGACACTATCCAGATTGCTCGTGTCCAGTGCAAGCACCAGCTGCTCGATAGCCAGTTTGAGATTCCCGCTCATGGCCTGGTACTCAGCCATGTAGTAGTGCGTATTCGCCGTATCGCCGGCCGCATCGGCGGCTACCGCGATCAGCCGGACTTGTTCCAGCGTAGGCGGCACCTGGTTAAGCAGGTCGAGCAATATGTCGTGTGCTTGCTGGGCATCGCCGTAGCGGAGGAGTGCCTCGGCGAAACGCACTGTAAGCGGGACATTGCGCGGAAAGAGTTCCATGGCGGTCTGGTAAACCTCCAGCGCTTCGTCCGGGTTGTTGAGCATGATTTGCGCATCTGCATACGCCGAGTGCAGCGGGATGACTTCTTCATGCTCATTCAGCAGGTCCCGCAGTATGCGGCTGGCTCGCTGGTACTGATTGAGCTGCATCATGGCAATGGCCTGTCCATAGCGCAGCTCGAGGCTGTCGCGATTGCCGGGCTGCTCCGCCACGGTGGTGAAGTAATCGAGCGCCAGTTCAGGCCGTGTGCTGGTTTTGAGCCGGGCGCGAGCCCGGGCCAGCTTGTACTCATTCGTATCGGCGACTTCCACGACCGGGTAGTTGCGGGCGCGCTCCCGCGTCTCGGCCATACGGTCGGTGGTGACGGGGTGGGTCAGCAGGAACTCCGGCGCCCGGTTGATGCCGGAGCCGGTACGCCGCGACATGGTCTCAAAAAAGGCCGGCATTGCCAGCGTGTTGAAACCGGAATTCGCCAGCACGTCCATGGCCACCCGGTCGGCTTCCGCCTCGTTGCTGCGGGTGAAGCTGATTTGCTGCTCCATCGCCAGCCCCTGCGTGATGCCCACCGCCCCCTGGATCATGCCCGGGTCAGCCCCGGCCGCCACGCCTACCAGGATCGCGCCCAGCATCGCGGCCAGATTGACCGTGCTGGCGCGCTGATTAGCGAACACCGCGCGCGAAATATGGCGCTGGGTGACGTGGCTGATCTCGTGAGCCAGCACCCCGGCCAGTTCGCTTTCGTTCTTGGTGGCGAGCAGTAGCCCGGTGTGCACACCGATATAGCCACCGGGCAACGCAAACGCATTGATGATCGGGTTGTCCACGAAGAAAAAGTAGAATTGCTGGCCTGCCTTGATGTTGGCGTTGGCCACCAGCCGCATGCCGACGCCCTGGATGTATTCCTGCATCTCCGGGTCCGTGACTACGCTGCCGGATCGCACCAGGTCGTTGTAGACCTGGCGTCCGATCTGTGCCTCGATGCCGATCGATAACAGGCCGTCGGCCGGGCTGCCCATGTCAGGGAGGTTGTCGACCTGCGCGCGCGCCGCACCCGCCGCCATCAGCGCGATGGCGATGCTGAGGCTAAGCAGTGCCGCCAGCCACACGCGCGCGCGGCGCCGGCCGGCAGCGGCCGCGGTCATAAATCCTGCGCGGCTTGCAGCACTTCTTCGACGTGCCCTTTGACCTTTACTTTCCGCCATTCCCGCACCAGCTTGCCTTTTTCATCCAGCAAAAAGGTGCTGCGCTCAATGCCCATCACCTTTTTGCCATACATGTTCTTTTCCTTGATCACGTCAAAAATACCGCACGCGATCTCATCCTGATCAGACAAGAGGTCGAACGGGAAGTTGTATTTCGCCCGAAACTTTTCATGGGACGCCACCGAGTCTCTGGAAATGCCAAGAATAATGGTGTTTAATTTTTTGAATTTACTGTGATTTTTTGCGAAATCTTCACCTTCGGTGGTGCACCCGGGCGTGCTGTCCTTCGGGTAGAAATAAATCACCACCCGCTGCCCGCGCAGGGCTTTCAGGTCGATGGTCTGGTCGCCGGTGGCCGGCAGGCTGAAAGCCGGGACGACCCGGCCGACTTGCGCGGTTTTCATAAGCTAAATCCTCTTGCTAATCAGTTGACTGGGCGGCACCAAGCCGCTGCTAGCGCTGCATCGGCTCGATAATCGCATCAAGATTCTGCTGCTCGCAGTACTCATGGAATTCGTCGCGGAGCGTAGCCAGATGCACTTTGGCCGGAATACTGATCGCCATCTGCACCGCGAACATGGCGGCACCCGTGTGGGCCGCGTTGTACTGGCGCGTGCTCAGGTCGGCGATCTCGATATTGCGGCTGGCGAAAAACCCGGCCAGTCCGGCCACGATGCCCTCCTGATCCATGGCGACGATATCCACGGTGTAGGGTGCCGCAGGCGTCGGGTGGGTGCGCGCCTCGGTGGGCCTGAAGGTAACCGTGAGGCCGTTAGCGGCAGCCAGCTCGGTGAGCTCGTGCTCCACTTTCTTGATCGCGTGCCAGTTAGCTGAAACCAGCGCCAGCATCGCAAACTCGCGTCCCAGCGTGGTCATGCGGCTTTGCTGGATGCTGCCGCCGGCCGCACTGATGGCCTGAGTGACGTCGCGGACGAGGCCGGTGCGATCGGGGCTGATGACAGTGACTGCCAGTAGTTTTTCCATGCGGTTCTCAAATCAACGCTGCCCCGCGAGTTTACCGGTAATTTGAGGGTCAGCAAGCAGCGCCTGCCGCTTGCGCAGGTCAGGGGCCGCACGTACCATCACCCGCCTGTACGGCTGGCCAGTGAACATGATTACCGGAAGTTTAGTAGCAATAGTCACCCCGATGAGCGAGGCTGGCGCGGTGGATTACGCCGCCCTGCGGCGCCTGGTCGACATGCATGTCGAGGCCGGCTCAGACGGGCTGGTGGTGGCCGGTACGACCGGTGAATCGGCAACCCTGACCAAAACGGAGCACCTGGAACTGCTGGCGGCAGCGGTCGAAATGGCCGCCGGGCGCATTCCCATTATTGCCGGCACCGGCTCCAATTCGACGGCCCAGACGGTTGAGCTGTCGCGCGAGGCTGATGGCTTGGGTGTTCAGGGTTTTCTGGTGGTGACGCCTTATTACAATAAGCCCACCCAGGAGGGTCTGGTCCGTCACTTCAGCACCGTGGCGGACGCGGTCAGCCAGCCGCTCATGCTTTACAACGTGCCCGGCCGCACCGCTGTCGATATGCTGCCGGCCACCGTCGGCCGGCTGGCCCGCCACGCCAATATCAGCGGTATTAAGGAGGCCACCGGTGACGTCAGCCGGGTAGGCCCGCTGCGCGAGCTCTGTGGCGCCGAATTCGGCCTCTACAGCGGCGATGATGCAACCTCGCGTGCATTTATGCTGGCGGGCGGCAATGGTGTAGTATCGGTCACCGCCAACCTGGCGCCCGCGGCGATGGCGGAGCTCTGCCGTGCGGCAGTTCGCGGTGATGCCGAGCGGGCCGCTGAGCTGGACCGGCCGCTCGCTTCGCTGCATCGCGATTTGTTCCTCGAATCCAACCCGATACCGGTCAAATGGGCGCTGCAGCGTCTCGGCCTGATTGCCGGCGGCATCCGGCTGCCGCTGCTGCCGTTGTCCGCTCAGCATCATGCTGCCGTGGAGGCGGCGCTGGTGCAGGCGGGCCTGCTGTGACCCGTGGCGCGTGCCTGCTGGGCTGGCTGCTGGTGCTGCCACTGGCGGGCTGCGGCATGTTTAAGTCCGAGATCGACAAGTGCTACGAGGAGCGCGAGTATCAGCAGGCCCGGCCTGGCCCGCGCCTGCGGGTGCCGGAAAATCTCGAACCGATGCCGGAGGACGCCTGGATTCCGATCCCCTACGGCGCGGCCAACACGACCCCGACGCCCGACGGCGAGCCTTGTCTGATCGAACCGCCCCCGTACCGCGAGGGGAATTGATAGGATGGCCCGGCTGCTGTAGGCTGCCGCGCGATGCAGGCCCCGCCTGCCAGCTGGACATTGACCCGACCGGAGAGGTGGCTGAGTGGTCGAAAGCGCACGATTGGAATTCGTGTATGCGTTAATAGCGTATCGAGGGTTCGAATCCCTCCCTCTCCGCCATCTTTTTTATTAATTAATATCAATAGCTTATAGATATTTTGTTAGGGCCTTGTAGCCCGCTGTTGCCCGCGCTCAGGCAAAAGTGATTTCAGTAATGACACGTGAGACGCTATGGGTGGAGGACAAGCGCCCGTTTTCCAAAGAAGTCTCTGACCGGGGTTTGCGCGTACCGTTATCGGCGGGTTAGTTCGCCAAATAAGGCCCGCTGTTCGGACCAGTCGACAGGGAGACGAGCGCGGTTGGTCAGTGCTCGGAGGGTGATCACGGCGGGTTGGC
>JAZBOT010000211.1:0-2821 GCA_036351295.1 Gammaproteobacteria bacterium | reverse complement strand
TCCCGGCGCGACACAAAGGGCACAACATCCTGCAGTCCGGCGGCGCGCAGGGCTTGCAGCGTTTTCCCGGCGCCGCAGGCATGCTGCGCCGCGCGCGGCAGCAGTCCGCGCAGCGCACGATACTGCCGCGCACTGTCCCAGTAAAAATGCGTCGCGCTGCTCAGCTCCTCGTGGTCGTGATGTTCAGCGGCGACCGGCGGCAAGCGGTAGCTCGCCACGACGGTGCCGATGCCGCTGCCGGCCCAGCCCTCGACAGCGTCAACGTGCGTCACGGCCGTCCACTGCTCCAGCGGCTGCAGTTGCAGTACCGGCGTTGCCAGCAGGGCACGCAGTTGCGCGAAACCCAGGTTGTCGCCGCAGCCTTCTACCCAGACTCCGCGGTCGGCCAGCCGCTGCCAGCTGCGCACGCCGCTCGTCCAGATGCGCGCGGTGGCGGGCAGCTGCAGATCCTGCAGCGCATCGGCATGTGCCAGAAAGACGTCACGGCTGGTGACGCGGGCGCCGGGCACGGGCTCGGCCCGCTGGCCGCCGGCCAGCGAGCCCGTCCAGGGCCGCACGGGGGTGGCCGGCGGCGGCCGAACAGCGCCGCTGACAACACCGCTGCGCGCGCTGCCGTCGGCGTTACGGCCGCGCAGCCAGGTCACATGCCGGAGTTCGGGCACGGGCAGCGTCGTGATGCCGAAGCGGTCGCGCGCGGCGCCCAGCTGCTCAGCCCGGGCGAGTTCGAGTGAGACGGTTGCATGGGTCACGGCGTCGTGGATACCGGCCAGCAGCCGGCGGGTCGAGGCATCGTCCGCGCGACACTCAACCGCTAGAGCACCCTGCGCCGGTGCGGCCGGGCAGGCGCTCAGCGGCAGCACCATCCAGCGCAGTGACGCCAGCAGGGCAGCGACCGCCGCATGACCGTCCGGGTCAGCAAACAGGCGCTGCAGACCGGCGAGCGCCAGAACGAGGCCGTCGAGGCGCGGCTCACCGGCGGCGGCGCTCAGGCTGGCGAGCCGCGCGTCGACCGGGCCACGCACCGGGACAAATTGCAGTCGCTCGCGCCCGGGCGACTCCGGCAGCGCGGTGGCCAGGAAATCGCCGACGTTGAGGCTGCGGCGCACGGAGCAGGTGCCGATACGCAACGGTTCGCCGCTGTCCAGTCGTGCCCGGATGTCGGGGCGGAACAGCACGACATCGTGGGGCGCGGCGCGGCGCGGGGTCGCAGCGTGCAGCACCCCTGCGGGCCGCGCGCCGGTGATGTCTTTCCAGGAGTGTACGCAGGCATCCACCGCGCCGTTCAGCAACGCGGCATCGACGTCAGCCGAAAAAAAATCAGCGGCCGCCACGTCCGGCAGCGGGGTGTCCTGGTCCCGGTCGCCGGGG
Organism: Gammaproteobacteria bacterium; assembly: GCA_036351295.1. Lineage (GTDB taxonomy): Bacteria > Pseudomonadota > Gammaproteobacteria > Steroidobacterales. The sequence goes on along the minus strand of JAZBOT010000211.1, from coordinate 1,453 downwards.
CTCGAATAGCAGACGATGTCCACCTGCAGACCCGGAGCGCTCGCCGCCAGCGCGGCGGCAACCTGCCGCGTCTGTGCCACCCCGAGCAGCGAGCTGCGGGTGGCCAGCCGCAGCCGCGCGGAGCGGTGTGCGTGCGGCTGCGCGCTCATGCTCGTTGCACGGCGGCGACAGGGCCGCCTATGAGTGGCGCTGCCGTCGGGTGGGTGCGCTCACTGGCTAACGCGGCGCATGCGTAGCGCGCCTGCAGCAGTCGCATCGAGCGCACGGCAGACTGGCGCCGCTGCAGGTCAAAGACGTCGTCGAGGTCATGAAACAGCGGTGCACCGCTGGCTGTGGCAGGTTCGGTCCACGGTCCGCGGTTCGCCCGGCGCCTGCCCAGGTGCGCAATGCCGGCGACAGACGAATGCAGGAGTCCCAGCCACTGCTGGTCGTGGCTTGCATCCGGCGGCGTGGTAAACACGATATGAGTGGCCCACCGGGCAGCCTCGCCCTGGGCGGTCGGCGCGAACACGCGGCCGGCGAAATGGGCCGGTGTAGCGACGGCATGCCGGTTCCACAGGCCGGTTTCCCAGCCTGCGAACAGGTTGAGCATGGAGCGCGCCAGCTCGCCGCAGCCGACGAACAGCACTCGCGCGCTCGGCGGTGCCTGCAACAGTTTGCGCACGGCGGACCCATAGGACTGACCGCCGATGCCCTGCAAGTGTTGCTCGCGTATCTGTTTACTGTCTTCCAGCAGTGCGCGCATCACCGGATTGAGCGACCGCGTGGCGCCGGCATCGGCCTGCCTGCGCCAGCTTTCCCACTGGCGCTTAAACTGCCCCTGCACATTGGTTTCGCCGGGCACGGAGCTGTTCAGGCCGGTAATCGTTTGCAGCAGCAGTGTATAAGCGGCGCGACCGTGCAGGGTTGTTATGCCCGCGGACGTTGCAATATCACTGTCGCCGACTGAACCCCCGCGGCTGATGCACAGCTGCCGCTGACAGGTGTCGATGAACAGCCCGGCGCGTCGCAACCGGTCCTCGACGGGGGCTGGCAGCCCGCTGCCAGCCGGGTCCTTCAGCTGTTGTATGACCTGTAAATCCTGCATGGCTGAGGCGCTCATGGCACCAACCCGGGCGCCGCCGTCGGCAGCCAGGCATGCTCAGTGCCGCCGCCATGGTGGCTATCGCGGACGGTCGCGAGTCCCGCTACTGCCCCGACGATCAGCAGGGCCGGGCTGACCGCACCGGCTGCCCGCGCGCGCTCCGGCAGTGATTCCAGCGAACCCCGCAGCACCCGCTCGCTCGCCGTCGTGCCGTTTTCCACCAGCAGGGCCGGGTGGTCCGCCGGCAACCCGGCAGCCAGCAGGGCCGAGCAGACTTCCTGCAGCCGACCCACCGCCATGTACGCCACCAGCGTGTCAGCGGCGCGCGCGAGAGCCGCCCAGTCGGGGCCCGACTCGTCTGCCGCATGC
>JAZBOT010000210.1:0-5694 GCA_036351295.1 Gammaproteobacteria bacterium | reverse complement strand
CGCAACACCCACAACAGGGGGGTATCCGGATCGGCCGCAATGCGCCGCTCCTGACCGTTCACCGTAATCTTGATTGCCATTAGTAATGAAACTCCGCGCAGTCGCCAGATGAACCGCGCAATGCAGAGGCTTGCACACGCGTGCAAACCATATGATAATCAAGCCTCAGCTTGCTGTCCAGACTCGCAGAACCATTATGAATGAAGCGCACACCGCTGTACCGTTGACCCGCCGCGGACTGCTCGCCGGAGCCGGTGCGCTGGCCGGCAGCCTGCTCGTTGGCTGGCGTACCGCTGATACCGCCCGCGCCGCGCAACACGCTGCAGTCCGCGAAACCGAACTGACCGGCTGGTTGCGCATCAACCCCGACAACACCGTCACCATTTACTGTGCCATGGCGGAGATGGGTCAGGGTGTGATGACGTCGCTGAGCGCGCTGGTGGCCGAAGAACTCGAGGTCGACTGGGCGCAGGTACGGGTGGAGATGCCCGACTCGGCGCCGCGCTTTCGCACCGCCCGCGGGCGGCGCATCACCGGCAACAGCGCCAGCGTGATGACCAGCTTCAAGCCCCTGCGCGAGACGGGCGCCGCCGCCCGGATGATGCTGGTAGCGGCCGCTGCCAAACGCTGGGACGTCGCGGCGAGCGAATGTCGGGCGCAGTCAGGCAGCGTCACGCATACACCGTCAGGCCGCTCCGCAACCTTCGGCGAGCTGGCCGGCGCGGCGGCGGCGCTGCCGGTACCGGACCCGGTCGAGCTGCAAGATCCGCATGACTGGACGTTAATCGGGCAACCCCTGCCGCGCACCGATATCGCCGCCAAAATCGACGGCTCGGCGGTGTTCGGCGCCGACGTCAATCTCCCGGACATGAAAGTGGCGACTATCATGGCGTGCCCGCAGTTTGGCGGGCGGCTTGCCAGTGTTGATCCGGCCCCTGCGCTGGCGCTACCGGGGGTGCTGAAAGTGGTTGAGCTCGACAACGCAGTGGCGGTCGTGGCCGACGGCTACTGGAATGCTGCACGTGGTTTGCAGGCCCTGCAGCCCGAGTGGGATACAAGTAACGCCGCCCGTGACGATTCAGACGCGATCAGCGCCGCCCAGCTGGCAGCGCTGGAAGGACCGGGGGCTGTCGGCAAAGCCAAAGGCGACACAACCGCGGCGTTCGCGGCCGCCGCCCAAATTGTTACGGCCGATTACCAGGTACCGTACCTGGCGCATGCGTGCCTTGAGCCGATGAATGCGACGGTGCGCATTGATGCGGACCGTGCCGAGGTATGGGTACCGACACAGGCCGAGACCGACACGGTTAACGCCGTGGCAGCGACGCTCGGCCTGCCGCCAGAAAATATTAACGTCCACTCAATGTTTATCGGTGGCGGGTTCGGGCGGCGCAGCTACACTGATTTTGCCGTGCAGGCCGCGCAGATTGCGCAAGCGGCCAACGTGGGTCCGGTCAAGCTGATCTGGTCCCGCGAAGAAGATCTGCGCCAGGACAAGTACCGGCCGGCGATGAGCGCCCGCTACCGCGGCGCACTGAACGCCGACGGCAGTGTAGCGGCACTTGAAGTCACCGCAGCCGGGCCTTCGCTGATCGATGATTTCAAGCTGCCGCCGCAGCTCGACAGTGTCATTAATGTCATGGGGCTGTCCGGTGACGGCTACCAGCTGGAACACCAGAAACTGAGCTACGCGAGACTTGAGGCGGGGGTACCCGTTGGTATCTGGCGGGCCACCTTGCTGAGCGAGAACGGCTTCTTTGCCGAAAGTTTTGTCGACGAACTGGCCGCTGCGGCCAACCGCAGCCCGCTCGACATGCGCCGCGAACTGCTCGGCGACAACGCTGCCGGACACGCTGCGCTTGATCAGCTGGAAGCCATGTTCGACTTCGGCAAACGGGCGACCGCGGGCCAGGGCTGGGGCGTGGCGGTGGCGGCCGGCTGGAATTGCATCATAGCTGCGGCGATGGATGTCACACGACTGGACGACAGCACGTTCCGCATTAATGACGTGGCCTGCGCCCTGCACTGCGGCACTGCCATCAACCCGGCCATTGTCGAGAGTCAGATTCAGGGTGGCTTTCTCTTTGGCCTTGATGCGGCACTGTTCGGCGATGCCCGCGTCGCCGGCGGGCAAATGGTACGCGGCAATTTTGATACGCAGCCCGTATTAAGAATGAACCAGGCGCCCCGGGTACGGGCCGCTATCGTGCCCAGTACGGCACCGCCTGGCGGCGTCGGCGAAATCACGACCGCCATTTCGGCCCCGGTGCTCGCCAACGCACTGGTCGCCGCCGGTATGCCCCGCATTCGCCGCTTGCCGGCAGCCCGCGCGGGTCTGCGCCTGGTGTCTTAAAATAATCAGATGTATCAGGATGAGTTTTCAGATGAAAGCAGCTAACCTCAAGACCGTACCGCTCGACATCGCCAAAGGCGCGCAGCCGGTGTTTTTTGACCAGCCCGCCACCGAGGCCATCTACGGCATGCTGATCGTGATGCTCGAAGAAATCTGCGTATTGCGCGACCGCATCGATACCTGCGAGAAGCTTGGCGAACAAGGCATCCCGGCCACCACGGCGGCGGTCGAAGATTTCATCGCCAGCCCGGAGGTCGAGCAGGAGCGTGAAGCCCGCCGCAAACTGCTGATTGAACGCACGCTGCGACCGGTGCGCCAGTTGCAGGAAGCGGCGGTCGTGCGCGCCCAGCACAATTATGAGAAAACGGCGCGCGATATTGCCGAGCGCGAAATTTAACACCCGCAACCCGGAGTACCCCGATCATGCCAGCCCAACCTCAACATCCGATGATGCCGGCTACCACGCACGACGAATATGCGCGCACCCGGTTCTTACTCACCTTTAAAAACTACATCCAGAATGATCTGGACCCGCTCGACAAAGAGCTGGTCGAGGAAGTCGCCAAGCCGGCGTTTGCCGCAGCCAACGGCCGCGCGGCGGAAACCGGCAAAGACGTGCGCAAGCACATGGAGGCCGAACCCTTCCATCAGTTCTGGCTGTCGTCACTGCGGCACCAGCAGGACCTGATGTGGGACAACGTGGCGGTCTCGGTCGACCGGCAGGCAGCGGAGCTGCAGCAGAAGTTCAAGGCGCTGGACAAGCCGCGGGGCAGCCTGCGGCTTAATCCGGAGCTGGAGATACCGCGCTACATCACCAGCTTTGACAATCACCGCATGCCCGGCAGCTACTACACCGAGACGGCTGAGGACGACTTGCGCGCCGGCGCCTTGTTTGACGGTGCCGCGGCGCTGTATCACGTCAACCGCAACGGCGGTGGCTTTAATGATGCGCGCGGCTGGACCATGATCGACCACATCGAAACGCGCTTCCCTGATCTGGGAATACCCAAGCGCATTCTGGACATGGGCTGCTGCGTCGGCCACAGCACCCTCACCTACTGCGAGAAATGGCCGGAGGCCGAGGTGCACGCGATCGACCTGGGCGCCCCGCTGTTGCGCTATGCCCATGCGCGCACCGAGTACCTGGGGTATACCGTGCATTACTCCCAGCAAAACGCCGAGCACACTGATTTCCCGGATGGCTACTTCGACCTGATCGTCTCCACCGCGGTGATTCACGAAACCAACCGTCAGGCTACCCAGAGAATCTTTGCCGAGTGCAAACGGCTGCTGCGGCCGGGCGGCGTAATGGCCCACCTCGAGGTGCCGGTGCGGTATGAGCACATGGGCGTCTGGGAGCAGATCCGCGCCGACTGGGAATCGCAGGTCAACAACGAACCCTACATCGCGGGCATGGCCCGGATGGATATGGCCAAAATGGTTGCCGATGCGGGCTTCCGCAAGGCTGATGCCGGTTACCACTGGCAGGTGCCGGGCTTTATTCCGGGCAAGCAGGGTTTTGAACACGAGGGCGGCCCGGACGGCAAACTGAAGATAGGCAGCTGGTACATGATCTCCGGACAGGCCTGAGCGTGGCCGTTGAAGCCGCGCTGAACGCGGCGCCCAAAGACGCCGCAAACCCGGGCATACCCTTCGGTTTGCGGCTGTCGTTTGGCATCGGTTCACTCAGTCAGGCCACGGTGCTCAACAGCACGTCTGTACTGCTGTTGTTTTACATGACCAACCTGCTGGGCATCCGGCCGTCAGTCGGCGGCGCGCTGCTGTTTATCTCGAAGCTGGTGGACGTGCTGAGCAACCCGCTGATTGGGATCATCAGCGATCGCACCCATACGCGGATCGGTCGGCGGCGGCCCTATTTACTGGGCGGCGGGCTGCTGATGGCAGCTACGTTTGTTGCCGTGTTTAACGTGCCCGCCTTCGACTCGGAAATGGTGGTGGCAGGGTATTTGCTGGTCATGATGATCCTGCTGTCGCTGGCTTATGCGGCATTTACGGTTCCGTACCTCGCGGTCGCAGCCGAGACCACGCGAACCTATGATGAGCGCACCAGCATTATGGCCTACCGGGTAGTATTCATCCTGGTGGGTTCGCTGGTCGGCACTGCGGTGGCGCCGGCCATTGCCACGCCCGAGGGCGTCGGCACCCGTGAGACCTTCGCACAAATGTCTTTGCTGCTGGGGGTCATTATTACGGTCGCCGCACTGTGGTGTTTCTGGGGTACCCGGCGCGCCCGCTTTTTTGCCCCCGACGGGGAGTCACCGGGCCTGTTGCAGCAACTCCGCGTAGCCGCTGCCAACGGCCCGTTCGTCACGCTGGCCACGGCGAAACTCCTGCAGCTTATCGGGGTGGCCTCGGTAATCACCTGCGCCCTGTATCTCACTCGCTACGTGCTCGACATTACGGGCATCAAGGTGGCGCTGTTCTTTCTTACCATGAGCGTCAGCTCCACGATCGCAGTCCCCCTCTGGTGGTGGCTAGCGCGACGGCTCGGCAAGAAAGCAGCCTACATGGCCGCAGTGGTTACCTACGCGTTGACCGCGCTGACCTGGTTCGCCGCAACACCGGTCGTAGTCGATGCCGATATGCTGCCGGTGTATGCGCGGGCAGTATTGCTCGGCATCTCCAGCGGCGGGCTGATTCTGCTGGGGGTCTCGATGCTGCCCGACACCATTGAGTACGATCATGTGCAGTCAGGTAAACGCCGCGAAGGTATTTTTACCGGCATCTGGAGCGCCGTCGAAAAAGGCGCGGTCGCGGTGGGCGGCCTGATCGTGGGGTTGCTGCTGGACGGGATGGGCTTTATCGAGTCCACCGGGGAACTGGTTACGCAGCCGGAATCGGCCATCACCGGCATCATCATTGGGGCCGCTTTGTTGCCGGCATTGTTCATGCTGTCGAGCCTGCCGCTGTTGCTGCGTTATCCGCTGACCCAGCAACGCATGGCGGAGATTGAGGGAACACCCGGGTAGGCTGTGGCCGCGCCCTGATCGGGCGACACTGCCAGAGCCGCGAAGATATCGCCATGAACGCTTTTCGTAAGCCCCGGAGCGGGCGGATACCTCTACTGCTGGCGACGGTGTTGTCAGGCTGCATGCTCCAGCCCACCGAGCCGGAGTCTGTGCGGGACTGTGCCTCATGCCCGGAACTGGTGCGGGTGCCGGCCGGGACCTTCACCATGGGGTCGACCGTCGCGGAGACGACGCTGGCCGGCGTGCCGGCGGAACGCGCCCCGAATGAACAGCCGGCTGTTACTGTCACAATAGACAAGCCCTTCGCCATTGGCCGCTATGAGCTCACCATCGCAGAGTTCCGTGCCTATG
>JAZBOT010000209.1:0-7872 GCA_036351295.1 Gammaproteobacteria bacterium | reverse complement strand
CACCCGGGCAGTTGTGGGGGTCAGACCGTATACAGCTGAGCCTGCTTGACTATGCCGGCCCCGACTTCGATGAACTCGAGCAGGACCCCGAGCTGCTGGGGGCGTTGACGACGATGCTGCGGCAGCGTGATCCCAGTTACAGCATGGTGCTGGTTGACTACAGCAACCCGGCGGCGATTCGCTGGGCCGGGCTGCGACCGGATCTGCGGCAGAACCCCGGTAGCGTCGGTAAGCTGCTATGTATGGCGGCGCTGTTCCAGGCGCTCGCGGACGCGTTTCCGGACCCTGCCGAACGCGCTGCGGTCTTGCGCACGACGGTTGCGCGGGCCGGCAACTGGGTCAGCAACGAAATTCACGCAGTTCCCCGATGGGACGCGGCCGCGGGCCGCAACCGGTTTTCCGTGCTGAACGCAAACGACTCGTTTCGGCTCAGCGAGTGGATTGACCACGCGGTATCGGCGTCAGCCAACGGCGCCGGCACTATCGTCTGGCGCGAGGCGATGCTGGTTGCGCATTTCGGCGCGGAGTACCCTGCCAGCGATGCAGAAAATGACGAGTTCTTTGCCACTACGCCCAAAGCCGAACTGTCGGCCATCGCGCAGGCGGTCATCAAAGCGCCCCTGGTCGCGGCCGGGCTGAATACTGAGAACATACAGCAGGGCTCATTTTTTACCGGCAACTCCAAACGCAAAGTGCCGGGCGGGCGCTCATTTGAGACACCGCGCGAGCTGACGCGGCTGCTGTTCAGGATCGAGCAGGGCCGGCTGGTCGACGCCTGGTCGAGCCTGCAAATGAAAAAGTACATGTACCTAACCAAGCGGCGCTACCGCTACAGCTATGCGCCCGAACTGGCCAACGCCGCCGTTTTCTTCAAAAGCGGTTCCCTGTACGCGTGCGAACCTGAGGAAGGTTTCAGCTGCGGCAAATACATGGGCAACAAGCAAAACCTGATGAACTCGGTAGCGATTGTGGAAGGCCCGGAGGCGACCGACCCGCGTTACATCGCGGTGCTGATGTCCGATGTACGCCGCGTGAACTCGGCCTGGGATCACTCCCGTATTGCGGCTGCCGTGCACAAGGTGGTGCAAACCGGTACCGCCCAGAAGCTGGCGGAGACGGCTTCAGAGAGCGAGATCAGGGAAGCAGGCAAAAGCGACTAGACCCCGCTGTCGCCCTCCCCGCCGGGAGTCAGTCAGCCGCTGCGATGGCGTGCTCCACGCTGTCAGCGTGGTGTACTCCGGGATAGCAATGCACCACTATGTCCATATTCGGGGCGCCGAGCGGACAGGCGGCCAATCCGAGCGATAACCGGAGCCCATTAACATGTTGCGAGTCACCTATGTCAGTTCGGCCACGTCGGCCATGTCAAAGGACGACCTCATGGCGCTCCTGCATCAATGCCGGGAGTACAATAGCGAAAACGGCATCACCGGAATGCTGTTGTACAGCAACGGGACATTCCTGCAGGTGCTGGAAGGCAACGAGACCGAAATCGACAGCCTGCTCGCCACCATCAGCACGGATCCACGCCACACGGATGTCCGCATGCTCGATCGGCAGCCGATCGAACAGCGGATGTACGGTGACTGGAGCATGGGCTTCAAACGCGTATCCGCCAGGGAATTAAAGCAGGTGCCAGGGCTGCGGAAATTTTCGCTGGAAGATTTCAATACCGTCACCCTCAGCCGCGACAAGGATGCCATCGACAGCCTGATGACTTACTTTCGCGGCCAGCGCATGAAGGCCATTGGTCAAAGCGAGCTGTCCCTGGACGAGGACGATCAGCTCATTAATGTGCTCAACCGCGCTATCCGCGCGGCCGTGCGGGTGCTCGCGGTGCTGATGGTGTTCACCATTTTCTGGGGCGTGATCGATGTCGTCTACGTACTCTATGACAAAGTGCTGATGCCCACGCTGGAAGACTTTCGTGCCCGCGACATCATCGTCACTTTCGGTGCCTTTCTGACCGTGTTGATAGCCATCGAGATTTTTCTGAACATCACCCTGTACTTGCGGGATGATGTCATTCACATACGGCTGGTCATTTCGACAGCTTTGATGGCCATCGCACGTAAGGTGATCATTCTCGACTTCGATAAGGTGCAGCCGCTGTATATGTTTGCGACCGCGGCAGTTGTACTGGCGCTGGGCATCACGTACTGGCTGGTGGAGAACCGCACGGTGCCGGCAAAAGATGACCGCTGGGAGTAACGCGAAGTTTGAATAGCGGAGGCCGCTCCGCTACGCTGAGGTTACCCAAGCGGCGCAGGGATTTCGCGCCTGCAACATCGGAGCACGCTAATGGAACCGAACCTACTGATCGTCGCGAGCGTCGCCCTGGCGGGCGGAGTCATTATTGGTTTTCTGGTCGGCAACCTGAAATCGAAGAGCGCCGGCACTCGCGCCCGCGATGCCGAGGCTGAGCTGGCAGCTTACCGCAAGCAGGTCACCGAGCACTTCGGCCAGACGGCGGAGCATTTCCAGGCGCTGGGTCAGCAGTACAAATCGCTGTACGAGCACCTCGCTGCAGGCGCAGACAGTCTGTGCGATACGCCGGATGCCGGGCGGGAGTTGGCGTTCGTGCCGAGCGGCATGCTGGCACAACCAGCGGGCGACGCTGCCGATGAAGACGAGATAGCGGCGGCTAAGTCGGCCGATCAGTCAGGTGAGCAGCCTGAGGAGACGCAGGTCGGCGCTGACGAGGCGGACGCACCCAAAGTCACGGCCGCCACGGACGACAACGGCCAAGGCCGGCCCATTTATCACTGACCGGCGTCGCGCCGCCGTGCGCTAAGATAAATAAGAACCGCAGCAACGAGGCTGCCAAACATATTGGCGACCAGATCCCAGCCTGTGTTGATATAACCGCCTACGTTCGTGTTCGGCAGCAGCAGCACAGCAGCGAATTCGATGACCTCGTTGACGGCGCCGAGCCCCATTCCGGCAGTCGCGGCCAGCAGCACCAGACCCGGCGTGGGTTGTACAGGCCGCCCCGGCTGACCGCCAACACCGGCGCGCAGCCCCTGCCAGCAAACCCACGTGGCCACCCCAAAGCCATAAGCGTGCACAACCTGATCGAACTTCAGCATTTGGGGCAGCAGCCAGAGGTTGTACAGCACGTTGCTGTCACCGGCCACCGGCCAGCCGACCGGAACATGCACCAACCCGCCGGCCATGTGCAGTGCACCCCAGACACTCAGACACCACAATGTCGCCGGAGCGAGGCTCACCCGCCGGTGCACGACGAGCACGACCCCAATCAGCACGGCCATCACGGCGATATAGAACACAAACTCGAGATTGCCGCGGGCAAAGGCAAAAACAACGGCAGCCAGCAGATAGCTGCCGGTAAACAGGGCCACCGGGAGCAGTCGCCGGTCGAACACGGTCTGGCTTTCGGCAGAAATCACGCGCAAATATCCGCTGGAATTTGCAGTTAGCATACCGTACGACGTGGAGCAGGGAGTAAATCGCTCCTGACCCGCTGCCACTCATTGCCCTTGCAGTCCGCTACGGCTGCTCGCTGGCAAGGTCATACTCAACTTGGCTGTGAATGCGACTCAGGTTGCATAAACCCGCGGGCTCGCGCACTGTCTTGCTAATGAATCAAAGCCGCGTGCAATTTCTCATTCGCCGCATCAGTGAACGCCTGTGGGTGCGGCCTTTACTCATGTGCGCCGTGTCGGTTTGTGGCGCATTAGTAGCGAGCGCAACCGACCGCCTTGGCATTGCGGCTTTCGTTCCCGAAATCTCACGCACCTCGATAGAGACTTTGCTAAACAACCTGGCAGCCAGCATGCTCGTCATTGCAACCTTTGCTGTAGGCTCAATGGTCGCGAGCTATGCGTCGGCGAGCCGCAATGCTACGCCTCGCTCATTGCCTCTGGTTCTCGCCGATGACGTTTCGCAGAATGCGCTGGCAACCTTTATCGGCGCGTTTATCTTCAGCACCGTGGCAATCGTTGCTGTTCAGAACGGCTATTACGAGAAAACTGGCCGCTTCACTCTATTTGTTTTCACGGTCATCACGTTTACCGCGGTCATTCTCACCTTCGTGCGCTGGGTCGACCGGATTGCGCGACTCGGCCTGCTTTCCATGACGATAGAGTCCGTCGAGAAAGCCACTGCCAAGGCGCTTGAGAATCGCGGCCGCGCGCCGCGACTGGGCGGAATTGCCGTTGACCCTGATCTGCCGGTGGCATGGCGCGTCTATGCCGACGCCGCCGGCTATGTACAACGGGTCAATATCGATGATCTGCAGGACATCGCGGCGGCGGCCAAAGCGACCATTACTGTTGAGGCGCTGCCCGGCACCTTTGCGATGCCCGGTCGCGCGCTCGCCAGTGTCAGCCAGGTTGAAGGTGATCCGGCCGAACTGGATTCTGCCGAGATTGCTGCCGCCTTCATCGTCGGCCGAAACCGTACCTTTGACGAGGACCCGCGCTTCGGACTAATTGCGCTGTCCGAAATTGGCGGCCGCGCTCTGTCGCCGGCTGTCAACGATCCGGGCACCGCAATCTCTGTAATTGGGGTATACATGCGGCTGTTCATGCAGTGGGACAAAGCGGCCGGTGCGCCGGCAAACGACAATGCTGAATACGACCGAGTTGCGGTGCCGACCATCACGTTGGACGATATGTTTGAAGATGCCTTTGCGGTAATTGCGCGCGACGGTGCTGGCAGCGCGGAGGTGGTCATTCGACTGCTTAAGGCGCTCGAGGCGTTGACCCGACTTGATGGCGCAGACATGCAAGCAGCTGCCGAACGACAGGCGCTTTCAGCGCTTGAGTGCGCAAGAAATCGCCTGCAAACGGCGGCCGAAATTCAGCGTGTCGAGTCTGTAGCCGGCTTTGTTGCCGAAAGCTGACGCCCAGGCACAATTTTAGGGGTCAGAGTGAAAATGCTTCACTGCTGTCGGTGAAGCGAATTGCCCAGCAGGGGTTCTTACTCTGACCCCAAAATTTCGCGCTCAACTCAGAAGCGAGGTTGTGGGACAACGGCTGACTGCGGGGGAAGCTATCTGCGAACGCGGCTAGCGCCGATTAGCATACCCAAGCCGGAGATAAACAGCCAAATAGCCGCAGGCACCGGTACGACAGTTAGTCCAACCAGCTGAGCCTTCTTTTGAATGAAGGCCAGTTCACCCGAATTGGCTGTTGCAGCACTCAGGTTGTTCTGGATTTGCGCGGTCACGTTAGTGTCGCTGACCCAACCAGCGGTGTCACCGAAATCTACTAAAGCCTCGGATGTCCAGTCTGTCAATGCACCTACCGTGCCTAAACCGCTGACGTTGAATGTCTCACTGTCGATACAGGGGAAAACACTGCATGAAGTTGTGAGGCTTGCCACCTGGAGCCTGCCTCCGGCGGCCACGGATGCACTGCCGCCGCTGAGAAAATAGTCGCCTTGCTCGAGGAGAGCCACCTGAGTAAACGAGTAGTCTGGCCGCAGAGCCTGAATACCAATATTAAGCGTCGCGCTGGCCGTGGAAAATCCTGCACCGTCGGCAGATTCAGCCCGAAAATCAGTCGGCGTAAAGAAAATCGAGTCACCGACCACAAAGCCCGTTCCGTATAAGGTGGAGTCGTCGTAGGTAAAGCTTACGTTGGCGCCGTTCACGGTAACGATTGCAGAGTGCGCAAAACCGGCGTAGCCGGCAAGCAACGCAACCAACGTTAGAGTTCTGAGAGGAGTCATCTGACTGCAACCTTAATTTAGTTGTTCGGCTGTGGTGGTCTGTATACAGCTTTTGCGTCCACCGATGCCAATCGAGTATTTATGCTAACCAGTAAACACTTGGAGAGCAACCGATTCATTGTGAACCTTGTGCAACCTAAACGCAGCGCGGAGTAACGGATATATTTAGACTAAGTCTTGATATAAAACAGGCTGGTAGGAGTTCTACGCAGGTCGGCCGGAATCAGGGGCTCAAGGGCCCCTGAGAGCGCCAGTTTTGGCGCACCCGGGCCATAAATATCGACTCGCCGGGCACTTCAATAGCCGAAATCATTGCGGCCGCGAACTCATGAGTCCTGTTCCGCGTGTCGCTGTCCGCAAGGCTGGTGTGGCGAACCTTTACAAATTTGTCTTCTACTATGGCCAAATACGTCCGGGTTACGTAGTCAAGAATCTGAGGGTCAGTGTAAGAACCCTCAAAATACAGAACCTTGCGTGGCCCGCCAGCAGCCTCCAGAGTCCACAATTCGCTGTCCCGCTGGATGTATTCAGAACTCCCGGTCTCATTGATAAAAAGCGCTATTTCGGAACGCACGTTCTCCGCTTCCATGTCTAGCAGCACAGCAGACTCATTCCACGTGGTCGAGCGAACCGGGTAAACAAAAACGTCAGTCCTATCCACCCGGTCGTCGGTATGTTGGTACCGAAGCTTCACACCTGAGAGCGGGTGGTCGTAGATTTCGGTACTTAGCCTCGAGTAAGCGCCCAGTTCATCGGGCGCGCGCAAGCCCACAAAATAGTCACTCGACTTGAGTGTCGAAATGCGCAACTCATCTGACAGTAATCTACTTTTCTGGATGTCGCTTATGATATGACTTGCGATGCTTTCGGCTGCATCATGATCAACATTCTCTGCGAGGCTGAATAACGATAGGTTCTGTTCAAAGGGGAGCTCATATTTAAGCTCCGCAATCAAGATCCCGAACCAGTACACTCCCGCCTCCACCCGGTATTCCATGTCGACCGAACATGGAGTCAAGAGCAAGGTAGCACCGCAAACCACAGCGTTGCCCATACCGGCCACATCGTCCTCGCTGTAGCGGGCTGTCGCGATAGCAATTTGATAGGGAACATCCTGATCGGCAAACAGCACTTCAGCAAACGCCCCTGAATTTTCGAACTCGGCATACAGCAGGTCAAGGTCAACCGACTGCATCACGCAATATTTCAGAATAGAGTCGTTGTCGTGCTCAGCACATTCGGCACGAAAGTCCGGGGATGGAGACTTTCTGAAAATTGAAACGGCTGCCAGCGGTTCGGTGCTTGCGGCTATCGCAGCGACGTTAAACTGGTTAGTCATTGAACAGCCGGCCAGGCCGGCACAGAGTACCGCCGCTGGCAATAAGGAATTTTTTCGCATTGGAAGTGCCCCCGCAAAACCGTCAGATCACGGCAACGTGTTGAGCCGGATTTCTGTGCCAGGCAGGCCCCTGATGCGCTGCCGCCTTCAGCCCAGCTTAGCGCAGCACGCACAACCATGACAAAAGCGGTGCTGCAGCCGGTGTCAAACAGTTTGCTCAAAGACAACAAAAAAACCCCCGATCTCATCGAGACCGGGGGTTTGGTGTAGGTGCCTGGCAGTGTCCTACTCTCACACGGGGAGACCCCGCACTACCATCGGCGCTGAGCATTTTCACTTCTGAGTTCGGAATGGGATCAGGTGGTTCCTACTCGCTATGGCCGCCAGGCGAACTGGTTATAGTCTTGGGGTCAGAGTAAAAATGCTTGTTGGGCATTTCTCTTTAGCGAGATCAGCAAAGCATTTTTACTCTGACCCCAGGACTTGAATAAGTTAACAATTTGGCAGAGTTTTAACGGTTTTAAATTGAGTATTTCGTTTCTGGCGTGCATTGAACATGAATTACTCAAGATGTTTGAGTGTTATATGGTCAAGCCTCACGGGCAATTAGTACTGGTTAGCTTCACACATTACTGCGCTTCCACACCCAGCCTATCAACGTTGTAGTCTTCAACGGCCCTTCAGTGATCTCAAGGATCAAGGGAAATCTAATCTTAGGGGGGGCTTCCCGCTTAGATGCTTTCAGCGGTTATCCTGTCCGAACATAGCTACCCGGCAGTGCCACTGGCGTGACAACCGGAACACCAGAGGTTCGTCCACTCCGGTCCTCTCGTACT
>JAZBOT010000208.1:0-2271 GCA_036351295.1 Gammaproteobacteria bacterium | reverse complement strand
GCCGTTCCCCTCACCGACCTGGGCAATATATGCATCACCCGCCTCTGCGGTGGCAGTCAATGCAATTAGAAAAGGCAGTGCCAAATGTACCGGCCTAAACATGACAATCACCGAGAACCTGTTGTATTAAAATGCTCCCGGCAACGCATTGCCGGGAGCGTTTTCGCGGGCGGAACTCAGTTGATTCCGACCGAGCCGTTGTAGGGCACTGTCGTTGCGGGCAGCACCGGAGTCGGGAGCGAAGCCGCGTTAGGATTGAATGTCGTCAATTGCGGCGTGGTGATAGTGGCGAGAGGTCCGTTGTTAATTCCGAAGGTGCGCATCGCACCGCCACGGTTGTGCTGCCAGTTCACGGCAACGTTGTCACTGCCTCTCTGGAGAATCTGCGAATTGTAGTCTCTGGTGCTGTAATCCGTGCCAGGTGAAGAGAGCTGCACGGCGATGGCAGTGTTGCCGCCCCGCGCGTCTCTCATGTTGGTGGCGGACGACGGCCCATCTTCAGCCCTCTGCCAGATCAGCGAGTTCATCGTTCCGCCGTCAAGGCCAGGGGTGCTAGGATCGCTATCGGCCATGTTGGAAGTAGGATAGCCCGTGTCCAACTGATACGCCATGGCCGTGTTGTTGCCGCGCGCGAAGTTGGCAGCACTGAAGCCCTCACCCTGCTGGGCGATGACTTGGGTGGGGCCCCCTCCCCGATATTCCTCGCTGTAGTTCACAGCGGTGTTCTGAGCGCCCACCTGGGTGACATATGCGTCCTGGGCATGCGCTGCGCCAGCCAGCGCAAGCACAGCGGCCGAGATCATGAGATGTTTCATAGGTTTACTCCACTATTGACACTGACCGACCTGCGTGTACGAAGCCGATCGCTACACGGCAGCCTCTCGATGACGCAGCCGTCGACAACATCTTAACGCATTCCTGCCACAATGTGCCAAAGTGTTTTGCGGCAAGCCGAAAATTTTACCAGCTCAGCGCGAAAATCCTTGAAGTCTGGGGGGGATTGAACACGAGCTTGCAACAACACGTTCCTGCGCGCTCAACTTTAAAGAATATCCAGCAATAAATTAACCCGCATAGATTGCAGGCGACGCCGAATCGCAACCAGAGAATCGCGGCAAAACTTTGTCCGCAGAATGGTCGCCCGATGTCGCTGACCCGCGCGCAGTCGCGCCGGTCTCTCCGCACCGGGGGGCCGCCCGCGACCGCATCCCGCGCCGGCAAGCGGGTGTCGTGCCGTCATGACCCCAACCGCGCCACAGTTCGCCACGAAAAGGTCCGTGCCCGGCCCTTCTTGCGCCATTGCGGGCTGTTTCCTGTGAGGCGTCGAAACCGCCGGTTGGTGCGGCACTGCCGCAAGATACGCATCCCCCGGCCGGTCCACGCGCATACCACGGAGACCCGCCCATGACCTCCCGCATCGCAGCCTTCCTTGTCGCAGCGTCCTGCGTTCCGATCCATGCCGGGGCACAGGAGGCATATCTTCAGCAGGTCTCCGCCGGCGGGGTCACCGTCGCCCTGCCGCAGCCGCAGACGCTTTCGCTTGATGCGGCGCAGATGACCAGGACGCTGATGGCGGGCCTCGCCCCGGCCCGGCCCAGGCCGCAGGTCGACAGAGGGGACCTTGACGCCTATCCCCTTGTCCCCGCCGCAACGACCGCCGCCGTTGCCGACGTCACCTCGGTCGGCAACGACAATGACGTGGCGATCAGTCAGGCGGGCCTCCATGCCGCCCTGGTCCGCCAGACAGGCGACAGCAACATGGCCTCTCTGCGCCAGACGGGGGTCGGCAACCGCGCATCGATTTATCAATCCGGCACCAGCCACAGCGCGGCGATCACGCAGTCCGGCATGAACAACCGCGCGCTCATCGTGCAGAACTGAGCCGGGGTCTGCGCGCCGCACGGCAAGCCGCTTGGTGCAGCGCCCCGCGCGTGCTACGGTTGATAACCGAAGCGAGTGAGGGTGCGGGTCATGACCACTGGTTTCCTGCGATGCGCTTGTCTTGCGCTGATCCTGTCGCCCGTCGCCGCGCCTGCCCAGCAGAATTGCGAGATCGTCGTCTCCCGTTCCGACGGGCGCGCCTCCATCTCCGCCATGACGCGTGAGGCGGCGTGGTCGGGAGGGGAATACACGATGAACGTCGCGGTCCGGTCCGGCACGAACCGCTCGAACAGCATGCAGCACGGCACGGTCGGCAGCGCCACGGACGGTTCGGGCGCCGTCGTCCTGTCCCGAACCGTCGTCAGCCTGTCTGACGACAGCGAAGTGGAT
>JAZBOT010000207.1:0-6869 GCA_036351295.1 Gammaproteobacteria bacterium | reverse complement strand
CCGTTGCTGTGATGACCCCAGGTTCAGCAGCGGTGCGCCGCGCGCCGTCCCGTTCCTTGACCGCAAACGCCAGCTGCAGCAGGCGGCGCACGCCGTCCGGCAGTTGTTCGCTGTCGGTTTGCAGGCCGGCCTCCAGCGCCGCCCGGTGCAGGCGCGCCAGCGGCGCGATCAGGCCCGTGTCCCAGCGCCCCAGCTCCGCGCCCGCATACTGTACAAGGCGGATGTCGTCGCGGTTGCGCAGCTCGGTCAGCACGGGCTGCAGGTCAGGCAGTTCGCTGCCCAGCAACCAGTCCCCGCTGAAGCACAGCTGCAGGGCCGCGGCGTCTGAGCTGATTTTGAGCTGCGGGGCCTGCGATGGCGTGGCGGCGTCTGGCATAGGTTAGGGTCCGGAGCGCTTGCGGTGCGCGTCGCGATGCCAAATTACGCTATCACAAACGCAAGAACCCCGCCGCAGCGGGGTTCTTGCCGGCCGGCTCCAGGAGAGCCGGCCCGTCCTGGCGCAGCGTGCTTACTCGCCGCTGATCCAGTCACCGCCCTGGAAGCCGCAGCCGATTTCCAGACCGCCGGCATCGCCGGACATATAGTGCTTTTGCGTGCTGCCCAGGTCGCATATGCCGACCAGGTTTTCGGTCGGGCAGGCACCGTCGGCATGCACCGCATCACGGTTGTCGCCGGTTTCGCCCAGCGCCGCACAGCTTTCCGGGCCGACCGGCGACTGGCACAGGTCGAACGGACCGGCAAACATGTTCTCTTCGACGTAGGTGCAGGCACCTTCGCCCGTGATTTCCGGGCCGCCTTCGTGAGCACCGGCAAACGCAACGCTTGCTCCGCCTAATGCGCAGGCAGCGACCGCTGCGTAAATAATCGGGTTCATTTTCATTGTGGTGAGTCTCCTCCAACACCATTAAGTTCGCGGCTGATAATAGCAAAAGCTGCCGCCTGCCAACCGGCTTTTTATGTGACACACCGTTATAGGCCGAAGTTCCTAATAATGCGGGGGAATTTCGTTGCCGGCGTCCGCCTCGGCGCCGCTGGCCTGCGCTTCCAGACGTTGCTGCAGCACCTCGCACAGTAGCTCCACCCGCTCCAGTGAACGTTGCTGCGCATACAGCGCATCGCTCAGTTCAGTGACGCTCAGCTCCAGATGCGCCAGTTTGATTTCCACTTCATCCAGTCGTTCACTCATCTTGCTTCACCGTATCGCTGGCTGGGATCGCTGCGCAGTGTAAGCGCATTTAAGCTTCCCCGGGAGCCTAGGGTACGGCAGACGCGTGGCTGCCACGATCACCGCGCCACAGGTTAAACTGCCGGACGTTCTCCTCGTGGTCGGGCGGCGCCCGCCGCTTCATTTTCCGCGGGCAGAGCATAAACTCATATCCATGAGGCGTGTCAGGAGCAGCAGATGTCGAACGCAAAAAAGTCGGGGAGCGACCGGGTGAGCCGTCGCGAAGTTATCGGTGCAGGCGCACTGGGCCTCACCTCACTGGTGACACCCGGTCTGGTTGAGGCGGGCCAGCCGCTCGACCTGAACGACCCGTGGGACCGGCTGACCGCGCTGGCCAAACTCCGCGGCGACGTCAGCGGCAAGACCGTGATGTGGTGGATGAAGGGCGTGCGCTACGGTGTGGTGGATGACATCGTCAAGCCGTTGTTCGGCATGATGATCGGCAGCTTCCTGCGGATGCGGCCCGTGCCGGGTAAAGGCTTTGAGCTCAATATGCTCGAGATGTCGTACTTCACCGACATGGAGACCGGCAAGGTCATCGATACCCTGGTCAACCCGTACAACGGCAAGCTGTGTCAGATTCCGGAGCAACGCCTGGGGCCCTATCCGGTGCTGATGACGCCGACCGGCGTGATTCTGCCCGACAGCCCGATGTTCGGCGACGTCGACCTCAACACCACGGTAGGGCCGGCCGTGGTCAACGGCAACGACGTGTGGATACGTGACGACAGCACCGTCAAGGTGGACTCCGATCATCCGATGATGGGCAAACACATTTATAACGAGCTGGTGACCTACCGCGGCAAGCTCGACGAGATTAACGACCCGGACCGCACCTCGGCCGCGGCCGATATTTCGTTTCAGTCGCTGACCAGCTGGCGTGAGTGGTTTCAGGCCGAGGGCGTTGGCGGCCACACCACCGCGCGTGCCACCGGCTGCAAGATTCACCGGGTGGAAGACTTCCCGCCCGAGTACCTCGCCGCGGCCCGCGAGCGGCATGCCGACATCATCGCCGACCCGGATGCCGCACTGGACGCCGCGCCGCGCCCGTCCGGCGGACACTAGCCGGCGCCGATGACGCCTCCGCTGCCGCGGCAGGCCGGCGTGTCGCGCCGGGGGTTCCTGCTGGGTGTGGCCGGCGTGGCGGGCGGGGGCCTGGCCCTGACCTGGTGGCCGCGCGAGCCTGAGCGCCTGCTGGATGACCCCGCGGTGCTCGAACCCAATGCTTTCCTGCAGGTGCACCCCGACGGGCGAGTGATCTTTCAGCTCGACAAAGCCGAGATGGGGCAGGGCGTCATGACCGGCCTGGTCACGCTGGTGGCCGAAGAGCTCGACTACGACCCGGCGCGCATCGAGGTCCAGTTTGCCCCGGTACGACGCACGTTTCAGCGCCCGCTGATGCTCACCGGGCAAAGCCTGAGCATGGCGGACAGCTGGGATATTCTGCGCGCGACCGGCGCCACCGCGCGCGCCATGCTGCTGGCTGCTGCGGCCCGGCGCTGGGACTGTGACGCCGCCGCGCTGCGCACGCGTGACGGACAGATCATCCACCCCGAATCCTCACAGCGTCTGACCTATGCGGACCTGGCGAGCGAGGCTGCGCAGCAGCCAGTGCCGCGCAACGTGCCGCTGAAACAGCCACAGGACTACCGCTGGATCGGCACCGACGTGCCGCGCCTCGACCTCGAGGCCAAGGTGCGCGGCGCCGCCCAGTACGGAATGGACGTACGCCGCCCCGGCATGCTCACCGCCGTGGTGGCGCGGGTGCCTGAGCTGCGCGGCACGCTGCGCGGCTTTGACGGCGCCGCGGCCCGGGCGGTGCCCGGCGTGGTCGAACTGGTGGCGCTGCCCCACGGTGTGGCCGTCATCGCGCGCGACTTCTGGACCGCGCAGCGCGCCGCCCGACTGGTCAAGCTCGATGCCGCGCCCGGGCCGCTGGCCGCGGTCAGCGATGCCGATATCGAAGCGCAGGAAGCGGCGCAGCTGGAGCGCACCGACCCCGATGTGGATGAGGGCAGCGCCGCCGCCGCTGCTGCGCTT
The DNA here is from genome assembly GCA_036351295.1 of Gammaproteobacteria bacterium. Classification (GTDB taxonomy): domain Bacteria; phylum Pseudomonadota; class Gammaproteobacteria; order Steroidobacterales. Next base: position 3,604 of record JAZBOT010000207.1, on the reverse strand, counting down.
GCGACCGCCGCCACCATGGTCGATGCCACTTACCGCACGCCCTACCTGGCCCACGCGCCGATGGAGCCGATGAACGCCACCGTGCATGTGCAGCCCGGGCGCTGCGACCTGTGGCTGCCCACGCAGGCGCCTGACATGGCGCGCAGTGTGGCCGCCGACATCGCTGGTCTGCCCCGCGCGCAGGTGCACGTGCACAGCACCTTTATTGGCGGTGGCTTCGGCCGCCGCGTGCTCATGGACTTCGTGGCCGAGGCTGTGCAAATCGCGGCTGCCGTTGACGCGCCGGTGCAGCTGATATGGACCCGCGAAGACGACATGCGCCACGGCTTTTTCCGGCAGCGCACCGTGCACCAAATGCGCGGCGGGCTCGATGCGGAAGGTGCACCGGTGGCGTGGGCTCATCGCCAGGTGGCCACGCCGACGGTGCCCTCGCTGATGAACGCCACCGTCAACGTCTTTCTGCCGGAGGTGCTTAGCGCCGCGCAGCGCGAGGGCATCGGTAACTGGATGGCGGCACGGTCCGTGCAGTTCGTCGCCGCCTTTCAGGCCCGCGAGGGGGCCGAGGAACTGCCGTACGCGTTGCCGAGCCAGGCCTTCACCCAGTTCGCCTACGACCCCGGCGTGCCCGTATCCATCTGGCGTTCGGTCGGCAATTCGTACAATGCCTTTGCGGTGGAATCGTTTATAGATGAGCTGGCCGCGGCCGCCGGCAGCGACCCGGCAGAATACCGGCGGGCGCTGCTGCGCGACCCGCGGCATGTTGTCGTGCTCGACCGCGCACTCGCCGCGGCCGACTGGTCGGCGCCGTTACCCGCAGGCCGCGCCCGCGGGCTCGCCTTCGTCAGTTCCTTCGGCACCCACGTCGCGCAGGTGGCCGAAGTGTCGCTGGACGGCCAGCAAATCCGCGTGCATCGCGTGGTGTGTGCCGTGGACTGCGGGCAGATTGTGAACCCTGACATCGTGCGCCAGCAGATGGAAGGCGGCGTAATTTTTGGGCTGACGGCGGCTCTGTACGGCGAGATTAATATTGATCAGGGGCGGGTGCGCCAGGGCAACTACAACAGCTACCGCATGCTCACGCTGCGCGACGCGCCGGATGTAGAGGTGGAACTGGTGCCCACCGCAGAGGCACCCACCGGCGTGGGCGAGCCTGGCGTGCCGCCGATAGCGCCTGCGGTGGCCAACGCGGTGTTTGCGCTGACAGGCCAGCGGCTGCGCTCGTTACCGCTGCGGTTGGAGTAGGGTCTGACAGTCGCCGCTCAGATAAGGCGATCGACACGGCAGGCAGGGCTAAATCGTGTCAGTCGGGCTCAACAGCCCCGAATAGCGCACCCCCGACAACAGAGCCGTATCGCGATGCCACGTCGCCAGATCATTCTTGTTTAGCTTGCTAAGCGCGTCATGGCCGCATGCTCTTGCCATCACCTGCATCAGCTCGACCGACGCGGTGAAAAAGTTGTGCAGCTGGATTGCTGATTTGTCGATGTCCAGCCGCTGCCGCAGCTCAGCTTTTTGCGTGGCGACACCGGACGGGCAGTTGTTGGTGTGGCAGATGCGCGCGGCGACACAGCCGATGGACTGGATGGCGCTGTTGGCAAGTGCTACGCCGTCAGCACCCAGCGCCAGCGCCTTTACAAAATCGACGGGGACCCGCAGGCCGCCGGTGATGATCAGCGTGACTTCGCCGCTGACGCCTTGCTGGTCAAGGTAGCGCCGGGCGCGCGCCAGCGCCGGAATGGTGGGTACGCTGATGTGGTCGCGGAACATCGCGGGCGCAGCTCCCGTCCCGCCGCCGCGGCCGTCCAGGATGATGTAGTCGGCGCTCGCGTCGAGCGCAAACTGAATATCCTGCTCAATGTGATTCGCGCTCAGCTTGAAGCCCACGGGGATGCCCCCTGTTACTTCGCGCACCCGATCGGCAAATTTTCTGAAATCGGCGGGCGAGTGCAGATCTTTGAACGTCGGCGGCGATACGGCCGGCTCACCTTCCGGTATGCCGCGCACCTTGGATATTTTGCCGGTGTTCTTGTTGCCGGGCAGGTGGCCGCCGGTGCCTGTTTTCGCGCCCTGACCGCCTTTGAAGTGAAAGGCCTGCACCTTCTTCAGCTGGTCTTCGGTGTAGCCAAACTGCGCGCTGGCCAGCTCATAAAAATACCGCGAGCAGGCTTCCTGCTCTTCGCTGAGCATGCCCCCTTCGCCCGAGCATATGCCGGTGCCAGCCATTTCGGCGCCTTTGGCCAGCGCCCGTTTAGCCTCCTCTGACAGCGCGCCAAAGCTCATGTCCGAGACAAACAGCGGAATCTTCAGCGTCAGCGGTTTGTTAGCGCGCGGGCCGATCACCAGCTCGGTACTGACCGGCTCGTCCTCGAACAACGGCTGGGTCGCCAGTTGGGCCGCCATGATCTGGATGTCGTCCCAGTGCGGCAACTTGCCCCGCGGTACACCCATTGCGGTCATAGGGCCGTGGTGGCCCATCTTTTTCAGGCCGTCCCGCGCCAGCTGATGAATGAATTCAACCGTGGGCTCTTCCGCGGTTGCCTTGGCCTTTGGCGCAGCCGTGTCAGAGTCGCTGATGCCGGGACCTTGTTCGCCGACTTCGTCATCGTCAAATTGCTTGTGCGTACCGTCGCAGAAGGGCAGGTCATTGGAGTGCTTGCACTGGCACAGATACGCCTCGCCGCTTTCCTCCGCGGTAAACATTTTGGGTTTGAAATCGGTGCCGGCATGAGAGCCGTCGCAGAACGGCTGGTTAGCCGACCGGCCGCACATGCAGAAGGCGTATTCCTCGCCCTCGTTGAGGTCCACTTTGGCGGGTTTGTTATTGGCAATAATGGGTTTCACAACCAGCTCTCTTGCAGTTACGGCGTCGCAACCACCTCCACGCTGTCGGCGCGGCAGGCGGTCGTGCTTTTGTCGAAGTCGCGCACGGGGTTGGTCACGTAGCGCACTCCGGACACTCTGACGGTGGCACCCTTAGGAATATCCCACGGTGCCCGCGTCTCGGCCTCGCCAACCAGCGCCGACGAGCGGCAGTAACGCTTCCAGTCGTCGCGCCCTTGCGCGGCGACCCGGGTGCCACCGCGAAATACGCCCACCACGTCGGGCAGAGGCGCGTAGTCGGGGGTCCACGCCGGCTCGGCCGCTGCGGGCGGCCCGAGTTTGGCGTGAGCGTTCCTGCAGGCTTCGATGTCGGCCGCGGGTACCTCCCGGCCGCGCGCGATCTGCCGCGACGGCCTGACGCAGGTGCTGTAACACTCGCTGCCTGCAGCCCGACAGGCTGTGGCCATTTGTTGCAGTTCCGCCGCCAGGTCCTGTTGTGCCCGGGCGGCGGGCACCCAATGGCTGGTCACGAGCGCCAGCGCCACGGCGGCTATGGCGACTTGCGGGACGGTTGTCAGCTGCATCATGAAGGACTCCTTGTTTGCTTCAAGCGTTCAAGCTCGCCGCGTAGGGGGCCGCATTTGCACTGAATGGGGTGCATCGAAGTTGGGTGTGCGTGAAAATTGCCTTTCTCGTGCTTCATTATGCCGCATAAAGAATCGGCAGCGGATCAAGTCGGCCGGACTAAATGGCGCTGTCAGCACCGGGCTCACGCCGCAACGTT
>JAZBOT010000206.1:0-4192 GCA_036351295.1 Gammaproteobacteria bacterium | reverse complement strand
GGTTTTTTAAGACATGTGTGCGCGGTGTTGTAGTGCTGCTGCTGGCAGCGAGCGTGAGCTCCTGCGATCCGCAGGTCTACGGCAGCGTGGGTATTTCCTCGTGGGGCGGCGGGGGCTACAACTCGGGGCCGCGGATCGGCGGCAATATATCCATTGGCGGGTGTCTGACCTGTCGTTAAGAGGTTTGGTTGTGAAGCACAAAGTACTGGCAATTTGTATGGTTGCAGGGCTGTTCGCAGGCGCGGCTGGCGCGCAGGAGCGGCTGTCGATGGCGATGCTGGAGGAAGCCGACTACATGAAAGGCAAGCGCACCTTTCAGGGTCGCTGCAGCGCCTGCCACACGCTCGGCGAAGACAGCGGCGACATCGCCGGCCCCAACCTGTGGGGTGTGTTCGACCGCGTTGCCGGTTCGAAGCCGGACTTCGAGTATTCCGATACACTGCGCGCAGCGGATTTCCAGTGGTCACCCGATCAGCTCGACGCCTGGCTCAATGATCCCAAGGGCTTTTTGCCCGGCAATATCATGGGCATTCCGGAGCCCGTCCCGGCGGCAGACCGCATTCCGTTGCTGACCTTCATGCTGATTGAGACCGGCGCGGTTGACTGGGAGCGGCCCGCAACCGCCTTTGCGAGCGACCAGGCCGACAAGAGCAAACCGCCGGCCGAGCGCTTCCCGAGCTTCTGGAATCACCTGATGTTCAACACGGTGCGCTACCGCTGGGAAGATACCGCGACGGGCGAGGAGTTCAGGTTTGATGTCTACAACAAGACCGACGGTTCTATCGCGAGCAATGTCAAAGGCCTCAGTGGCTTCTGGTATATCACCGAGCGCGATTTCTTTTGCTACGCGCTGCAGGGGCTGAAAATCGGCGTCGGCCAGATGGTCGAGTGTTTTCCCGTTGCCGCCATGGCCATCCCGCGTTTTGCCGAAGAGTTGTGGACCTCAAAGCCACAGAAAGGCGTCAAGCTGCACGGCGGCATCGTCCCCGGCCGACCGGAATGGGTAGACGGCGCGGAATCCTGAGCCGCGCGCTGCGATTCGGCCCTCAGACCCGCTCGATCAGCTGCCGCTGCCGTTCCCGCAAGCTTGCGTCGGGCAGCCTGCCATAGCCCGCGGCCATGTTGTCGCGAGCGTGCGCCGGGCTGGTCATGCCGGGCAGTGCGCAAGTGACGGCCGGCTGCGAGATGGCGTACTTCAGAAAGAACTGGGCCCAGCTCGCGCAGTCGAACTCGGCGGCCCATTCCGGCAGTGCGGTGGCCTGCAGGCTGCGCAGCAGCCGGCCGTTAGCCAGCGGCCGGCTCGCGAGCACCGCGATTCCGCGTTCCCGCGCCAGCGGCAGCAGTCGCGCCTCGGCCGCGCGTTCCTGCAATGAGTAGTTCACCTGGATAAAGTCCAGCGGTACCTGCCGCATCAGCGCCTCCACCTCGGCATGCTGGCTGGTGCGGCTGGCGGTAACGCCTAGGTAGCGAATGCGGCCGGTTGCGCGCCATTCGAGCAACTCCGCCAGTTCGGCCCCGGACGCGCGCAGGCGCGGCAGCTGCAGCAGGTCAAGCTGCGGTCGCCGCATGGCATTGAGCGTGCCCGCCAGGCGCTGCCGGCCTTCCGCAGCCCGTTCGCGATGCACCTTGGTGGCGACAAAAAAAGCATCTGCGAGCCCCGCGCTATCCAGCAGCTGGCGGGGAGTCGTGGCGGCATTCCGGTAAGCAGGGGCGGTTTCGACAACCCTGCCGCCGAGCGCGCGAAACGCCCGCAGCGTTGCGGCGACAGAGTCACCCGCCTGGCCGCCGCTGATCGGCGACCAGACATGGGTACCGATGCCAATCACCGGCAACGGCTCGCCGGTGCTGGGAATCGGCTTGGTCAGCAGGCCTGTCTGGCCCGGCGCGAGCGCATTCGCCGCACCGAGACTCAGGTACGCGCCGGCCCCCGCGCCAGAGGCGATAATTTGTCTGCGGCTGAGTTTCATGCGTTAATTCCTGGGTTCGTAAGTGTTTGTTATTGTTGTATCAAACAGGGTTTAGCGCACAGCTGTCAAGCCATGCCGCGGCCAACCGAATCGGCCGAGGGTGTGCAGCCATGCGCTTTGTGGCAAAGTTGTGGTCTGGTGTCGCTACACGCGACGGGTATTGTTGAACTGGGTTCCGGCAGCTGCGTCTCCGGAACGATGGCAGCCTTACATAGATGACTGTTTTAAATGACTTTCGCCTGCGTCTGGGCGACAACGAATACCTGCCCATTATGGTCGGGGGCATGGGCGTGGACATTTCCACCTCCAACCTCGCGCTGGAAGCCTGTCGCCTCGGCGGCATTGGACATATTTCCGATGCGATGACCCCGTGGGTGTCCGACCGGCACATGAAAACCCACTTCACCAAGACCAAGTCCGGACGGTACAAGTTTAACCGCAACAATCAGGACAAGACCAAGGTCAAGTTCAACCTGGACGAACTGTACAAGGCCACGCTCAGCGTCGTGTCCGCGGCCGTCAAACGCAAGCAGGGCAGTGGCGGCCTGTTTATTAATGTCATGGAAAAGCTCACCATGGGCGCGGCCGCCGACACGCTCGGCACGCGCCTCAAAGCGGCGCTCGATGCCGGTATCGACGGCATTACCCTGTCGGCCGGCTTGCATAACGGCACGCTCAAGCTGATTAAAGATCACCCGCGCTTCCACGAGGTCAAAATCGGGATTATCGTGTCCAGCGTCCGTGCGCTGAAGATTTTCCTGCGCAGCGGGCAGCGGGTAAACCGGTTGCCGGATTACTGCATCGTGGAGGGCCCGCTGGCGGGCGGCCACCTGGGTTTCGGCGAGGACTGGGCCGATTACGATCTCAAGGAAATCGTGCCGGAGGTGCTCGATTTCGTGAAGTCGGAGGAACTCGACATTGCGGTGATTCCAGCCGGTGGTATTTTCACGGGTACCGACGCCGTCGAATACATGCAGATGGGCTGCGGCGCGGTGCAGGTCGCCACGCGCTTTACCATCACGCAGGAGTGCGGTCTGCCGACCCATGTCAAGCAGGAGTACCTGAAAGCCGAAGAGGAAGACGTGGAGGTCAACGGTCTCTCGGCTACGGGTTACCTGATACGTATGCTCAAAAGCAGTCCGGCTATCGGCTCCAACATCAAGCCGCAGTGCGAGCCGCTCGGGTACACGCTGAGCAGTCAGGGTACGTGTCTGTATGTCGATGCCTACTACCGGACGGGCAACGACGAAAACGGCAAAAAACTGCCGGTGATGGACAAGATCTGTATCTGCCATCATTTTGGCCAGCACAATGTCTGGACTTGCGGGCACAATGTTTACCGGCTCAAGGACACGACCAACCGCTTGCCCGATGGCACATACCAGCTGCCGCCGGCGGAGCACGTGTTTAACGACTACCTGTACAGTGAAAACCACGAGGTGGCGTTACCCAAGCTTGAGGTCGAAACGGCCTGAGGTGCCAACGAATGCCGGGTCGCGGGTTCTGCCCCGCTCACTGCCGTGCACGGCCCGGTTGCAACCCCCGATGAAGAGACGAGCATGAGTACAGCCTACCCCTGGTGTGAGCCGCCGTGGCCGGATGCGGTGCTGCCGCGCGACGAATTAGAAGACCGTATTGAGGAGCTGCTGGGCCACGTCAATATGATGGTGCTGGCGACCATCAACAAGGCCGGCAAGCCCATGGCCAGCCCGATCGAGTTTTATGCGGATGGCCTCGACCTTTACTGCCTGCCCGATCCCGGCACCCCCAAGCTGGCGGCCATGAAGCGCGATCCTGACATCTGTGCGGCCATCCATATGCCCTATCACGGCTGGCAAAGCGGTCGCGGTGCACAGTTCTTTGGCACGGTCGAGATTATTCAGCCGCATGCGCCCGGTTGGGATCACGGTATGGAAGTTTTCAAGTGGCAGCCTTGGATGGAAGATATCGGTCTCGACACCAGCAAGCCGTTTGAGCGCGAAATTGCCCGGATAACTCCGCACAAGATCCTGTATACTGACGTCTGGCTGTGGAAGCGTGGCTACAGCGCGAAGCAGAAATGGCTCCGCGAGGCAGGCTAGCCGGCGCAGCAACGAATTGGCCGCATTTGCGGTTACTACTGGCGAGGATTTGTGTGTCTGGTTTTCGGTGGTTTTTTTGACAGCACACATTTTCTGAGAAAGTAGTTTATGAATATTTACGTTGGCAATTTGCCGTACAGCGCG
>JAZBOT010000205.1:0-29936 GCA_036351295.1 Gammaproteobacteria bacterium | reverse complement strand
GTGCAGGACGTGCCGATTGCCGTCGATATTATTGATCGGCAGGATTTGTTTCGCCGCGGTGTGCGCGATCTGAACGCGCTGACTCTGCAGGTGCCCAGCCTGGAACTCGATCAGGGCTCGGCCCCGCAGGATTTGCGTATTGGTATCCGCGGTTTGTCGCCGACGCGCGGTCGCCCCAATGTGGCCATATTGCTGGACGGCATTGATATCTCCAGTGAGGCACTCGTCACGGCCGGTGGTTCGCTGTTGATTGACCCCGCCCTGTTCGACCTCGAACGCGTCGAGGTGGTCAAAGGCCCGCAGAGCGCGCTTTACGGACGGTCCGCGTTTGCCGGGGCCATCAGCTACATCACGCGGTTGCCCGACGAGGAGTTCCGCGGGTCGGCAGAAGCCGACTTCGGCCAGTTCGGTCAGCAACTGGTGCGGGCCCGCGTCAGTGGCTCGCTGGGTATCGATGGCCTCACGGGTGGCCTGAACGGCGCCTACTGGAGTCACGATGGTTTTTACAACAACCCGCAGACGGGCGCCGACATCGGGGGTCGCGAAGGTTACACGCTCGCCGGTACCATCGCCTGGTCGCCGGACAACAGTAATTTGTCGGTCATCGGGCGCGTGAGTTTCGAAGACAGCGAGTATGAAATCGCGCCGTATGCCCACCCGGCGCCGACAGCGGTGTTTGATTTTCCGGCCGTTGCGGTCGGGTCGGTGCTGGATCCGTCGGTGACAACCATCCGCGGCGTACGGGGCCTGATCCCGCAGGGCAGCCAGCTGAGTCCGACCAACAGCGAGAATCCGCGAACCGGCGCTGACTACCCCGGTACCGAGAAGCAAGTGGCGCGCGCAACGCTGACCATCACCAATGATTTTGACGATTTACCGCTGCTCGGCGCGACCCGGTTCACGTCGTTGACGCATTACGCGGATACCAGCAGCACGCAGTTTCAGGATTTCAATGCCTTCGGCAGCGCCGCGGTGTTGCCCGCGTACGGCGAAATATTTTTTGATGATGAGACCACATTGTTCAGCCAGGAGCTGCGGCTGCAGTCAAACGGTGACGGGCCGTTCAACTGGGTAGTCGGTGCGTTGTTCTGGCAGGAGCAGGTTGACCTTCTCGACGGCGGTATTACCTGCCTGACTTATGCCCCGCCGTTCCTGCCAGCCGCTACTGCACCGCCGTGCGGGCCCTTCGTCGCCGATGTCGGCACCGCGCTGCCGCGCAACGCCGACCGCTGGGTTCGCGATACGGATCACTGGTCTGCATACGCGCTGCTGTCATATGCGTTCGCCGAGGGCTGGGAGGCCAGCTTCGAGGCGCGCCAGGTGAGTGAGCGGCTTGAGGTCGGCGGCCCGGATATCGACAACTCGATTATCGACCCGCTGAATATTTTTGGCGGTGGGGTGACGCTGTTTCCGGCGCCTGCGGGTATCAATCGTGGCACTAACCGCGACAGCTACTTTGCACCCAAGGCGACGCTGCGCTGGCAGGCCAGTGAAGACCAGACCTACTACGTGTCCATTGCCGAAGGTATCAAGCCCAGCGGCATCAGCACCGTCACCGGCGGCGTCGGCGCGTTTAACCCCGATGGCAACCGGTTTTCGTCGGAGCGGGTGATTGTGTACGAACTGGGTGCCAAGACCGACTGGCTGGACGGCCGCCTCCGCGTTAATTCCGCGCTGTTCTGGCAGGACTTTACCGACAAGCAGGTCACCAGTCAGCTGCCCGACGTCAGCGGTATTCTCCGGTCGCGGGTGGTGAATGCCGATGCCGAGGTCTATGGCTTCGAGTTTGATGCGACCTGGCTGGCCACCGATCACTCGACGCTGCAGCTGGCTTACACTTTCCTGGATACGGAGTACACCGATTTTCCGCAGCTGACCAGCAGCGCCGCCACGATCGCCTACACCGGTAACTGTGAGCTGGTGACCACCTCGGCCGGACAGACGACTTGTCGCGTCTCGTTCTCCGGCAATGAACTTGAGCGCGCACCGCGGCATGCCGCGGTCGGTTTGTACAACTACACCCGTTCACTGAACGCGTCGCTGGACTGGTATGTCGAGGGCCAGGCCACATACCGCGATGAGCGTTTCACCAATCCGGCCAATTTGCTGACCTTCGATTCGTACTGGCTGGCGGATTTCCGAGTTGGCATACTGGCAGAGCGGTGGGAGCTGACCGCCTATGTGAACAATGCTTTCGATGACGATACCGTCAAAAACGCTTTCAACACGGGTGGCTACCTGCGCGACTTCGAGCTGGCGGGCGCAACCTTTGTGCTGCCTGACAGCGGCCAGCTGTTTTTGCCCGACCCACGCCGCTTCGGTATCCGCGCGCTGTATCGTTTCGGTGGCTAACTCGGGGCGGTCAGGATGACTGCGGGCTCGACCGGGCGGGTTGCTGCGGTCGGCTCGCTGTTAGGGCAGCGCCCGGGCGGCGCCGGTCTGACCGCTTTGCTCGCAGTTCTGGCGGGCATTGCACTCAGCAACACGACGGTAGCGCTGCAACATCACTGGCTGCCAACGGCGTCAGCGGCCGACACTGCTTTTGCGGCCGGGGCGGCAGCCCTCGGGCTATGGCTGGTGTGGTTCGGGTTGCGGCAGGGTGAGATGCGCGCCAGTGTCGCCGGCTATATCGGCGGCTCGCTGATCTGGATTGGCGTCTTCGAGTGGACCTGGGCGGCGTTCGGCAACTGGCTTAACATTCCCCCGCTGCAAGACAATGGGATGGTTATTTTTGGCCCGGGCTTGCTGCTCGTGCAGGCAACCAGCCTGATTTTTGTCGCGCTGCTGTGCGTATACGGCACCAACAAAGATACGCGGTGCCGCATGTTCATGTGGTTCCACCGCACCCTGCGGCTGCAGCCCGGCAAGCTGACGCCGGGCTACCGGCGACAGTTCGCTAAAATCACCGCGACCGAAACCATTTTTCTGATCTGGTTTGTCTACGTGGTCTCGCTCACGATCAATGATCCGCGGCTGATCGGCTATGCCAGCCCGGCCGCTCCCGTTATCTACGTTTTGCTGGCGATTTGGTCGGTCTACCTGATGGCGCGGTTATTCAAGCTCCGGCAGGCCGCCGCAGCGTTTCGCTATGCCATTCCCACGGGTTACATCGTGTCTATCCCGATCGACGCCCTGGCCCAGCGCGGCCTGTACCCGGCGTTCTGGGTTCAGCCGCTCAAGTATCCGCTGCTGATGACCGCGATGCTGGTGCTGTTCGCCGCGAGCCTGTGGCTGATGCTGCGAGCTGAGCCGCCGCTCAGTCAGGGACCCTCAAACCCCGTGTAGACTTCCTCGACCGTACGCCACAGCTGGTCGCGCTGGTCGTAGACGCGTATGTCGCCCCGGCCAATATCGTAAATCCAGCCGTGCAGATCCAGTTGCTGCGTGGCTACGGCCGCTGCGACGGCGGGGTGCGTCATCAGATGGCGCAGCTGCAGGATGACGTTTTCTTCGGTCAGCTCGCTGAGATGGCCTTCATGCATGCAGCCGTGGCGGGCGTTGACGGTAGCCACCGCTGCCAGCGTATGGCCGAGCCAGTCGCTCATATGGGGCAGGGTACTGAGCTGGGTGGGGTCGATAGCACCCTTGACCGCGCCGCAATCGGTATGTCCGCAGACAACAACATGCTTCACCTTCAGCGCCCCCACGGCAAATTCGATCGACGCGGTGGTGCCCCCTGCATTGCGTTCGTGCGGCGGCACAATGTTGCCGGCGTTGCGGCAAATAAACAGCTCACCGGGTTCTGTCTGGGTGACAAGGCTTGGGTCTATGCGGGAGTCGGAGCAGGTAATAAATAAAATTCGCGGGCTTTGCGAGGCCGACAATTCGGCGAACAATTCCTTACGCTGCGGATACACCTCGGTCTTGAATTTGTATACACCGCTGAGTAGCTTTTTCATGGAGTCCCCGTTTGGCGCGTGGTTGCGTGGTTAGCAGCACTCAATTCAACAACCAGTATAAGCGGTTGCGCGCCCGCTTGGTACCAGCCAACCGACCGGTGCAGTCAGAACTGAAAGTAGATAAACGGCGCCTGTTCGAGTGGCCAGAGGAAGAACGCACAGATGCCGAATGCGAAGCATATCGCCACGGCCGGCGCGGTGCGGACGCTGCCGAGGTAGTGGTCGAGGTGGTTGAGGCGGATCGAAACCGTCTGCAGCACCACGAAAGCTGACATGAGCAGCAGCGTGCTGAAAAACGCCAGGCTCCCCAATCCGATGCCGGCGACGGAGAAGTCAAAGTCGAACACGATAAACTTATGGAGCCCGTCGAGCATCTTGTCAAAGTCAGTCAGCCTGAAGGTAATCCACGTAACGAGCACGCAATACTGCATCAGTGCCACTGACCCGAGCGTTACCCAGGGTGAAGCGGCAGCGGCCCGTCCGGCCCGGGTCGCCGCGTACCGGCGATGGATTATCAGGATAAGGCCATGCAGGAATCCCCAGAGCAGGAAATTCCAGCTTGCGCCGTGCCACAACCCGCCCAGCAGCATCGTCACCATCAGGTTGCGATAGGTTTGCAGTGAGCTGCCGCGATTGCCGCCCAACGATATATACAGATAGTCGCGCAGCCATGATGACAGGCTGATGTGCCAGCGCTCCCAGAAGTCGGACGGGTTGCGGGCGATATACGGGTGATTGAAATTCTGCGGCAGGTCGAACCCGAGAATCCGGGCAATACCGATGGCGATATCCGAATAACCGGAAAAGTCGCAGTAGATTTGTATGGCAAAACCAATGGTGGCCACCCAAACAACAATACTCGGCCAGGTGCCCGGTGCAGCGAACACACCATCTACCAGCACCGCAATGTTGTCAGCGATCAGCACTTTCTTGGCGAAGCCGCGAATAATCAGAAACACCGTTTGCTGGTCGCAGCGCAGGGTGATTTTCCGCTGCAGCTGCGGCAGGAACACGGCGGCCCGGACAATGGGGCCGGCCACCAGCTGCGGAAAGAACGCCACGAACAGCGCGAAATCAAGCGGGGAGCGGGTAGCCGGAATCTTGCGCCGGTATATATCAAGCGTGTAGCTCAGCGTCTGGAAAGTGTAAAACGAGATGCCGACGGGGAGCGTCAGGTTGATCGAGTTCCACGAGGGCTCGGCGCCCATCAGCCGCATGAGCCCCAGCAGGCTGTCGGTGAACAGCCCGAAATACTTGAATACAAACAGCAGGCCGAGGTTGCAGATGAGGCTTACGGACAGCAACAGTCGGCGTTGTGCGGGCAACTCTGCGTTTGCCATCCGGCCCCCGATTATAAAGTCGACCGCCGTCGAAAAGATAATCAGCACGATAAACGCCGGATTCCACCACATGTAAAACACGTAGCTCGCCAGCAGCAGGATCAGCTTGCGCGGCTCATCCTTGTGCACCACCAGCAACGTCGCCAGCAGCAGCAGCGAGAAGATCAGGAATGCCGGGGAATAGAACAGCATCAGCGGGTCACGCCGTCGCCGTGCAGCGCATTGAGCTCATCGGCCAGCCAGGCGCTGAACACCACGGCGCCGTTCTCACTGGGGTGGACCATGTCAGCGTAGTTGTCCGCCGGCACTGCATCGATGCCATCCAGCAGTGTGATGTTGTTGGCCTGCGCAAACTCGGCCAGCTGCCGGCGCGCGTCAGCAAAGTACTGTTGGCCCCGATAGTTGTAGTCCTCGGGGTGCATTGGCAGCAACACGAACACAATGTCGCTGCCGTGGGCCCGGGCCCGTTCAGCCATCTCGCTGAGGAACGTGAGCTTCGGAGCATTGCCTGCGAAAGTTGACGGTTCGGTGCGCTTCGTGCGGGCAAACTCGGCGCGAATCGCCTGGACTGAAACCTCTTGCGCGCCCGAGTTCGGAAACTTCAGGTCACGCATGGCGCGCTCGATGCTCAAATCCTTGCGCAGAAGGCCCCGCATAAAGCGATCGGCTGCCTGGCGCACCACCCAGCGAGACTCGAAGCGCTGCGCATAGTCACTTTTGGCAAACAGCGCTGCCATCTGCGCCCCCAGGATGCGACTCATCGACTCTGCTGTGCGCGCATCCGGGCGATACCCGTACATGTAAAAGGCGTTGTACTTTTGCTCATCAAGCATATCGCCGTGGTTCAGCGTCGGCACGCTGAGGGTCTGCACGATCAGCTTTACGCTTGCAGGCAACTCCTGGTAGTACAGGTATGATTCCAGCGGCGACTGGCCGGTGGACGACAAATTCCAGCCCTGCAGCGGTTGGTCCAGCGCCGCATACATCTGTTCCATATCGACGCTCGCCATTGCCACACTGGAGCCGAAAATGATCAGTTCCGGTCCTTCCGCCGGTGCTTCCCGCGCTGCCTCAAGCGCCTCGAGAATAACTTGAGTGCGCGTCACATCCGTGGGGAAAAGTCCGAACAGAGCCGGCGCCACGAACCAGGCAAATAACGCACCCGCCGCGACAGCGGCAGCGAGCCAGGCACACTGGCCATTTTGCAGCCCCCGGGTGGCCTCCGGCGAGTCAGCCCCCACCAACGTCTCACTCATCGCAAGTTAGCGGACTACGCCATCAGACCGCAGTCGCTTGGCAATCGCCCGGCTCAGTACCTCGATAACATCGCTAAGACTTTCCTGACCGCTGGCGGATGACACCAGCGTGTAAATGCTCGCGCTGCTGCGCGCGTCGTAGACGTCGGTGGTCAGTACGGTGGTGAACTCGTTGCGGATAAATGCGGGCAATTCTTTTTCAACGTAATCGTAGGTCAGCACCGAGCCCTTGCGGCGTTTGGCAACCACATCGGTGTAGCTGTCAACCTGCACCGGGTCCACACCGATGCTTTTGACCCGGGTAACAATCACCGCCTCAGCCCCGGTGCTTTGCAGCAGCGGGTTTATGCTGTCGGCTGTGACTGGCACGTTGATGCCCATCAGGCTGCTGCTGGTCCAGATCTCGATCGCGGGCGTTTGTAAACGAGCTCGCAGTGAGTCCTCAAAAGACTTACGTTTGTCACCTTCCTGCGTCAGCGCAACGAGGAGAATGCGCTCGTACTGCACGCCGCGTTTGTCGTCATCGTGCCAGACATGCGACTGGGACGGCACCCCGGCGCATCCAGCCGCCATTAGCGTCAGTCCGGTCACAGACAGAAGTCTTGGCCACCACTCGGTAACGGAATTCAGTAAAGCGGTCATACGGTTAGCTCATCAGCAGTTTTGCGCAGCCTAGCAGTTTTTGTGGCGACTGACTCTCGCGGGTCGGCCGCACCTGCCAGTTTAACATCGCCTCTCCCTCCCGACTTGCTCGCGGCGGCCACAAGGCATAACCTTCGCATGTCTGCGCCGGTCCCCTCGCGACGGCCAGCCGTGAACCCCGTCAGGCCCGGAAGGGAGCAGCGGTAGCGGTGATGCCGGGCGCCGAGGTGTGGCTGGCGCGGACCTTTTTTTCTTTCTGAAGCGCGGCACAACAGTTCATGAGTTATCTCGCACTTGCCCGCAAGTGGCGGCCACGGTTTTTTCGCGATGTGGCGGGGCAGGACCATGTGGTCAGGGCCCTGCTGAACAGCGTAGAGTCCGGGCGACTGCATCATGCGTTTCTGCTTACGGGCACCCGCGGCGTCGGCAAAACCACCATCGCACGCCTGCTCGCCAAAGTGCTGAACTGCGAGAATGCTTCTGCGGGTGAGCCTTGTGGCGAGTGCTCTGCCTGCGTCAGCATCGATGAAGGGCGCTTCGTCGACCTGCTGGAAGTCGACGCTGCCTCCAATACCAAAGTGGACCAGACGCGCGACCTGCTGGAGAACGTGCAATACGCCCCGGGTGCGGGGCGCTACAAGGTGTATCTGATCGACGAGGTGCATATGTTGTCCGCTTCGTCGTTTAATGCATTGCTGAAGACGCTTGAGGAGCCGCCACCGCACGTCAAGTTTATTCTTGCCACCACCGATCCGCAGAAAATCCCGGTGACGGTGTTGTCGCGGTGTCTGCAGTTCAACCTCAAGCGCCTGCCGGCGCAGCTTATCGCGGAGCGCATGACCGCAATATGCACGGCCGAAGGCATTGAGTTTGAGCCGGCCGCCATGCTGCGTCTGGGGCGGGCGGCCGACGGCAGCGTGCGCGACGGCCTCAGCCTGTTAGACCAGGCGCTGGTGTTTGGCGGTGGCAACCTGCGGGACGCCGAGGTTGCCGAAATGCTGGGAAGCTCCGATGTGGCCGCTACCGCAGAGACGCTGCGGCTGATTGCTGCCGGAGACGCCGCAGGACTGATTCAGCAGGTGCGTGAGCTGCACGAATATGCGCCCAGTTTCGAGTCACTGTTGCAGGATCTCGCCGTGCTGTTGCAACAGGTGGCCGTTGTCCAGATGGCCGGACCTGCGGCCGTCGACGAAGAGCAGCAGGCGGATGTGTTGCAGAGCTTTGCTGCCGAGCTGGACCCGCAGACGGTGCAGTTGTTCTACCAGATCGCCGTGACGGGCGCGCGCGATTTGCCGCTCGCGCCGGATCCGCTGACCGGCTTCGAAATGGCGCTTTTGCGCATGCTGGCCTTTGCACCTGAGGCGGACTCAGGGGTGCCAGCTGCAGCGCAGTCAGCGCCGCCACCCGCGCAGCTGCGCTCAAAACCTGCTCAGGCGCGTCGGCGACGTGCTCAGGCACCTGAGCGTCCCGCGGAGCCGTCATGGACAGCCATCGTAGACGGGTTGGATCTCTCCGGCGCGGCCCTTGAGGTTGCTCGCCACTGTGAACTGGCAACTAAGACCCACACACTGCTCGAACTCCGCCTGAGCAAGGCGAATGCGGCCTTGCTCACACCGGCGCAGCGTGCGCGGATTCAGACTGCGCTGCAGGCAGTCTATGGCGCGGACATGCAGGTGAATTTTGACATTGTCGATGTGCCGGTCGAGAGCGCCAAAGACGCGCAGCAACGGCAGCTTAGCCAGCGCGAGAATCAGGCCGTCGAAGACATACGGAACGACCCGAACATCAAGGCAATGATCAGCGAGCTTGGCGCCGCGCTCGATGACGACTCGGTCAAGCCAGTGCGGCGCAGGCGGCGCTAGAATGGTGCCGTTTAATTTAAACCAATGAGCGACAGGCAGACATGAAGAATCCGTTGGGTAACCTGATGAAGCAGGCGCAGCAAATGCAGGAAAATATGCAGCGCATGCAGGAAGAACTGGCTGGTATGGAAGTGCAGGGTACCGCTGGTGGTGGCCTGGTGACACTCACGATGACTTGCCGTCATGAGGTCAGGAGCATTCAGATTGACGACAGTTTGGTGGGCGACGATAAAGATATGCTTGAGGACATTGTCGCGGCCGCTTTCAATGATGCATTGCGCAAAGTTGAAAAGACTGTGCAGGACAAGTATGCCAGCATGAGCTCAGGCCTTGGCCTGCCGCCTGGCATGAAGCTGCCGTTTTAGAGGCGGGTGGAGTGGCCTACTCCCCGTTGCTTCAACAGCTGCTGCAGGCATTGCGCTGCCTTCCCGGTGTTGGTGCCCGCACGTCGCAGCGGATGGCGTTCCACCTGCTCCAGCACGACCGGGAGGGGGCGCACGAGCTGGTAGCCGCGCTGGCGGCGGCGCTTGAGCATATTGGCCAGTGTGGCCGCTGCCGGATGCTGTCGGAAGAGCCGTTGTGCCGGCTGTGCCGCTCGGGTGATCGCGATCAGGGCCAGCTCTGCGTCGTGGAGTCGCCGGCTGATGTACTGGCGATTGAGGAGTCAAACGTATTCAGCGGTCAGTACTTTGTGTTGCACGGTCGGTTGTCGCCCCTCGACGGCGTCGGCCCTGAAGAGCTGGGGCTGAGTTTGTTTGAGGCGCGCGTCGCGGAAGATGGCGTGCATGAGCTTATTATTGCCACCGGCTCCACGGTGGAAGGCGAGGCGACGGCGGGCTATCTGGCCTCGCTGGCGCAGTCGCATGGGGTGAGCGTCAGTCGCATCGCCCAGGGTGTGCCCATTGGCGGCGAGCTTGAATACGTCGATCGCAGTACGCTGTCGCGCGCCATCATGGGGCGGCAACGGGTTCACGATCAGGGGCAGAGTTAGTCGGCTTGGCGTTAGTGTGGCCCGGCAGCGGCCTGCATATTCCTCAGCCGCTTGTAGCTCGCATAGCGGCGCGCCGATATCAACCCGGACGTAACAGCGTCCTTGACGGCGCAGTTGGGCTCACGCGTGTGCTGACAATTGGCGAACCTGCAGGTGTCTGCGAGCCGCAAAATCTCCCGGAAACCATTCTGCACCCGCGCAGCTTCGTCGATAACCGGCGCGTATTCACGTACCCCGGGCGAATCGATCAGCCGTCCACCCCCCGCCAGCGTGTGCATATGCGATGCGGTCGTGGTGTGGCGGCCTTCGCCGGTCCCGGCGCTCAGTTCACTGGTCAGTACGGCTGCTGCGGGCACCAGCTTGTTGACCAGAGAGGACTTGCCGACCCCGGACTGCCCCACCAGAATGCTGGTCCCAGTGCGCAACGTTGCCTCAAGCTCGCGCATGCCGCTTGCCGCCAGCGCTGAGGCGTGCACCACCGGGTAGCCCAGCGTGGCGTATTCGCTCAGCTCGGTGTCTGCGGGGATTCGCAGGTCAACCTTGTTCACCACGATAACCCCGGCTGCGCCCATGAGTTCGGCCGCACACAGGAACCGGTCCACCAAAAAATAATCCGCCGCGGGCTCCGCTGCCGTCACTACCACGACGCGGTCAATATTGGCCGCCAGTACCTCGGTGCGGCCGCGACCGTTCGGCCGTTGCAACGAGTTGCGCCGCGGCAGCACCGCTGTCAGCAGCAGCTCGCTGCTCCCGGTTTGCGGGGCGCAGCTGACGGAATCACCGCATACCGCGCGGAGCTGGCGACCCTTCAGCAGATAGCGTGCCTGCCGCCCGGTTGCCAGCTCGACGACGCCACGCTGTCCGTAACTGGCCACCACGGTGCCCGGGAGCGCGGCGCTGCCCTTCGGTATCGCTGCGCGGCGTTTTGCAGACGTCATCGGCGTTCCTTCAGTGTGCGCGGGCACAGAAAAACTCGGTGCTAGAATAGCCCGGGTGTACTAGCAGCAATGGGGTCGCCATGACCAACGAACAGCCTGTGCGGCTTATCTGGATTGATCTGGAGATGACCGGTCTCGACACTGCCCGTGATTCTATCATTGAGATAGCCACCATCGTGACCAGCGCTGAGCTGGAGGTGCTGGCTGAAGGACCTGTCCTTGCCGTGCATCAGCCGGACGCGGTGCTGGATGCGATGGATGAATGGAATACCCGGCAGCACCGTCAGTCCGGTTTAACGGACCGCGTCCGCGCGAGCGACGTCACGGCGGCTGCGGCAGAGCGCGCCACGCTGGAGTTCCTGCGTGACTGGGTAGCTCCCGGTGCATCGCCGATGTGCGGCAACAGCATTTGCCAGGATCGCCGCTTTCTGGCCCGGGAGATGCCGCAACTTGAGGCATTTTTCCACTACCGCAATCTTGACGTCAGCACGCTGAAGATACTGGCCAATATCTGGGCACCAGCGGTTGCGGCCGAAATTACCAAGGCCTCAACGCATCTCGCGCTCGATGATATTCGTGACTCCATCGCTGAATTGCAGCACTACCGGTCGCGGTTTTTGCGCCTCGAGCCGGCCGGGACGCCGCGTGCGCCAGCGGCATAGTATGTTAAAGTCTCGGCGCTCGCCCAACGCCGCTGATGCCCCGAACAGCGTTCAGGCAGTAAAAACTAAGAGTTATTAATCAATGAATTACAGGTTTAATCTGGCGTTATTTCTGCTTCTGGTCGGTGGTGTCGCCACGGCAGAGACCCGCTGGGTCACCGACGAATTTGAAGTGATGATGCGTTCCGGCAAGAGCACCAAGCAAAGCATTGTGCGCCAGCTACGCAGTGGCAGTATGGTTGAGGTACTGGAAACGGATGCTGAGGCGGGCTATTCACGGGTGCAGCTGTCCTCGGGCACCGAGGGCTGGGTGCTGTCGCGCTATCTGACGTCGACGCCGACAGCCCGGCTGCGGCTGCCAGAGGTTGAAAAGCGCCTGCAGGCCAGTGAGACTGAGCAAGCTGAGCTGAGGGCAGCGCTTGGGGAGCTGCGCGCGGAAAAGCAGGATCTCGACCGGCAGGTCGCTGAGCTGCAGGCGCAGAACTCATCGCTGCAGAGCCAGCTTGAGCGCATTACCGAGCTCTCCGCCGACACTATTCAGGTCGACGAGCAAAACAATCAGCTGAAGCTGCGACTCGCCGAGGCCCAGCAGAGGGTGGATGCACTGCAGATAGAAAACGGCCAGCTCGCCGGCCGGGCTAATCAACAGTGGTTTCTGATCGGCGGCGGCGTGCTGACGTTCGGCTTGCTGATGGGGTTGATTCTGCCCCGAATCAGCTGGCGCAAGAAATCGTCATGGAGTGACTTCTAGGGGCACCGCTTCAAATTTTCTTGCCCGCCAGATGCATCCAGGTCTCGACCACGCTGTCCGGGTTCAGTGACATGCTCTCGATACCCTGCGCAAGCAACCAGTCGGCGAGTTCCGGGTGGTCCGACGGACCCTGACCGCAAATACCCACGTATTTGCCCTGTGCCTGGCAGGCATCTATCGCCATTTTCAGCAGTATCTTGACGGCGGCGTCACGCTCATCAAACTGATCAGCCATGACGGCGGAGTCACGGTCGAGGCCCAGCGTCAGCTGTGTCATATCGTTTGAGCCAATCGACATGCCGTCGAAGTACTCGAGGTAGCGCTCGGCCAGCAGTGCGTTGGTGGGGAGCTCGCACATCATGATCAGGCGTAAACCGTCCTGACCACGCTCCAGCCCGAGCTCACCCATCAGGCTGGTGACTTTTCGCGCTTCATCCAGTGTGCGTACGAAGGGCACCATGATCTGCACGTTCGTGAGGCCCATATCGTTCCGGACGCGCTTGAGTGCAGCGCATTCCAGTTCAAAGCAGGGTTGGAAATCCGGTGAGATGTACCGCGATGCGCCGCGGAACCCCAGCATCGGATTCTCTTCATGGGGTTCATAAAGCTGGCCGCCAATCAGGTTTGCATACTCATTGGACTTAAAGTCTGAGAGCCGGACGATGACCGGCTCCGGGGCGAAGGCTGCGGCGATAGTCGCGACCCCCTCCGCAAGCTTGTCAACGAAGAAGGCGACCGGATCGTCGTAGCCTGCCATTTGGCCGCGTATCGTCTCCTGCAGCTTGGCATCCAGCGAGTCGAACTCGATCAGAGCGCGTGGATGCACGCCGATCATGCGGTTGATAATAAACTCGAGTCGCGCGAGGCCAACGCCGCGATTCGGGATATTGGCGAAATCCATCGCCCGGTCAGGATTGCCAACGTTCATCATGATCTTGACCGGAATGTCCGGCAATTGATCGAGTTTGATCTCGACATGATCGAAGTCGAGCTGGCCCGCGTATACGAAGCCATCGTCGCCCTCCGCGCAGGACACGGTCACAGGCTGGTCCTCGCTGATGTCTTTTGTCGCGGTATTGCAACCTACAACTGCCGGTATACCCAGTTCGCGGGCAATAATTGCGGCATGGCAGGTGCGGCCGCCGCGATTGGTGACGATGGCGGACGCCCGTTTCATGACCGGTTCCCAGTCCGGGTCGGTCATATCGGCCACCAGTACATCGCCGGCGTTGATGCGGTTCATTTCTCCCGCATTGCGAATAATCTTCGCGCGGCCTGAGCCGATTTTCTGGCCGATCGCGCGACCCTGAGTGACGATCGGGCCCTTGTCACGCAGGGTGTAGCGCTGGATAGACTGGGCCGCGCGGCTTTGCACTGTCTCCGGCCGCGCCTGCAGCAGGTAAAGCTTGCCGTCCTTACCGTCCTTGGCCCACTCGATATCCATTGGCCGCTGATAATGATCCTCGACACTCAGGGCATAGCGGGCGAGGGTTTCGATGTCGGCATCCGTCAGGCAAAAGCGCGTCGCATCCGCGGAGTCGACCTCAACAGTCTGCACATAGTCACCCTCGGTTCCGGGTGCCGCGTACACCATCTTGATTGCCTTGCTGCCGAGATTGCGGCGGATGATGGAACGTTTGCCGGAGCGCAGAGCCGGCTTGTAGACATAGTATTCATCCGGGTTGACGGACCCCTGCACGATGGCCTCACCGAGCCCCCACGAAGCGGTTATAAAAACAACATCGCGAAACCCGGAGTCGGTGTCCAGCGTAAACATCACGCCGCTGCTGGACAGGTCGCTGCGCACCATGCGCTGTATGCCAACCGACAAGGCAACGTCGCGATGGTCAAAGCCCTGGTGCACCCGGTAGGAGATCGCCCGATCGGTGTACAGCGAGGCAAATACCTGCTGGACGGCGGCAAACACCTGATCCAGCCCGCGAACGTTCAGCAGGCTCTCCTGCTGGCCCGCAAACGAGGCATCCGGCAGATCTTCTGCCGTTGCGGAGCTGCGCACGGCCACCGCGAAGTCGTTATCCTGACCTTCGCTCAGCTCGGCCCAGTGAGCGGCGATTTCGTCGCGCATCGCCGGCGGCAACGGCGCGTCGAGCACCCACTGGCGAATCTGGCTTCCTGTCGCCGCGAGCTGGTCGAGGTCGTCGGCGTCCAGTTTGCCGAGCAAGCTGTCAATCCGGTCGGCAAGCCCCTCATGGCTCAGGAACTCGCGGTAGGCAGCTGCCGTGGTGGCGAACCCGCCTGGCACCAGCACGTCGGCTTTGGACAGGTTGTTGATCATTTCGCCCAGTGACGCGTTTTTGCCGCCCACCTTGTCGATGTCGTTGAGGCCAACTTCTGCAAAGGGAATTACGTAAGGTTCCAACAGGGACTTCCTTATATTCTGGGTGAGGAAAATGGCAGCAAATGTAGTACTGTCTGTCTGGCCGTAATCAGTTAACAGCTACACCGAGTAGATTTCTAAATGCGTCGCACCGTTTTTTTTGTATCTGATCAGACCGGGGTTACTGCGGAAACCCTTGGGCACAGCCTGCTTACGCAATTCGAAGGCCATGATTTCGACTTGGTGACTCTGCCATTTCTGGATACCGTTGACAAGGTGGACCGGGCGCTCCATCAGATTGCCGAACGGGGGGCAGAGCAGGGCGTCCCGCCGATTATTTTCAGCACTTTGGTGCAGGACGATTTGCGACTGCGGTTTACTCCCGATGTTGGTTTGCTCATCGATTTTTTTGACTCGTATCTGCCCGCACTCGAGCGCGAGCTGCGCTCGAAGTCTTCACATATTGCAGGGCGCGCCCACGGTGTGGCCAATGCAGGACGTTATGACCAGCGGATTGAAGCCACCAACTTTGCGCTCAATAATGATGATGGTGCGCGCATCGATGAGTACGACCGCGCCGATCTGATACTGGTTGGGGTATCGCGTTCCGGCAAGACCCCTACCTGCCTCTATCTGGCCCTGAGCTACGGTGTTTACGCGGCAAACTATCCCTTGTCCGAAGATGAGCTCGAGTCGGGTCGCTTGCCACGCGCGCTGCATGAATACCGGCATAAGCTCTATGGACTGACGATTGAGGCCCAGCGGCTGCAGCAGATTCGGCGCGAACGTCGTTCTGTCGGCAGCTATGCCACCATGCCGCAAATCAGTTTTGAACTGCGCGCGGCGGAAGCCATGTACGCGCGCTACAAAATCCCGTTTATTGATGCCACGCAAAAGTCGATCGAAGAGCTGGCCAGCACGATTCTCCTCAATACCGGGATAGAGCGGCGCATCCGTCCCTAGTGCAACCCTGGCGTCTGCGGTTCGTGCGGAGCCCGCCGGGCCCGGTTAGATGACGGCTGTCGGCTGAGCCAGCCCGGTGTGGTCGGCAATCCGCGCGATGCTGGCGGCTGCTTCACCGAGCGGTGACAGAATGTCATCTGCGGGCAGGGTTACGCGTTCCGGACCGGTTTCCCGATGGTCCAGATAAACTCTCAGCGTGGCTCCTGCGGTGCCGGTTCCGGACAGCCTGAATACGATTCGGCCACCGCCCTCCAGGAAAACCCGGAAGCCCTGGTCGCGCGAAACGCTGTGGTCTACCGGGTCCGTGTAGTTAAATACGTCGGCCGCCGCGACCCGTTGCCCGCCGTGGAGCGTGTTCGGCAGCGTCGGCAGGCGCCGACCCAGGTCCGCAATCAGCGCCTGGGCCTGCCCCGTGTCGGCAATGAAATAATCACGCCGCTGAAAGAACCACCGGCCATAGCGGGCCCAGTGTGCGTGGACAATCTGATCCACCGGCTGCTCCAGCTCAGCCATCAGGTTGAGCCAGAAAAGCACGGCCCAGAGGCCGTCTTTTTCCCCGACATGACTGGAACTCGTGCCAAAACTCTCTTCGCCGCACAGGCCGATTTTTCCTGCCGTCAGGAGATTGCTGAAGAAGCGCCAGCCGGTGGGGGTTTCGAAACAGGGTATGCCGTGCGCCTCGGCAACGGCATCGACCGCACGACTTGTGGGCATCGATCGCGCCACGCCCGGAACTCCGTTGGCATAGCCCGGGATACGCTCGCAGTGCTCCAGCATGATGGCCAGACTGTCACCCGGTGACACCATCAGCCCCGGGCCCAGAATCATGTTGCGATCACCGTCGCCGTCGGAGGCAGCGATCAGATCCGGCGGGTCATCACTGAGTGCGAGTTCAAGTAAATGGGGCGCATCGACAGGATTGGGATCAGGATGCAGTCCGCCAAAGTCCTCCAAAGGCCGGGTATGGCGCACACTGTCGCGCGGTGCGCCCAGTTCATCGCAAAGTATGCGTTCGGCATAGGGCCCCGTGATCGCATTCAGCGCATCAAAGTGCACCCGGCGACCACCTGCCAGCATGGCCCGAATGCGCGGAAAATCAAACAGGGTTTGCATCAGGTCCGTATAAGCGTCAACCGGGTCTACGACATCGAGGCGCAGACCGGCGAGCGAAAAACTGCCCGTCTGGCGCAGGTCAGGAATGTCGAGATCGGCTATCCGATAGCCTGTGAGTGTCTTGCTGCGCTCGTAAACCGCGTCGGTCAGGGATTCCGGCGCCTGGCCCCCACTGGCCATATTAAACTTCAGGCCAAAATCGCCGTCGGGACCTCCCGGGTTATGACTGGCTGTCAGTATGAGTCCCGCCGCCGCGCCTTCGTGGCGGATCAGGTGCGATGCGGCCGGCGTCGACAGCCAGCCGTTCTGACCCACGACTACCCGCGCCACGCCCTCTGCAGCAGCCATCGCGATGATGGTCGTGATCGCTTCCCGATTGAAGAAGCGGCCGTCACCGCCGATAACCAGCGTTGCATCGGCCGGCAGGTCCAGGCAGTCAAAAATTGCCTGCACAAAACATTGCAAGTAGTGCGGTTGCTGAAAGACGGTAACTTTCTTTCTTAGCCCCGCCGTTCCCGGGCGCTGATCATCAAAAGGTTCACATTTAATCTCGTTTATTTTCAAGCCGATTAGTCCCAATGTTTTGTGATCCGCGTTGCTTGGCCGAAGCGCGTCTGTGCTATATTCAAAACCATGTTAGCCGACAGTTATATCTTGCCAGAATGTATTGCTCGCCCGGGTAGTTTCGGCGGCCTGATGGCGCTTTACGAGGCAAATTTTATCAAGCTGTGCCAGCTCGTTGAGGGGCTGGAGTGGCGCGCGGATCGGGATATCTCGATCATCGCCGATGACTGCACCCTGTATTTTGCTATCGAGAACCGCAGTAAATATACCTGTGAAGTGCGACTCACATATATTTTCGAAGAACCTGAAGGGCTCGTGTCCGATCCTGATCTGGTGGCGCGGGTTTATTTTGATGCGCGTATGGTTGAGGTGACGGGCTGGCGGCAGGCGCATCGCCACGAGCTGTTGCGCTTGCTCAGCCGGCGCTACCGGCAGGAACTCGACCTGTGTTGGACGCGCAATATGATGCTGAGCAAATGGCTGGACTATCTGCTCGACCGCGGCCACCGATTTCCCGCTGTGGATCCCATAATCGACTGATTTTCGACATAAAACTGTCGACTCGGTCAAGTTTCTGTTGCCCCCGCCCCGCAATAATGGTTGTGCGACGGTAGCCCGCGACCGCCGCTTCCAGCAATTCAGATCGATAACGGGTCGAGTAGAGCATGGCGACGTTGGTGTCCCCGCGCCTGCGCCGGGATTCCGGAGCAGAAGACGATCAGGAGCAGTTACTTAAGCTGTTCTGGAATCGTGCTGAGCTGAAAAAGGGTTTCGACAAGCTGCGCCGCGAGTCCGCGCAGATGGCCGACCAGCTGAGCAAGCAGGAGGCGCTAACGCTGAAAATTCAGCAGCGCATCGACAAGCTTGAGGCCCAGCTCAGTAATCCGATATCCGCGGCCCGGGTGGTCACTTACTATCAGCTCCGTGGTATTTGGGTGATGTGCGAACAGCGGCTTCAGGCCTACGCGCGGGAACTCCAGCAAGGCCATCATGCGGTGGAGTCCCGCCGCCACGTGCAGGAGTTTCAACGTGCGCTCAACGAGTCGCTCATTGCTGTCCAGTGTGACGCCCGGCGGGCCAGCGAAGTGGCGGAGGCCCTCGCCGCTGAAATAGCCCGGTTGCATCAGGAGGTCGAACGCCGGCGTGGCTTCTGGAATGTGTTGAAGCGCCGCAAGTTGGCGCAGTTGATCGAGGCGCGAGTGCGTGAGCAACATGCGGTTGAGCGGCGCAGAGGTGAGCTGAATGCTGAAATCAAGGCGCGCTCCGCAGCCGAGTCCCCGAGTTTCCCGGGACTGAGCGTCAAGGCCCGGCGGCAGATCAATCTGCATCTCATTGCGCTGGCGCAGGAGCTAACGGCTGCGTTTGAAGCCGATAAACTGGCAGAACTGGCGCGCGAGGCGATGTCGAGAGAACCGGCCGATGTGCGTTATGGCAGCCGTCGCGATTGCCGCGCGCTGCGGCGCCTTGCCGAGGAACGTCGTCAGGCCGTTAGCACCGATGCCGAGCTCATCAAGCGGTGTGCCCGGCGCGCCGCGCGGTTACAGGGTGACGTGCAGTATCGCAACGATGCCGATACTGTTCCGATTGCCAGCTCCATCGGCCCGATGATGTCGCTGGGCGAAACCGAGGTTTACCGGATCAGTAGCGTCAATGTGCTGAGTGACGAATACTGGGGGCTCTTCAACGTTCTGGTCAGCTAGGCTCGCGCTGAATGTCAGCGCTTAGCGCGCCTCGCTCATCACAGGCCGACTGGCTTCAGTGCGTGCCGCCAGGTCAGTGAGGATTTCCGCCGCCTGATTCAGCAGTACATCCGGCCAATCGTCATCATTGGCGCTGTCAAGTGAATCGAGCTGTTCCAGCCCACGTGCTTCACGGCGACTGTTCTCGCGTTCGAGACGGGCCTGCCTGCGGGCCTCCTGCTCGGCCTTGCGCACCGCAAGGTTCAACGAGACTGATTTTTGCTGGCGCAATTCTTCGGCGGTTTCGATGTCGTCAAGCAGGAACTGAAAGTCAGGGTCTGCCGATGAACGCTGAATCTGGTCCCGATTGAGCAGCGGTAACTGTTCATCGAACCGTCGGTCGGCCCGAAAGCGTGTCGGGTCAATCTGATCCCACGGCAGCGCCCGAGGCTTGGTGTTTTCGCCAATCTGTCCGGCATCGACCATGGAAGGGAGCTCGATGTCCGGCATTACCCCGCGATTCTGCGTGCTGCCGCCGGTCACCCGGTAGTACTTGCCAATGGTCAGCGTGAGCTGACCCAATCCGTCGTATTGCGAGCGCGGCGCATACTGGTCCAGTACGTAGAGGTTCTGAACAGTCCCTTTGCCAAAAGTCTGCTGGCCGATCACGATCCCGCGGTTGTAGTCCTGAATGGCCGCCGCAAAGATTTCTGACGCCGATGCACTGAAGCGATCGACCAGGACGACCAGCGGGCCGTCATACGCCTGCGCCGGAATAGGGTCTTCCAGGATCTCTATCTTGCCCGTGGTATTGCGGAGCTGCACAATCGGACCATTGTCGATAAACAGGCCCGACAGCGCCGTCGCCTCTGACAAATGGCCGCCGCCGTTGCCGCGGAGATCCAGCACCAGTCCCTTGATGCCCTCGGCCTCAAGTTCTCCGATGAGCCGCTCGACATCCCGGGTCGTGCTGACATAGTCAGCTTCGCCGCGGCTGCGCGCATCGAAATCCTGATAGAAACTCGGTACCGAGATTACGCCGATCTTGTATTGGTCGTCACCGCGGCCGACCTCCATCACTTCGCTCTGGGCAGCCTGCTCCTCAAGTTTGATTTTGTTGCGCGTCAGGTCGAGCACATATTCCGATTCGCCGGGCATGCTGTCACCTGGGCGAATTTGCAGGCGCACCTGGGTATTGGCCGGCCCGCGGATCAGTTGCACGACGTCATCAAGCGTCCAGCCAATGACATCAACAAACTCCTCGTCGCCTTGCGCAACCGCGACGATATGATCGGAGGCTTTGAGCCGGCCGTCGATGGCGGCCGGCCCGCCCGGGATCACGTTGAGCACGGTTACCATGTCATCGTCCAGCTGCAGGGAGGCGCCGATGCCCTGATACGACAGGCTCATCTGGATGCGGTACTCCTCAGACTGGCGCGGCGACATGTAGCTGGAATGCGGGTCCAGCGTGCGCGCGAAGCTATTCATGAAGCCCTCGAACACCTCATCTGAATCGAGTTCGTTAACGCGCTTAATGAACCGCAAGTAACGCTTTTCCAGCGTCTCCTGAATTTCGTCAGTCGATTTGTCCGGATCGGCGAGTATCAGGCTGAGCCAGTCGTTCTTCACACGTTTGCGCCACAGTTCCCGCATTTCTTTCTCGGTGGCGGGCCATTCGGCTTCGCTGCGGTCAAACTCATAGCTTTCATCAAGCGCTAAGTCCGGCTCGGTTGCGAGGAGCTCGACGGCATAGTTGAGGTTCTCGCGGGCGCGCTCACGGTAGACCCCAAAAATCTCGAACACGGGTGCCATATCGCCGGAACGCAGCGAGTTGTCGAGACTGAAGCGGTAGCGTTCAAGCGCTTCAACATCTTCCTTGAGGAAGAAGCTGCGGTTATTGTCCAGCCCTTCGAGGTAGTTATCGAGCAATGCTTCTGAAAAGTCGTTATCAACCCGAATCCGGGCATAGTGCGCCCGTTCCGAAAACTGCGTGACCATGCGCGCAATCTGGAGATGTTTTTCGCTGGAGGCAAGCTCGACCGGGCTGCCCACATCGATATCAGTCGCGGCTGTCGCAACCATCGGGTTGCCGGCCAGCATCGCTACCGCTAAAAACCCTGCATATTTTAAGCCAGACATAAAATTAACCCGGTTCTTCTGCATCGTTGTTTTGATTGTGGTTTCGCACTGCAATTTGGATCATCATAGCAAGCCATGCATGAATTAGACGATGACCTCAGTTTCCGCCCGTTTACGGTGCTGTTAGGCATTATTTTAGGCAGTTTGTTCGCCATCGCTTTCTGCACGGGCATTGTGGGGCTGGTGTTCTGGTTTATTCAGGATGAATCTCCCCGGCTGACATCCGAGCTGCCTAAACTCATTGAAATTACAGGCATATTTTTTGCTCTGACCCTGTTGGCCGCCGGCAGTTTTGTGGGTTCTGTCAGGCGCGCAGGGTGGCGTTATGGGGCGCTGGCCGGGCTGTGGGTCGGCCTGCTGCTTACCGGCAGCTATTATTGGCCCTGAGCGTCTTTGCCAGCCGTCAATATACCCCTCCGCCGTTGCGCTGCACCCCTGTTTGTACATAAGCGACGACGCGCTCAGTGTCCAGGCCCGCCAGCGCGGGCGCCGCTCAGCTTCTTGGCGGCCGCCAGCGCAATCGCCCAGATAGCGGCGAACAGGACCGGCGAACTGAGCAGCAGCAGGGCGCTTGGTCGCAGTGCCAGTGCGTCCCCGTAGATGTCGCCCATCAGGCTAAACAGCCCGTTGGCGCCTGCGTACGGGCCTGCAAGCAGCATGCCGCCGAGAAATACCCCCGCCGGCACCGCGGCGACCGACAGGAGGCAGAGTACCAGCCAGGCTTTGATTGACAGGCCCATCAGGGTCTCCGGAGTCCTAACCTACAGGCGTTCAGTGTCGCAAATTCTGCGGTAGCTGCACAGTCTGGCCGGCCCGCGACCCACTCGCGCCGTCAGGCGAAGCTGTCGCGGTCTTCGTCCAGGCCTTCCGGATCCGGGTGGACAATAATGTCGCAGTTCGGGAACGCCGCCCGGACATCTTCCTCCACGGCATCGAGCACGCGGTGCGCCTGTAGAAGTGAGGTTCCCGAGTCGAGCTCCAGATGAAACTGGATAAAGTACTGATTGCCGCCGAAACGGGTCCGCAAGTCGTGAAAGCCGCGAACTTCCGGATGCTGCATGGCGAGGCTGCGGATCTTCCTGCGCTCCTCATCCGGTAGTTCACGATCCAGCAGCACGTCCAGCGCTTCTTTGCCAATTTTGAACGTACTTTTAAGAATATAGCCCGCGATCAGGATGCCCACGACCGGGTCGATCAGTTTGATTTCGCTCCAGGCCGCCAGCGGCAGGGCGACCGCTACCGCGACATTCATCAGCAGATCGGCCTGATAGTGCAGGGCGTCAGCGCCAATAGCCATTGAGCCGGTATGGCGCACGACGTGGCGCTGGTAAAGCAACAAAGCCTGGGTCATCACAATAGAGAACACCATGACACCGATGCCTACCGACGGATTGTCGATGTCGCGTGGTGTTGCAAGCCGCTGCAGTGCCTCTGACAGCACGTACAAGGCGGACCCCGTAATAATCACAGACTGCGCGAGTGCAGCCAGCCCCTCTGCTTTGCCGTGCCCGAAACGGTGTTCGCGATCGGCCGGCCGCAGGGCCAGCCGCACGGCCAGCAGCGTGAGGAGCGACGCAGCGATGTCCAGCATGGAGTCAACCAGCGAGCTCAGCACGGAGACGCTCGCGGTCGCCAGCCAGGCACCGATCTTGGTCGCGACGAGCACGGTCGCGACACTGACAGACGCATAGGTTGCGCTGCGCTGCAGGCGGTCGAGTGCGGTCTGGTCGACCGTGGCGGTTTCAGTCGTAGAGTTGCTCACAGTGCGGAGCATAGGCACTTGCCGACGCGACCGCAAACCACCTGACAGCCTGTCGGCATCAGGCCCGGGCGCTGGGCCGTGTGCTGACCTCCGCATGCCAGCGTGCCAGGGCGGGGCGGGTGGCCTGCGGTTTGATCTCTACCCAGCCGGCAAAGTCGGTCATCGCCAGCAGGCTGATATCGGCAAACGTGTATTCATCGCCTGCCAGATATCGACTGGCCTGCAGCTGCTGTTCGATACGGTCAAAAAACTGGTGGGTACGCCGCGCCCCGCGTTCGATCAGTTCGGGCATCTGTGCATACTCCACCGGGCCTGGAAACACGTGGTTGGCGAAGCCGGGTGACCAGTTTCGCAGCGTTTCTGCGATAGCCATCATGCCTTGCTGCTCGACGATCGAATTCCACCGCAGCACTTCAGCGGATTGCAGCGGGGTTTGGCCCATCAGGCGGGGCTCCGGGTGCAGTTGTTCGAGATAGTGAGCGATCGCGACGGTTTCCGTCAGGTAATGTCCGTCATCGGTCTCCAGGACGGGCAGCGTGCCGTCGGGGTTGATGGCCAGAAATTGCGGCGACAGCTGCTCCATGCGGTACAGGTTGACGTTGACCCGGGGTATGTCGAGGCCCTTTTCGGCAATAAAGATTCTCGCGCGACGCGGGTTCGGGGCACGGTTAAAGTCAAAAAGTCGCATAGCAGTAGCGGCATCCAGTGTGATGGCGTCGGGCTTTCAGAGCCATTTTTTCCAGCGGAAGTACATCCATATTCCGAAACCGCAAGCGAGCATCAGGAGCACGGTCAGGGTGAAGGCGGCCGGATTTACCAACCCTGGCAGCCCGGCAACATTCATGCCGAACAGCCCGGTCAGAAACGACAGCGGCAGAAACACCGCGGCGACGATGGACAGCACGTACATCCGTTCGTTCTGTTTTTGCGCCATGGTGTTCAGGAGTTCTTCCTGCGCAACGGTCGCACGTTCGCGACTGAGGTCAATGTCCTCCAGGAAGCGGGTCATCGTGTCGGCTTCTTCGCGCAGCGCATTCCGCTGGGCCAGGGTCAGCAGCCCGGTTTCAGTCCTGCCCAGGCGTTCAAGGGTATCCCGCTGCGGCGCGAGGTAACGGCGCAGCCGCGCTGTTTTCCGTCGCAGCGCACCGAACTCGCCGCGATAGTGCGGATTCTCGCTGCTGCCGTAGAGATTCTCCGCAGCGGAAATGTCCGCCTCAACCGCGTCGATCACGGTTTCAATGTAGCTGTTCAGCCGCGTAACAATGCCCACCAGGAAGTCGCCCGGGTTGCGCGGCCCGGTGCCCTGACTCAGACGCTCGTAGAGCTCGCGCGGTGAACGAACTTGCCGGCGCCGCGTCGTAATAATGCGGGTCGTGTCCATCCAGATGCGCACGCCAACCATGTCTTCGGCCTGGGCGCCCTGATTCAGGTTGACGCCGCGCAGATTGACCAGTAAGCCTGATTCCAGCTCCAGCGACCGCGGTCGACTGTCTTCATCCAGCAACGCATCAACCGCCAGCTGCTCGAGGCCGCTGGCAGCCAGCCATTGCCGTGCAGCGTCATCCTGATAATCGAGGTGCACCCAGTAAACCCGGTGGTCCGGATCTGTCGGGGCGGGCGGCGCGTTCAGCGGCTCGCCGCCACCGGCGCCGTCCAGACGGCTGCCAAAAATCAAGCCGTCAGGCATCCGCAGCATCCTCGCTGTGTATCCTGACAGCCAGCGGCGCGCCGGTCAGCAGATGCACATCACGTTGCGGGAACGCAATGACGATGCCGTGTTCGGCAAACAGGGCGTCGATGCGGAAGCGCAGATCACTGCGAATAACCCGCAAGTCTTTCTCGCCGAGCGCCTCTGCCCAGAATACGGTGTCAAACACCAGGCTCGAATCGCCAAAGTCCTCAAATAAAACAAGTGGTTGTGGGTCATCAAGGATGTCCTCACACTCCGCTGCGGCGAGCATCAGCAGCTCATGCACCTTGCGCACGGGAGACCCGTAAGCCACGCCGACTCTGACAATGCTGCGGGCGAGACGGTCCACCAGGGTCCAGTTGACGACGGTGTTTTCCAGCAGCTGGCTGTTGGGCACCAGCAGGTGGACCCCGTCCACCCGCCTGATCTGGGTCGAGCGGGTATTAATGGACTGCACCGTACCCCGTGCTTCACCGAGCTCAATGAAATCGCCGATCCTGATCGGTCGCTCCCACATCAGGATCCAGCCACTGATAAAGTTGTTAATGATGTTTTGCGCGCCGAAGCCGAAGCCGATCGCTATTGCGCCGGAGATGAACGCGAATGCGGCCAGCGGCACGTTCAGCAGCTGCAGCAGCGTTGCTGCTACCAGCGCCACAAACACGATCAGCAGGACCCGGCGGATTAGCTGAGTGAGGTTGGCATCGGTATCGCGGGCTGCCAGGCGACGTGCTACTACGTGATCAAGCAGCCGGAACGCATACCAGGCCAGGCCCAGCAGCAGGGGCACGGCGATGATTTGCCAGACTTCGACCGCGGTGCCACCGATCGTCAATAGCCGCAGCGTCAGAAACTCGTTGATGTCGTTGAGCATGGCGCTATCTTATACCGCCGGGCTGCCGGCTTCGCGCGGCTGTTCCGCGGGCGTGCGGTCGGACTGCTCGGCTTCGGTCGTCAGCGTGGCAATCGTCCAGCCGGGCTGCGGGGTCCAAACGCTGTCGGTCGCGTATATCAGCAGTGTGCCGCCGGGTGTCCATGCCGCTAAGGGCAAGTCTCCGGGCCCGAGCTGTTCCCGAAAAGCATCATAGTCAAAGTCCTCGCTCAGTTTGGTCGTGCGAATGACGGCGCCGTCGGCGACTCTTTTGATGAGGCCGGTCAGTGCCTGATCGGTTGAAAAGAGTCGGCGGCCCCGCCACTCCTCGGTCATCGCGTGCTTCCCGGACTCGGCATCCGATTCCGGCACCGAAATCGGCAGCCAGAATACGTTCTTGCGGCCGAGAGTGCTGGAAAAGTGGCTGCACACCAGATCGTTGAACGCCGCATTCATCGATGTGCCAAACAATTTGCCGATTCCGGTCATATCAAGATGCTGCTCGGCGTGTTGTGACAGCGGGTTGCCGTAGTAGGTTTCTATGCCGGCCATTCGCGCCTGACGCAGCGAGTTCCAGTTGCTGCTCGCGATGACAACGCGGAAGTCATGTTTCTGCAGGGCGGCGGCCATGGCCAGCGAGAAGGGATTACCGCCGATAAACAAAATACCTTCGGCGGCCGGGCTGCCAAGCTTCAGCAACAGGGCCAGCGGGCGGGCCGTAGCACTTTGCAGCAACACCGTTCCGGCAATGACGATAAAGGCCAGCGGCACCAGCAGCTCCGCATCTTCAAAACCGCGGCTTTCCAGGCGCAAGGCAAACAATGCGCTGATTGCAGCCGCGATGATCCCGCGTGGCCCTATCCACGCGAGCAGCAGGCGTTCTTTCAGGCTCAGCTTTGAGCCGATTGAGCACAGCAGCACCTTCGCCGGGCGCGCCACGAACTGGAGCCCCAGCACCACCAGCAGGGCCGGCCAGCCAACAGCCAGAATCTGCGCAAACTCGAGGCGTGCCGCCAGCAGAATGAACAGAGCGGAAATCAGCAGTATGCTGAGCCGTTCTTTGAAGTCGAGTATTTCCTCGATGTGGACATCCGGCATGTTAGCGAGCCAGACGCCCATGACGGTAACCGCGAGCAGTCCGGATTCATGCTCAACGCGTTCTGCCGCGAGGTAAACAATCAGCATGATCAGGAGGGTGGCAATGCTCTGCAAGTACTGCGGGATCCAGTACCGCCGCAACGCGGTGCCCCACAGGTACCCGCCGCCCGCACCCAGCAGCAAACCCGATAACAGCAGCTTTACCAGCAGCAGAAACGCTGTGTCGAAAGCCGCGGACGCTTGCTGGGCGATGATGACGTTGTAGGCCAGTACGGCCAGGATAGCGCCGACCGGGTCGATGAGAATGCCCTCCCAGCGCAGGATGCTGGCAATGTTCCGGGCGGGGCGTACCGCTTTGATCATGGGTGCGATCACCGTGGGCCCGGTGACCGTCATGATGGCGCCAAACAAAATCGCAATCGGCCAGCTCGCGCCGGTCGCGAAATGGGTGACCAGGGCCACCAGGACCCAGGTGATCAGCGGGCCAACTGTAACCAGGTTGCGCACGACGGCGCCGTGGCCGGCAATCTCAGCGCGGCGCAGGGTCAGGCTACCCTCAAACAGGATGGTGGCAACTGCCAGCGAGACGAACGGAAACAGAATATCGCCCAGCAGCTCGTCGGGCCTGAGGATACCGGTGGTCGGGCCCAGCAGCACGCCGCCGATCAGCAGGAACAGGATGGCCGGGAGCTGCAGGCGCCATGCCAGCCACTGGGATGCCAGCGTTACGGCCCCGATGAGCACCAGCACGGTCATTACTTGGTCGTCCAACAGGTGCTCCGTGGCTACTTGCGTCGCGTCTAGTCTATATCGGAGCTTAGACCGATGCAGCTTCATAAGCGCGGGTTTAGGTGCGACACTCCATAATTGGCTCGGTGGCAGGTTGGACAAGCAAAGTGACGAAAACGTTATTGGGGTGGCGGGAATGGGTGGGTATTCCCGAACTGGGTATTCCGGCGTTGAAGGCTAAAGTGGATACCGGTGCCCGTACCTCGGCGCTCCACGCGTTCAGCATCGAGTGCTTTCACGACCCCGATGAACGCGAATGGGTTCGCTTCGGGATGCACCCGCGGCAGCGGGACACCCGCAAAGAAATAATCTGCACCGCGCCGATCCTTGATCGACGGGTTGTCACAGATTCGGGCGGTCACAGTGAGGAGCGTATCGTTATTGCCACCCGGCTGCAGATCGGCGGGCAGTCGTTTCCGGCTGAGCTCACGCTGACCGGCCGGGACACAATGCGGTTTCGCATGTTGCTTGGCAGAACGGCCATGCGTGGGCTTTTCACAGTTGACCCTGCCCAGTCTTACCTCTGCGGCAAA
Source organism: Gammaproteobacteria bacterium (assembly GCA_036351295.1). Lineage (GTDB taxonomy): Bacteria > Pseudomonadota > Gammaproteobacteria > Steroidobacterales. The sequence continues at coordinate 2,056 of JAZBOT010000205.1, read as the reverse complement.
CCGCAGGTTGAAGGTGGGCTGAAATGACCCGGTCAAATGAGTCGGTCGTAATCGGCGGAGTTGAAGTGAGGCCGGGCGAGCGGCGGAGTGTGGACCTGCCGGTTGCGAATCTCTACACCGCGTCGGAATTGACAATGCCCGTTGAAATTATCAACGGGCGCAAGCCCGGGCCCGTGCTGTTCGTGTGTGCGGCCATCCACGGCGATGAGTTGAACGGTGTTGAGATTGTGCGGCGACTGTTGCGTCAAAAGAGTCTGGCGCGATTGCGCGGATGTCTGATTGCGGTGCCGATCGTTAACGTCCACGGCTTTCTCGATCAGTCGCGCTATTTGCCCGACCGCCGCGATTTAAACCGGTCGTTCCCCGGCAGCGCCGAAGGTTCTGTAGCAGGAAGGCTCGCCCATGTTTTCTCGCGCGAAATCATAGAGCAGGCCGATTACGGCATCGACTTGCATACCGGTGCTTTGCATCGGGCGAACTTGCCGCAAATCCGCGGTGATTTGTCGGATCCGCACACGCTGGCGCTCGCCCGCGAGTTTGATGTGCCGGTGCTCATAGATGCCAAGGTTCGCGACGGCTCGTTGCGCGGTTATGCCGCAGAAAAGGGCATACCCACCCTGCTTTACGAGACTGGCGAGGCGCTGCGCTTTGATCCGATAGGTATACGCGCGGGTTTGCGAGGAGTGCTGCGGGTGATGCGCAAGCTGGCCATGCTGCCGCCGACGCGCAAAGAGTCGGGCCGCATTGAAGCGCAGATAGCTACCGCAACGGGGTGGGTAAGGGCGCCGCAGAGTGGCATCGTCAGGCACCAGATTAAGCTGGGCGAGCGGGTCGCGCGTGACACCGTGCTGTGTAGCATTGGCGACCCGTGTGGCCAGGCTGAGACCAGGGTGCTCGCGCCCTTTGCTGGTATAGTAATTGGCCAGTCCCGCCTGCCGCTCACGTACGAGGGCGATGCCCTGTACCATATCGCTCGCTTCGACAGCGTCGCGCTGGCGGCAGGAACGATCGAAGACTTTCGCACAGAACATGAAGACGCTGTAGATATGCGGCGCCCACCCGCTGACCCAGGTTAATCAACACATGCGCATTGCGGTGCTATCGACTAGCAAAACACTTTACTCTACACGGCGTCTGGTAGAGGCCGGGCAATCACTTGGCCATGAGATGCGCGTTGTCAATCACAAGCGCTGCTACATGAATATCGTCGCTCATAATCCAAGCGTGCACTACAACGGTGAGGTTTTACCTCAGTTCGATGCGGTGATTCCGCGTATCGGCGCTTCGGTCACCTTTTACGGCACCGCCGTCGTCCGCCAGTTCGAGATGATGGGCGTGTATTGCGTCAATGAGTCAGTGGCCATTTCACGTTCGCGCGACAAGCTTCGGGCGCTGCAATTGCTGGCCCGCAAGGGCGTGGGCTTGCCGGTTACCGGTTTTGCCAATGCGCCCAACGATACTGACGACCTGTTAAAAATGGTGAATGGCACGCCCGTCGTGATTAAGCTGCTGGAGGGCACCCAGGGGGTCGGCGTGGTCCTCGCGGAGACCCAGCAGGCTGCCAAAAGCGTAATTGAGGCCTTTCGCGGTCTGGACGCCAACTTTCTGGTGCAAGAGTTTATTAAAGAGGCCGGCGGGGCAGATATCCGCTGCTTCGTGATTGGCGAGAAGGTGGTGGCGGCGATGAAACGTCAGGGCAAGGAAGGCGAGTTTCGTTCCAACCTGCATCGGGGCGGGACGGCCGAGCTGGTGAAGCTCACCCCGGAAGAGCGTTCTACCGCTGTGCGCGCCGCACGCATCATGGGGCTCAATGTGGCCGGTGTTGACCTGCTGCGCGCCAATCACGGACCGGTGGTGATGGAGGTGAACTCGTCCCCGGGTCTGGAAGGTATCGAGGTTGCCACGGGCCGGGACGTGGCCAGCATGATTATCAATTTTGTCGAGAAGCATGCCCGCCCGGGACGGACACGCACTCGCGGCAAAGGCTAAAGGTGCGGGGCGCGTGCAGGCTTTCGCCCGGCTAGTCCGTCCGTTGCTGGCAGGGTCGCTGGCGGCC
>JAZBOT010000204.1:0-5006 GCA_036351295.1 Gammaproteobacteria bacterium | reverse complement strand
GGACAGCATCAAGCCGCCCAGCAGCGAGCGCTCCGCCTCAACCGCAGCCGGCGGCGTATTGACGTGATCGGTCAGCACATCGCCGCTCGGAGACTGCATGAACGACTGCACCATGGGGCGGCCCGAAACGGTGACCTAGGAATCCGTGCTGTCGGCTGCTGGCGCGGCCGGATCCTCGTCGAGGACCACCTCAATACCGTCACTGACCACATTGACGGTGATACTGACGTCCAGCTCGGTGTGCAGGTGCAGCTCCACTTCGTGGGCCCCCACGGTCCGGAGTGGCCCGTCCGGGAGGCGCACTTCACTGCGCTGAATCTCGACGCCGGCAGCAACGCAGGCTTCGGCGATGTCCACGGTACCGACTGAACCGAACAGCTTGCCCTCTTCGCCCGCGTTGGCAGCGATGGTCAATACGATATCAGCCAGCTGAGCGGCACGGGCACGTGCGGCGGCCAACTCATCAGCCTGCCTGGCCTCCAGTTCCGCCCGCCGTGCCTCAAACAGCGCAATGTTCTCCGGGGTGGCCAACGTGGCCTTGCCCTTGGGCAGCAGGTAGTTCCGACCGTAGCCCGCCTTGACGGCGACGCGATCACCTATGTTGCCCAGATTTTCAACCTGTTCCAGCAGGATGATGTCCATTTTTTACTCTCCTCCGGCGGGTCTGCCAGACCTGTAGTTTAAACCAATTGAGACTGCTCAATTCAATTCAGCCGGCCGGCGCAAGCCGTACCAGTTGTCAACGAAGCCAACCGCAGCCAGCAGCGTAAGCTCAAGCACCAGCGCCGCCGGCACAATAGCCACCAGGCACAGGCCCAGCCACCACAGGCGCGGCCACTGCAGGCGCTGCGCCCACCACGCCAGCACTGCGGCACCCTGCAGCGCAAACGCGGTGCCGAAAACCAGCAGTACGCCATGCGTTTCCAGCTGCAAAATCGACAGCACCCCGGCCACGGCGGCCAGCCCGCCGATCACATAGCCAAGCTGCAGCGACCGCAGCTGTGACCCGAAATCCTGCTCGCGTACCCTGCAGCCCCAGGCAATCCCGAACAGCAGTGGCAACACCAGGCCGCCAAACACCGCTGCAAACACCACGCCGGTCATGAGCCTTGCCTGATCCTCAATGTCGGCTGCGATCACGAAGCCCTGCTCATTGAGATCCGCATAGACCTCTTCGAGCAGTGTCCGCCAAAACGCCGCCGGATCGGCGCTGACCAACAGAAATACCAGCATCGCGGCCAGCGTCAGCACCACGGTGAACTGCACTGCCAGCGTGAGCGATTGCGATCGGCCCGCCATGCTGCCCAAGCCCACCCAGACCAGCCAGGTGGAAGCTGCACTCAACACCAGCAGCACCGGGTCGGTGCCCGATACCGTCGACAGCAGCGCGACCAGCAGCAGTGCCAGGGTGCAGTCAATCAGTGCGCCCCGCGGCCCCTGCAGATAAGCGGCCATCACAACCGCAGCAGCGCTCAGTATGCCGAGGAACGGCAGCGGGAAAAAACCGGCGATGAACACCACCCTGCGGGCGCGCTGGCCGGCCAGCCACTCGGCAAAACTTGACACCGCGCCGGCTTTCCCAGACGCAGCGATCTAGTGCTTGTCGGTGTAAGGCAGCAGCGCCAGAAAACGCGCGCGTTTTACGGCGGTGGCTAACTGACGCTGATAAATAGCGTTGGTTCCGGTAATCCGGCTGGGCACGATCTTGCCCGTCTCCGTGATGTAGTTACGCAACGTTTCGAGATCTTTGTAATCGATCTCTTTAACTTCGTCGGCGGTAAACCGGCAAAACCGCCGGCGGCGAAAAAATCTGCTCATAGTATCTTCTCGGGACTCATCTCAGCGCTGCGAATAACCGCAGGCGTATTCCGGTTATTCCGCGGCCGGCTGCTCAGCCGGCGCGGCAGTGTCTGCGGCAGCCGGAGCAGGCCGCTCGGCTTCAGCTTTTGCGTCTTCAGTTTTCGCCGGGCGCTCGTCGGTATCGGTGTCGGCCGACTTCGCGAGAAACGAAGGCTCGGTGACGGCTTCATCGCGACGAATGACCAGGTGCCGCAGCACCGCGTCGTTGAATTTGAAGTTGTTCAGCAACTCATCCAGCACCACCTGCTCGCACTCGATGTTCATCAGCACGTAATGGGCTTTGTGGATTTTGTTGATGCTGTGGGCCAGCTGACGCCGGCCCCAGTCTTCCAGCCGATGCACCACCCCGCCACCGGTCTCGATGGCGCTGCGGTAGCGCTCCACCATGGCAGGCACTTGCTCGCTCTGATCCGGATGGATCAGAAACACGATTTCGTAATGTCTCATTGTAGCTCCCTGAGGATTAGCAGCCACCCGCTTTTGCGGTGCGGCAAGGAGGCTTCATACGCTGCCGCATGAAGGGCTGCGCAGGTTACCGGAGCCGCCCTGCAAACGCAACCTGACTGCGCCAGGCATCGGCTTCAGGCCGGGCCGGGCCGCCGTTGCCGGATCGCCTCATAAACGCAGACGCCGGCGGCTACCGAGACATTCAGGCTCTCAACCGCACCGAGCATGGGCACCCGGACCAGCGCATCGCAGTGCTCGCGGGTCAGGCGCCGCAGGCCCTTCCCTTCGCCGCCCATGATCAGCGCGAGTGGGCCGGTGAGGCTGACATCAAAAATAGCGGTTGTGCCGGCCTCATCGGTACCGACCGTGCGCACGCCGGCCGCCCGCAGCGCGCGCAGGAAGCGAGCCAGGTTGGCCACGCGCGCCAGCGCCTGCGTCTCGGCCGCGCCGGATGCCACCTTGCTCACCACCGGTGTGAGCGCGACGCCCCGACTCCGACCTGTGACGACCAGATCGACGCCCGCGGCATCGGCGGTGCGCAGTATCGCCCCGAAATTGCGGGGGTCCTCAACGCCATCAAGCACCAGGACCAGCGGATTCGTCAGCCCTGCAATAAGCGCCAGAGCGGCATGGTCGTCGAGTTCCCGCTGACCCGCGACCCGCGCGGCTACACCCTGATGCTTGGCGGTACCGGTCAGCTTGATGAGCTCATCCCGGCCAACATGGTCAAGGGTGACGCCCGCGGCTGCGGCAGCCCGCGCCACACGCTCATGCCGCCGACCGTCCCCGCCATCCTCAAGGAACACTCGCCGGATATCACGCGCCCTGCGCTCCAGCGCCTTCAGCACCGAGTTGATGCCATAAATGACGCGATCAGCCATACGCCGCAACCGCTAACGGCGGCGCCGCTGTTTGCGCGACCGGCCGGGACGCGGGACCGGCGGCGGTCCGTCCGCCTCGACCAGGCTGAGATCAATACGGGCTTCCTCGACATCGACCCGCGTCACGCGCACCCGCACCTCATCACCCAGGCCATAGCTCTGACCGGTCTTCTCCCCGGTCAGGCGCAAACCGCCATGCTCCATGTGGTAGTAGTCATTGCTGAGATTCGTCACGTGAACGAGGCCCTCGACATACAGGCCCTGCAGCATAATGAACAAGCCGAAATGGGTTACGGCGGTGATGACCCCGGCCATCTCCGTGCCAACATGCTCGCGGATGTACAGGCACTTGTACCGATTCTCGACATGGCGGCTGGCGGCCTCGGCCTGCCGTTCCAGCATTGAGCAGCTGCGCCCCAGTATCTGCATGTCGTCAGGGGTGTGCTGAAAATTACCCGGCTTACCGCCATCCAGCAAATGCACGATGGCCCGGTGCACCAGCAAGTCTGGGTAGCGGCGTATCGGCGATGTGAAATGCGCATAGGCCGATAACGCGAGGCCGTAGTGACCTTCGTTTTCGGGCTGATAGACGGCCTGCGAGAAGGTCCTGAGTACCGACGTGGCCAGCACCGGAAAATCGGGCCGCTCGTGCAGCTCCCGCAAGACTTTATTCAGCGCGCGTGGCCGCGTGCGCGCTTCAGCTGTTACTTTAAAGCCGAGCTCCTGCAGCATGACGCGCAGCTCTTCGAAGCGATCCTCGTCGGGCTGGGGGTGCACGCGGTACAGGCCGGGAATGCGCCGCTTGGCAAGAAACCGTGCGGCCTCGACGTTGGCCGCAATCATGCACTCCTCGATCAGCCGATGCGCATCGTTGCGCGGGCGCGGGGCAACGTCACTAACAGTGTGCTCGTCGGTCATCGAGATGACCACTTCAGGCAGGTCAAGATCCAGTGCACCGCGGCGGGCGCGGGCTTTTGCAAAGGCTGCGTACACTGCATACAGCTGTTCGAGCTGCGGCAGCACCGCTTTTACCTTGCGCCGCGCCGCCGGGTCTTCAAGGGAGATCGCCGCATCCACCTCGTTGTAAGTCAGGCGCGCATGCGAACGCATCAGGCCTTTATAAAAGCGCGAACCACTCACTTTGCCGCTGGGCTCCACCTGCATGTCACACACCAGGCACAGCCGGTCGACATTCGGGTTGAGCGAACACAGGCCGTTCGACAATTCTTCCGGCAGCATGGGCACCACCCGGTCGGGGAAATAGGTGGAAGTCCCCCGGGCCACCGCCTCCACGTCCAGCGGCTCGCCCTTGCGCACGTAGTTAGACACATCAGCGATGGCCACGACAACGCGCCAGCCGGTGCCCGCCGGCTCGGCATAGACTGCATCGTCGAAATCGCGCGCATCCGCACCGTCGATCGTGACAAGGGGCAGGCTGCGCAGGTCGGTACGGCCGCGCTTGTCGGTCTCACGAACGCGCGAACCACATGCCTGCGCCGCCTCCTCAACCGGCCGCGGCCACTCGGTGCGCAGGCCAAAGCTTTCGATCGCCAGGGTGGTGATCATCCCCGGGTCGTCAAATGCGCCCAGCACGCGTACCACCTTCACCTGCGCATCGCGCCGCTTTGTGGGGTACTCGAGGATTTCTGCCTTGACCATGTCGCCGTCACGGGCGCCGCCGGTATCGCGCGCCGCGATCGCATACTGGTGCGGCGAGCGTGCCGCCGCTTCAATCATGTAGCAGATGCCGCGTTCCTTGTGAAAGCGGCCGACCAGCGTCTGCTTGCCACGCTCAAGTATCTCGACAACCTCACCCTG
>JAZBOT010000203.1:0-11531 GCA_036351295.1 Gammaproteobacteria bacterium | reverse complement strand
TTGTGACCGGGACGCGCGGGCAACGGCACCGCGTCCGCTGAATTGCCAGCGCCGATCACCGTCACCAGCACAAAGCGCTGCACGCCGGCAGCCTTGGCAGCATCGATGACAGCCTTATTACCGACAAAATCCGGCCGGGTGTTCGGGTCCATCTTGACCTGCCCCTTGATCAGCGACTGCAAAAAGTTGCGCCGCTCGGGGAGGTCGCGCACCGAGGTGCCGAGTGTCGAAATCACCGTTGAGTAGCGCCCGGGCACCAGCGCTGCGCGCACCGATGCGGGGTCCATGGCATCAAGCACAACCTGTTCGACACCCAGCGCGTCGAGTTCGGCGGTATTCGACGAGGCGCGCTTGGTCGCGACGACCGTATCGCCGCGGGCCTGCAGCTCTTTCACAATTTCCAGACCGGTGCCGCGAGTGGCGCCGACCACCAAAACGGCTTTTGGTTGTGCCTGATAGGCAGCGGGGGTGTGAAAGCTATCGGGCGTGTAAAACACGCCGCTCATCAGCAGCAGGTAGGCCGCAGCGATGACCACCGCGCCGTCCAGCAAAAAACCGCAGAGCTTCAGTAACGCTTTGACAACACGCATGACCGTCTCCTATTTCACAAACCGCAGGACGACACGATCCGTTTGCCCGCGCACCTGCGGTGCCATGGCAATCAGGGCATAGTCGTCATTGGGGTTACGCAGCACATCGCTGGCACCGTCATACGTAAAACCGGCGGCAAGAAAATCGGCCTTGATGGCTTCGGGGTTAATGCGGTGCAGCGCGCCCGCCTGCTTGTCCGGCATGTCGGCCGGCGCAACATGATCCATGACGACCACCCTACCCCCCGGCTTCAACGCGGCGTAGACCTCAGCCAGCAGTGCCGGCCGATCGATTTTGTCCCAACCGCGCTCCCCTGCCAGATGGTAAATATCGTGATAGCTCAGGCCGAACATGGCGACGTCGAAAGCGTTCTCGGGCAAGGCCGTCGCGTTGTTCTTGCTGACCAGCCGGGTGACACCGGACAAACGGCCATCCGCAAAACGCTCAGCGAGCGCGTTGGTCGCGATTTGCTGATAAAGGTTGTTGTTGTAAGCGGTCACCGAGCCCGTCGGACCCACCGCGTAATACGCAATCTCGGTGTAATACCCACCGCCCGCGAACATATCGAGGAACGCCATCCCCGGCGCCAGACCGGCAAATTCAAGTACGGCCTGCGGATTACGCTGGGCGTCGCGCGCGACATCTGCCGCGGGTCGCGCCGGGTTGGCGATCGCAGCCGCAATTGCATCACTATCGGCGCCGGTTTGCGAGGTTACGCAGGCCGACAGCAGCAACGCAGACAGGCTCAGCAAAACACGCCGGGGCCAGACAGGAACCGAAATAATCATCATTGTAAACCTCCGGGTTGCGGGCAAGTACTGCAGGAGCTGACGCTACGGGTTGATATTGAGTCGCCGCCGGGCCTCGGCGAGGTAGAGCTTGATGGCGGCACCCATCTGTTTCTGGGTGATGGCGACCTCCGGAAACGGCAGCCGGCAAAACGTTTCACCCAGACGAAAATCCATGCCTTCCGGGTCCAACCCGGTAAGTAACCAGCGGCCCGCCGGCAACGCCAGCATTTGCGTCACCAGTTGCTCGTTGATGTCGAGATGCTGGTAGTTCTGATGGGCCAGGTTGTCCCACTCGCGCTGGGTGTGGTCGGGCGCGTCGCCATAATCAAGCAGGTACTCAGTCGTCTCGAGACCGATGCTGTCACCCTCTGACGGGCACAGCTCCGCGGCTGACACCTGCAGCTGGTAAAGCGCTCCGCCGCCGTCCTGCATGGCGCCCGGTTCCAGGCGGTGGCGGCTGGCAAAGCGGGCGATGTAGCGGCCGAGCGCCGGCACCTCGGTCATGGGCGTCAGGGAGCCCTGCAGCTTTACGCTGTAGTCACTCTGAGGTGCGCCCACCGACTGGCTGTCAGGGCCGTAGTCAAGCACGACTTCGGCCGCCGCCCCGGCCAGCTCTGCCCCCACCACCAACAGCGGCGAACCGCACAGATCAGCAGCACTCAACACCAGGCCACGGGTACCGTCAGGGGCCGTTAACCAGGCGCGGACCGCGCGCCGCACCTGACCGCGCGCTGCGCGCGACGGCGCGTGCCGCAGGTCGGTTTCGAGCGCCTGTATAGCGGCTCTTTCGAGGGGCGCGGCAGCCACAGTATTAGCCGGCACCATGACGGGGGCTCGCATTGAGTACGGCGGCCGGGTCATCCGCCAGATCCGGATGCTCGGCCTTAACAAAGCGCTGCAGATAATCCGGCACTGCCTGTAGCGACTCGACTTTTTCGCCGTGCGCGCTGGACAACGTATGCCCCTGCTGCGCCCCCATGGCCATCCACGGACGCCAGCTCATCACGTTGGTGTAACTGATATCCGCTTTCACGGCTAGCTGCTCCGGATCACTGACCGCCTCGGCCGCACCCGTGTAGACCATCGATTCGGCGTAGTGGCTGACCACTTTGCCGTCCGGCAACATGAACCTGTTGCGCGTATCCAAACGCAACCACAAGCGTCCGTTCTGGACTAGCGGCTCGCCAATCTCCGACTCCGTGGCGATGGCCATCGGGCCCATTTGCGCCGGCAGCCGCAGGCCGTCGGTGCCGACTTCGAACAGCGCCAGCGGCGTACGCTGTTCCGGAATCGGCACGACCGCACCGGTGTAGGGGTTCAGGAAGCTGTTGATGCGCTCGCCCGTTTCCAGATCACCGTGGAAAACGACCTCCACCCGCCGGCCAGTGAAGGTGTTATCACCCGTCTGCTTATACTGGGCGAAAGCCACCGCGTTCAGCGTGAACAACGGCGCGCGCTCAGCGCCCACCACGCCGTAAACCCGCCCTGCAACCCACTCCAGCGTGACGCGGTTGTCCAACGCCCCGCGCAGCTTGATCAGCGCGCGCAGCCGCGCAGCGGGAGAAGCAAAATCGTTCATTACAGCTGCGCCCGCCAGCGGGCTGGCCAAGACCGACGGCCCGGCCGACAGTGCCACCATGCCTTGTACGCAGGCACGACGAGACAGGTGAATTGGCTTCGAATATGGCATTTGGGGACCTCCATGGTTAGTCGCTAAGCAAGCCGCCTGGATCATCAGCCCACGCGGCGCTGTGGGGCATGCTGGAATCGGTGAATGCTTCCAGCGTCTTGTTGCGGGCGGCGGGTTCGTCAATGGCCGCGATGCACATACGCGCCACATCACCCCGACTGGTTACACTCAGCCTGGAACCGTAGGGCAAATTGTCGCCCTGCCGGAAAACAATGGCATGTTGAAAGGGTTCTGTATCGGCAAGCCCACCGGGCCGGATGACGGTATACGATACGCCGCTGGCTCGCAGATAGTTTTCGCCCTTGGCTTGCGCGGCGTCGACGACGTTGCGAACACCTTCCCAGTCAACAAACTCGGGGCCGTTCGGCCCCTTGAACTTGGTCGCACCCAAGGCCGATATCACAGCTGGCGCACCCTGCATCGCAGCGGCCACGACGGCCGGGTCGCGGACATCCGCTGCAACCCGGGGGTAGTCGCCGGGCGGGGATTGGTTAGCTTCCAGGCAAGTCGCACGACCATCAGTGTCAAAATAGCGAGCCCCAGCGGTCGGTGCAGCGCCAGCATATCCGCGGCCGCCGCATCATCTGTACTGCGAAACGCGACGATGGCAAGGTAAACCTGCACGGCGACCAGCCCGACGATGACCCAGTGAAAAGCCTGCGCCACGCTGCCGTAGCGGGATAACGAATTGTGTAGCATTGATGTAAATTTCGTCCGGAAAGAGACCGGGCGGCCATCGCCGCCCGGTCTTTGCCCGTATAGATCAGAACCGATAGCGTGCTGTCAGGCCATAGCGACGCTGATTAATGTTGACTGCCGTAGTAACCGACCGGAAGCTGTTCAAGTTTGAAGGAAACGTATTCGTTGTCTCCGGTGCATCTTCATCAAACAAGTTTTCAGCCCAGAACACGAGGTCAAACTTTTCCGAAACAAGTCCCAAGCGCGCATTAACCAAAGTTCGGCTCGGAACGAACTGTACAGCCACGTTATCCGTCGGCTGCTCTGAACGATAGCCCGCATCCACACGACCCAACCAGTCCCAGGTTGCGTTGACCGGCCGTATAGCTTGTACGAATGCGTTTGCTGTTACCTTTGAAGTACGAATAGGCCGCGTGCCGCCAATCTCCGGAGCAAGGTCATCGAACGCGCCATCGCCGTCGCTGTCGATATCGACGCAGTTTATCGGCAAACCTGGAAATGCCGACTGGTCGGCTGGCAGATAGTCACACAGAGAAGCGTCACCAGAAGCCAGCGTACCGTCGTCATACTCCGGGTTTGTATAGCCAACACCGGCACCAGCAGAAACCCCATCAGCAATAGCTGCCACGAAATTGGTTTCGAACCCGTATGCCGTGATACCAGTCGCGTTAGTTGTTGCCGTCAGAAAGCCGGTTCCAGCAGCAGAGTCCGGCAGGCGTTGACGGAACTGGGCATCTGTCCAGTCAATATAGAACGCGCTGAGATTCCATTGCAGTTTGTTGTCAAACCACTCGGACTTGAAACCCGCTTCGTAGGTCCAGTTACGCTCTTCTTGGAACGGCACCAGATTAGGATTTGAAACCGCAACATTGAGCCCCCCCGAGCGGCTGCCGCGCGAAATCGAGCCATACGCCATGAAATCGTCGGTCGCCTGATACCGCACAATGAACCGCGGGTCGACAAAGCTCCAGTCATCTTTGAAGCTGCTGGCAGGCGTCCCGAAGAAAATATCAAAAACATTCTCCAGGTCGCGCTCCTCATAGGTGTAGCGCAACTCAACCGTGCCGGTAAGCTTGTCGGTGAAATCATATTCCAACGAACCAAACGCGGCGTATTGCCGGGCGCTGGTTTCCGCCAGCACCAGGTTGGTCAACCCGGTGTCGGTGCGGAAAGCCTCGTTGGGCAAAACAGGTGTAGGCAACCCCGCAAAAAATGGTCCGGCCGGGTCAACAATCAGAAACTGCAATTCGTCGGGCTGCAAGCCGGTCGCCGCAACTGCAGGCCGCGCATCGATACCGAGGAGTGTCGTGTCCTCGTTCTGCTGGTCAAAAACGAACAGCCCTGCTACCCAGCGCAGTCGCTGGTCGGCGGCCGAGTTGAGCCGTAGTTCCTGGGAAAAATACTCCTGATCCAGCCCGCTAAACCCGACGTAGGTATTGAGCGAACTAACCCCGAAGCTCGGGTAGTTAGCGTTGGGTAGGAAAATGAACGGCGGCGAACCGCCAGCCTGAAATTCGGCTGCTGATATGTAGCCGTAAAACGGCTCTCCCTCCTGAGTACGATCAAGGTCGGAGGCGGCGAGGTTAACAGCATTGGTATAAGACGTAATCGATGTCAGTTCAATACCGTTGGCAAACTGATAGTTAATGTCCAACGTTGTGCGAAATGTTTCGCCCTCAAAAGAATAGGCTTCGGGGCTGAGGCTGTAAGTATCAGACGAGGCTGCCGGAACAGTGCCGCAGAAATACGCTGGCAATCCCGCATCGTAGCTTGGCACCGTGAGGGTATCGACCAGCTCGCCACAGTTATTGGGCACGAGGCTAAGCGGACGGCTTTCCAGAAACTCATCAGAGTAAAAAGCACTAACGTTTATATCCAACGCATCAGTGGGCGTGAAACGCAAAGCAGCGTAAACACTTTGATCTTCCTGCCCGCCAATATTCTCGGACCCCCGGTTCTTGAACTGGCCGTCGTCATCAAGAATATTGAATGAGATAAGACCGGACAGCTTGTCTTGAATTAACGGGCCGCTAACGCTGCCGGTTAGTTCATACAAGTCATCCTGACCCGCTGTCAGCTCAACTCGCCCCTGGAATTCATTATCGGGTCGCCGCGTAACGTAGTTAATAGCACCTGAGAATGTGTTGCGGCCATAGAGCGCGCTCTGCGGGCCTCGCACCACCTCCACTCGCTCCAGATCAAGCATGCGAATATTCTGGGAAGCGCGGCCAGAGATGAACACGCCGTCGACAAATACACCCACGTTGTTGTCAAAACCACGGGTATCGATGACACCCAGCCCCCGTATCACAGGCGTTTGCCGCCGGCCATCCGGGCCACCTTCAAAAGTCAGGTTCGGGGTGAAATTCGCCAGATCGTCAACATCGCGAATGCGGGCATTTTCAAGTGTTTCCGCCGTGAGCGCGGTAATAGACAAAGGCGCTTCCTGCAAGTCTTCCTCAACGAGGCGCGCGGTAACGGTAATCTGGTCAATTTCCGCCAGCGCGCTGCTGAGCGGCAATGCGGTCGCCAGCGCCGCCAGCAGCGCGGCTTTGCCGGGCGACCCGGTAGTAAAGTTTTTCATCATGCTCCCCCTGATCCTTGTTGGTAAGGTAAGTCGGCATCTCGCGTTGCCGCGCAAAAAACGGCTAGGCCCGTGGCTTGTGGCTCCGGGCATAGCTTTCAAAACTGGATTGGTTCGGCACACTCCACTGGTCGGGTGCCTGCCGCGCCAGCGGCAGCGTCTCAACGTAGCTGCGCAACGGGTCGCGCAGCTGATCAAAGCTGTAGAGCTTGGTCTTTTTGCCCCGGTAGCGCAGGTGCCCGGGCTGGCCGCCCATGAACATCCACGGCAACCACGGCCCGAGTCGCGACCAGCCGCCCACGTAGTCGATGCTGGTCAGGGTCGGGTCCTCGAGATCCGCAAGCGCAACGGTGTACCACTCGGACTCGGTCACCCGCACATACTCGCCCGTCGACTCGCGCTTCCACACGTTGGGGTCGAGCACGTTCTTCCATTTGGTATTGGTGTCGAAAAAGAACGTGGCCTGGCCGCCCAGAATGGCCCAGGGCATGACAAAGGGCTCGGGTTCGACCTGGCGCTCTTCAGTACCGGGGTTGTAATAGCGCGGGAACACCGTGGAAATATGGTGATTCACCGGATTGTTAAAAAGGTGGACCACATCCACCGTCTCGTTCGTAAACGGGTTGCGCCACTGATCGATGATTTCTCCCGTCTCAAGGTCTTTGTAGACAAAAACCTCGCGCTGCAGGATGTGGAAGGAACCGTCGTCCAGCCGGACGGACCGCCGGACCTTGTAACCTTCCATGTCCATGAGCGGCCGCACGATTTCATCGTCGCCGACCACCGAAAACACGCGCGCCTCGTTGTGCATCAACACCTGCACATCGGGGTCAGTGCTACCGGTAATGCGAATGAAGGCCTCGAGGTTATGGCGCGGATCACGCTCGTCAAACGGCACGCGGGGCCGCTCGGCCGTCGGGGCCGCGTACCCCGCGCCAGCCGCCAGGGTAACCGCGGAGCCCGCCACGGCGGCGCCCGTCAGCCGGAGTACTGACCGTCGGTTGACGCTGCCGCGCTGGCAATCCTGCATAGAACCCCCGTCGAATGCTTAAGAACCGGGCGCCTGTCTTGCGCAGACTACCCGCTAACGCCTCAGAATATTACACGTATTGCACTCGTGTGCAATGCAAATTATGGAAGGGTCCTCAAGAAGCAATAAACAAAAGGCTTTCAGGCTCAGAAAATGGGGCAGAAGCAGGAAAAGCCGATAATTTTGCACGCGTTTGCGAGCCGGCTTTTCCTGCACTAACCCATAATCGCCGCAGCGGCCTTTGCCTTATCCCCGCCAATGCGCTTGTAGAGGCGGCCGTAGACCTTATAGATCATGTCCTGCCGCTCTTCATCAAGGCGCTTTTGCAGCGCCTCGGACGGCCGGCCCTGATCAAGCTCCTCGAGCGAAACCGACCCGTTGGCCGCCAGCTGCTCCTCGAGAAAGGCCAGGCGGTCGCGCAGCACCCACTGCTGGGCGCCAAGTTCGAGCACAATGCCCAGGAGATGGTCGATCACCTCATTTTCAAAGTACACCGGGTCGTTGGGGCTCGCGCCCGGCAGATCCTTCGTATACGCCAGTTTTTCGTCGTCTACTTTTGCCATTGCAAAGTTCTCCGGTTGTCTCGCAGCGCAGGGCTAGGCAAGGGGCTTAACGGCAACCCGACCGCGCATCAGGGCGGTCGCCGGGTCGTAGCTTTCGAGCTCAAAACCGGCCTCAACCAGCAGATCCTCGACATTCGACCGCACGTACTCGGTCAGGTAAGGCTCGCCGTTGTCGGCGGCATCCATTTCGGCGAAAAACATGTTGTACACGCCACGGGACCGGTCGCCCGAAAAATCGAGCACGGTGAACTTGCCCCCGGGACGCAGCACACGCAGCACTTCGGCGATGACTTCTTTGGCAACGGGCACCGGCAGCTCATGGAACAGCAGCATGGCGAGCACCGCATCGAAATGATTGTCGGGGAAGTCGAGTTCCTCGGCGGGCATCTGCCGCAGGTGCAGCTCGACGCCGGCCTGCTGTGCACGCACATGCGCGTAGCGCACCATCGGGGCACTGATATCGATACCCCAGACTTCGGCATCCGGGTACTTTTCTTTCAGCGCGATCGAGGTGGCACCTGCACTGACACCCAGATCCAGGATGCGCTCGACTTTGCCGTCGTCCGGCATCGCAGTCGCCATCGCGACGCCCTTGGAAAGCCGGTCAAAATCGGCAGCCCCACCTAAAAACACCTTGAGGCCATAGTCATAGTACAACCCGGCCAGGGGCTCGTTAGCGTAGCCCCCCGGCTGGATATGGATCTCCTTCGTTGCATAGTCGGGCACGGGCCGCGCGCCTTCCTTGTCGTAAGCCAGGGTCCCGGGACCCTCGGCCTCAGCTGCTTCCAGCGCATCAAGGATGGCTTCGCGCCGCCGGTTAAACGAGCCCGACAAGGCGTTCCAGAACGATTCCTGCAGACTCCGCTTCAAGCGGTAGTAGGTCTTCAGGGTGGGGTCGCGCATCAGGAAGTCTCTGGCCGCCGCAGTGCTGGCCGGATCCGGCGCCATGCTCATGTCGGCTTCGCGCATCAGCTGCTCGCTGTACTGCCCGATGGGCCGCTGCTGCGCGTGCAGCAGAATATTGCGGGCGTCCTCAATGAACTCTATATAAGCCTCGTCAGGACGATTGGATAAAGACGGGTAGACCCCGGCAACCTTGCCGCGCCCGTACAGCGCTTTTTCAACATTTGCTTGCTCAGCACTCATGTTTGTTTGTCTCCACATTGACCTTACGGGTTCAGACGGGCAGTATGCACGCGTGTGCAATGCGCTGTCAAAGGCTATGATAACCGCCCTCACCCCCAGTTACAGGGACAGACAATGAACATTGTTATTACCGGTGGCACACGCGGTATCGGACGCGGCATGGCGCTCGAGCTCGTCCGGCGCGGCCACCAGGTGACGATTTCGGGTCGCACCGCGGAGGCCACGCAAGCAGCCGCTGATGAACTGAACAATATCGGCCCGGGCACGGCCCTGGGGGTCGTCGCCGACTGCCGTCGCGCACCGGCGCTCCAGACCTTGTGGGAGGCCGCCAGCGACCGCTTTGGCAGCATCGACATCTGGGTCAACAACGCCGGCGTCACGAACCGCAAGCTGCCGCTCGCACAGTTAACCGAAGATGAAATCGTCAAAGTCTTTGAGACCAACCTGATTGGGGTGGCGGCAGGCTGCCGCGTGGCGATCGCCGGCATGCTGGAACAGGGGCACGGCAAGATCTTCAACATGGAGGGCTTCGGCAGCGACGGCATGATGCAGCCGGGCATGACGCTCTATGGCGCCAGCAAGCGGGCACTCCGCTATATGACCGAGTCGCTGGCCAAAGAGTACGCCGATACACCGCTGATCATTGCCAACATGAGCCCGGGGGTCGTGGTCACTGAATTCCTGACACGCGACCTCTATGCGCACGACCCCGCCGAACTCGACAAACGTCGCAAGTTCCTGAATTTAATTGCCGATCGCGTCGAAACGGTCGCCCCGGCGCTGGTGGACGGCATGCTCAAGCTGGAGCGCACCGGGGGCGCCGTGCGCTGGATGACCCCCATGCAGGCTCTCGGGCGTCTGGCCCTGAGTCCGTTTCGCAAACGCGACCCGTTTACCAACCCGGCCACTACCGAATAGCTCATTTTGAATCGTTTTCAAGTCACCACAGATAAAGGTTGAAATCAGGCATGAACAAACTGCTGATCGCAAGCATGACCCTATGGCTGGTCGCTGGCTGCGCCACCGTCGCCACCCCTGACCGCGCTGTCGGCGAACGGTTTACTGACTGCGCCGACTGCCCGGAAATGGTCGTCATCGGGCCGGGGTCGTTCCTGATGGGCTTCGAGGGCGGCGAGCCGGAGCGCTACGAAGGCCCCGTCCGCGAGATCAATATCAATTACTCGTTTGCGCTGGGCCGCACCGAAATCACCGTGGCACAGTACCGCGACTTTATTGAAGCGACCGGGTACGAGGCAGCACCGGGCTGCTTCCTGTGGGACGGCGTCACGGCACGCATGCGCGATGAATCAACCTGGCTCGACCCGGGCTACGACCGCGAACTCACCGACTCTGAACCAGTGGTCTGCGTGGACTTTACGGATGTCTCCGCTTACGTGGCCTGGCTGGCTGAAAAAACCGGCCAGCCCTACCGGCTGCCATCAGAGGCTGAATGGGAATATGCGGCGGACGCCGGCAGCACCGCAACTTACCCGTGGGGCGAACGACCGGAGGATGCCTGCATTTACGCCAATGTCTTCGACCGGTCGGCCGCCGCCAGCATCGATTCACCGCTGGAAGGCCTGGACTGCAACGACGAGGCACCGTCGGTGACGGCGGTTGGCAGTTACGCACCCAATGCCTTTGGCCTGTATGACATGGTCGGCAATGTCTGGGAATGGACGCAGGACTGCTACCAGATGCCCGCACCCGCAGGCCCGCTGGACGGCAGCCCGGTGACCGAGGGCGAGTGCGGCCGCCGCTCGGTGAAAGGCGGTAGCTGGGTCACCGGTATCAGCCGGCAGCGCCCTACGTTCCGGGGTCGCGACCCGGAGGACCGGGCCAGTCTGGTGTTTGGCTTTCGGGTAGCACGCGACCTGTAACACCCGGAAGGCGGCCAACAGTCGGATTGTCAGTCCGCGCCGCTCAACGGCGCGGGCGCGGCTAACCGGTGGTGGCCGGAAACAGCGTATCGATAGCCTGCGCAATGCGGTCATAGGTACCGCAGCGGCAAATGTTGGTAAGCCGGGCGCGCACCTCGGCCGGCGTGGCGGCGGGCGATTCTGCCAGTATCCCGGCCACCGCCATGATCATGCCGGGCTGACAATATCCGCACTGCGGCACCTGCGCTGCAAGCCAGGCATCCTGCACCCGCGCCAGGGGCGTATCCGCCAGCCCCTCAATGGTGCGCACGTCGGCGCCGACAGCGCCGCTGACGGGCACCACGCACGAGCGCACCGGCGCGCCATTCAGGTGCACCGTGCAAGCGCCGCACTGCCCTGCCCCGCAGCCGAACTTGGCGCCTGTGAGCCGGAGCTCGTCGCGCAACACCCACAACAGGGGGGTATCCGGATCGGCCGCAATGCGCCGCTCCTGACCGTTCACCGTAATCTTGATTGCCATTAGTAATGAAACTCCGCGCAGTCGCCAGATGAACCGC
>JAZBOT010000202.1:0-3035 GCA_036351295.1 Gammaproteobacteria bacterium | reverse complement strand
CCGTAGACGGTGACAGCAGCGCTGCCGTGCAGTCGAGCTCGGGCTCCAGCGCCTGGGCTGCCGCACCGGTCAGCAACTCCAGGTTATCGACGCCGTTCGCCGCGGCCCGGGCGCGAATGGCAGTCAGACGTTCCTGCTGGTCCGCTGAGGTCGCCACAATCAGCTTGCCGCACTGCTGGTGACGCACGCCGCGGTCACGACAGTACGCGTATAGCTGCTGCCGCCCTGCTACGCAGGCGCGGGCCTTGAGCGAACCCTGCGGATAATAGATGCCGGCATGGATCACCTCGCTGTTGCGCGAACTCGTCTCGGTACCGATATCGCTATGTTGCTCAAGGATCAGCACGTCGCGACCCGCCAACGCCAAGGCGCGAGCGCAGGCCAGGCCGATCACCCCCGCACCGATTACGATGGCATCAACCCGTTCAGTCATGATGGTTGCGAGCGATAGTGCTGAACATAAATTCAGTTTTGCCCTGATTACCGCGAAGCAATTAGCGGAAACGTCGATTAAGTCATATGGGCGTGAACCCTACCCCCTTATAATAGCCGGAACTCACCAACGCGCATGGATAGAGTGCGCAGATTTACGCGAAGGTAAATGCAGCATGAAAGCAGTGATTCTTGCCGGCGGCCTCGGCACCCGGTTGTCCGAGGAAACGGCCATCAAACCGAAACCCATGGTGGAAATCGGCGGCAAGCCAGTCTTGTGGCACATCCTCAAAATCTACTCCGCGCAGGGTATCAACGATTTCGTGATCTGCCTGGGCTACAAGGGCTACGTTATCAAGGAGTACTTCGCCAACTATTTTCTGCACATGTCGGACGTCACGTTTGATATGGAGCACAACAACATGGAAGTACACAGCGCCAACGCCGAGCCGTGGCGCGTCACGCTCGTCGATACCGGCGAACAGACGATGATCGGCGGCCGCATCAAGCGTATTTTACCGTTCGTGGAAGACGACGAAGCCTTCTGCCTGACCTATGGCGACGGCGTCGGCGACATTGACGTGCAGGCCGGCATCGCCCTGCATAAGGCCGAGGGACGCCTGGCTACCGTGACGGCCACCCAGCCGCCGGGACGTTTCGGCGCGCTGAACTACGACGGCCATCGGGTCACCGGCTTCCGCGAGAAGCCGCAGGGTGACGGCGGCTGGATCAACGGCGGCTACTTCGTGCTGTCGCCGAAAGTTGGCGACTACATCGAAGGCGACACCACTGTCTGGGAGCAGGAACCCATGGAAAGACTGGCGGCGGAGAATCAGCTGTCAGTGTATTTCCACGACGGTTTCTGGCAGCCGATGGACACGCTGCGCGACAAACGGCAGCTGGAGGAGATGTGGAGCGCCAACAAGGCGCCCTGGAAAATCTGGTAGCGGCTTAGCCTGCTGGCGCTCAGGCCGGCACCGGGCCGCGGCGGATGCGCGCGTTCTCCGCTGCCAGCGCACGACGCTTGCCACGCAACAGCTGGGCACGCTCGAAACGCCGCACGTAGCGCCGGTATTCCGGGTTCTCGTAGCGCTCATGTCCGGTCAGCATGGCGCGGAAATACCCCCAGAGGATGCCAAGTCCGCCCCACAGGTATGGCGGTTCGATGCTGCGATAGGCAGCGGAAACAAGCACGTAATACCAGGCCGACCCCATGAAGTACTTGCCCCTGCCCCAACGCACCCGGCCCACTTTGATGTTCTGTTGTGAGCTACCCATCGGCCTGAGGTGAATAATCTGCAACTCCGGGTCATCCACCGAACTGGCAACCCAGCCGTTGAGCCGGCAAATGTGGCCGTCAATACCGTCCCATGCCACCTCACGGACGAACCCGCCGATGGCCTTGAAGCAGGCCACCCTGTAGAACTTGACCGGGCCGACGGCATTCTCGTCGCCGGTACGTTCCTCAAACAGGCTCCCGTCGGCAAGTCTTTCATACAGCTTGCCAGACACGTTGCCGAGGTAGGGGTCCGCCTCCATCAGCTCCATGACGCGCTCGAAATACCGCGGCGGCAACTCAAGATCACCGTCGAACTTGGTCACGTAATCGAAATCGTCCAGGTTAACGTGCGCCAGCCCATCGTAAAACGCTTCAATGACGCCCGGTCCAACCGCCCGAGCACCGCGATCCTCGCGGTTGACGATGCGAATGAACTCGTAACGTTCCGCAAACTCGCGCAGGATCTCCGGCGTCTCATCGGTTGAACCATCATCGACAATAACCCACAGCGCCGGCGGCACGGTCTGGGTACAAGTCGTCTCCAGCGTGGTGCGGATATACTGTGCCTCATTCCGACACGGCGTTATCAGACAGTAACTGCGGCCTTCAGGCGCGGCAGAGGGCTGAAAGTTTTCGACACTCATAAATAGACACCATGACGACGACACCAAGTCATCAAAACGTAAAGACTCCAGACCCGCGACCAGTAAATACCTGGGCCACCCTTGTCGAACGCCTGCCACAGCCGCCCCACGGTTTCCGCGTTCAGACCTACCGCGTGGGCCAGATTAATATCGCGGAAGGTCTGCCTGAGCCGATCCGCGAGCTGTCGCCGGCACCAGACGGCCAGCGGCAGCTCAAAACCAGCTTTTTGCCGATCGAAAAGTGCCGGATCAAGCTGATCTGCCACAATCGACCGCAACAGTTGCTTGCGTCCTAATGGCTCGAAGCGCTCTGCTTCATGCATGCCGGCGAGTGACTCAACGAACACATGATCGAGGAAAGGCACCCGGACTTCGAGCGACACCGCCATGCTCGCAGCATCGGTATCGCGGAGCAGGCGCTCGCCTAAAAAGCTGTACACCTCGAGCGAACTGATAGCCGCGAGTTCTGGCTCGCCGCGAACGCGCTCTGCAAGCTCGGCATGCTGTTCAGAATGCAAGCCCCAGCAGATGCTTTGCGAGGGACGTAACTGCAGCGCATCGACAAACTCCCGGCTGAATAACCCGTAAGACACCTGATACATCGCAGGCAGATCGCCGCGGGTCGCCAGCATATCGCCGAGCTTGCCCCAACGCGTTTGCGGATAAACGGTGGACGCCTG
>JAZBOT010000201.1:0-5168 GCA_036351295.1 Gammaproteobacteria bacterium | reverse complement strand
ACTCGCTGACCGAGTGGCGTTTATGCAGGCCGGTCGCATTGTGGCCAGCGGTTCGGTGACGGAGCTGCTTACCCGCGTATTCGGCGCCGGGCAGGAGCTGCTGCTGGTGCTGGCCGCACCGGCCGCTGACGGCGGCCTCAGTCTGCTGCAGTCCTGGGGCCTGCAGCCGCTGCGCGACGGCTGCCTGTGGAGTGGACCGCTGACCGGCGGGATGCAGCGACTCGCTGAACTGCAGGCCTTGCTGGCCGCTTCGACACTGCGGGTTGTGGAGGTCAGCCTGCGCGAACCGGGTCTGAGCGGCGTCTACCGGCACCTGACCGGACAGGAGTTTGCGGCATGAGCCTCGCCATGTTTCGCGTCATGTGGTTGAGCCTCGTCCACGACCGGGGCGCGCTGGCGATGTCGTTCGTGTTGCCGGTTGCGTTTTTTCTCGTGCTGGCGGAAATCTTCAGCGGTGCCAGCGGCGCCGAGATGCAGCTGAAGCTTGTGGTGGTCGATGAGCGCGGCACCGAGCTGTCCGGGCGACTGACGCGGGCGCTGCTAGCCAGTCCCGCGGTGGACGCCGTGGAGGGCGCCACTACGCGGGCGCAGGCCATTGAGCTGGTCCGCAAGGGCACCGCTGACGTGGGGCTGATCGTGCGCGCGGAGGGTCGGGCGCTGGACGATGTCGCGGGTTTCGGACCGGCCCCGCTGCTGATCGTCAGCGACCCCGCGCGTGCCGTCGCGGTACCCATGCTGTCAGGCCAGGTGCAGCAGGCGTTTTTTGCGGCGCTGCCGGACGTCGCGCTCGGCAGTGTCGTCAGTATGCTCGAAGATCAGTATGTCGAGCTCGACGAGGTCCAGCGTGCTGATATCGCGGCCGGACTCAACGAAATGCGCACGGAGACCGAAGCCGGCCGGCAGTCCGGCTGGTCGTTCGCGGAAATGCTCGAGCGGGAAGACGTGGCCGGCCAGTCCGCGGCCACCAACCATGTGGCTTACTACGCCGGCGCCGTGGCGTTCTTGTTCCTGCTGTTCTCCAGCATGCAGGGTGCGCTGACCCTGCTGGAGGAACAGGAAAGCGGCATTGTCGATCGGGTCATCGCCGGGCCCGGCGGGATCGGCGCCCTGATCGACGGGAAGTTTGTTTATCTCGTCGCCCAGGGCTTTGTGCAGATGCTGCTGATTTTTGTCGTGGCGTGGGCGGTCTACGGCGTTGATTTGCCGGGCAGCGCGGGCGCCTGGTTCGTAATTACCGTGGCCGCCTGTATCGCCGCGACCGGCCTCAGCCTGCTGGTCGCCGCCAGCTGCCGCACATACCTGCAGGCACAGAATTTCTCGACGGTCCTGGTGCTCATCGTGTCCGTCGTTGGCGGCAGCATGGTGCCGCGGTTTTTCATGCCGGACTGGTTACGCGACCTTGGCTGGCTGACGCCCAATACCTGGGTGCTGGAGGCTTACGCCGCCGTGTTCTGGCGCGGCGAAGCCCTCGCAGCGGTCTGGTTGCCCTGCGTGCTGCTCGGTGCGCTCGGCTTGCTAAGCTGGCGCATGGCCCGGCTGATCGCGCAGCGCCGCGCCGTGCTCTGAGACGGAGTCGCTACCCGCGCGCCGAGCGATCCATTAAACTCCGATGATGGATCTGGTAGTCAATCTCGGCGTGATGCTGGCCTGCTTCGGCCTGATGGAAGGCGTGGCCTACCTGAGCCACAAGTACATCAGGCACGGTTTTATGTGGTGCTGGCATGAGTCGCACCACACACCGCGCACGGGCTGGTTTGAAAAGAACGATCTGTTTGCCGCGCTGTTTGCGGTGCCCGCGATTATCTGCATTTACCTGGGCACTTCCGGACCGCCGCTGCTGCTGTGGGCCGGCATTGGTATTACGCTGTACGGGCTGGTGTATTTTGTGTTTCACGATGTGATCGTGCATCGCCGGGTCCGCACCGGCTACATCCCGAAGAATCCCTACATGCGGCGTATTGTCGAGGCCCACTGGATCCATCATTCGACAACCGGCAAGCACAATGCTGTGTCGTTCGGTTTTATCTATTCGCCGCCCGTCGCGGATTTGCTGGCGGAGCGCGACCGGTTGCAGCGCATGCCGGTTAGTTGCTAAGCCGCAGCGCTGCTGCAGTCCACAGGTCCTCATCGCGCGGTGCCGGCGGCTGGTTGCGCTCCAGCAATGCTGCGCGGCCGGCATCGACCATACCGCCCAGTAACCCGAGTAATTTACGCTGCTTGTTCACGACAACTCGCTGTTGCCATGCGGCGGCCCCGCGTGCGCGCACCTTGTCGCCGATAGCTTTGTAGACCCCGCGCGCGGTGGCAACGGCCCAGGCTGAGCGGAACCCCAGTGCGCGCAGACCCGCATCGGCCGAGCCATAGTAGCGGTCGGCCTGGTCGAGCAGTCGCGCCACCACCTGTGCCAGCGCTTCAGCATGCTCCGGCCGGGTCAGTTCGGCGGCCGGGATACCGGCCTCCTGCAGCCAGTCGGCCGGCAGGTAAACGCGCCCGACCCGCGCATCTTCATGCACGTCACGGGAAATGTTGGTGAGCTGAAAGGCAATGCCGAGATCGGTCGCGCGCTGCAGTGCCGCCGGCTCGCGGGTCCCCATGACATAGGCCATCATGATGCCGACCACGCCCGCCACGTAATAACAGTACTTCAGGGTGTCGTCGAGCGTCTGATAGCGGGCGGCCGCCGCATCCATAGCAAAGCCGTCGAGCATCTCGAGCGCGTAGTGGCCCGGGATTTCGTTGTGTTTGAGCACATACCGCAGGCCTTCGAAGACCGGGTCGTCCGACGGCTGGTCATCGATAGCAGCCTGCGTCTGGACGCGCAGTTCGTCGAGCACCGCCTGCGTGCAGGCAGCCGACTGCGGCTGGATGTTAAAACCGAGTTCCTGGTTATCGATGCGGTCATCGCAGTGCCGGCACCAGGCATAGAGCATATAGGCGTTGCGCCGGGTCTCGATGTCGAACAGTCGTGCTGCCGTGGCGAAGCTTTTGGAGCCTTGTTTGATAATCAGCCGGCTGGTATCTGCCAGTTCAGCTGCCCGTGCTGATTCCATCTGCAACCCCAATATCCTCAATCATCAGGCCGGCGGTCGCGCGTGCCGAATTCACGACGCCTGGTATGCCCGCTCCCGGGTGGGTCCCCGCACCCACGAAGTACAGTCCCCGCACTGCATCATCCCTATTATGTACCCGAAACCACGCACTTTGCAGCAAGGTGGGCTGCAGCGAGAAGGCCGAGCCCTGCCACGCGTTCAGCTGCGTGGTGAAATCCAGTGGCGTAAATATCTTGCTGGTGACGATCTTGTCGCGCAGGCCCGGCATGCAGCGGTCTTCGATGGTTTTCAAAATGCTGTCGCGCAGGCGGGGTCCTGCCGTGTCCCAGTTGACATCGCTGATGCCCAGATGCGGGACCGGTGCCAGTGCGTAATAGGTCGAGCAGCCCTCCGGAGCCAGCGAGTCGTCGGAGACGGACGGCGCATGCAGGTAAATGGAAAAATCCTCGGCCAGAACGCCGCGCGAAAAAATATCCTCGAGCAGCGCCTTGTAGCGCGGTCCGAACAATATGGAATGATGCGCGAGCTCCGGGTACTCACCACGCACTCCGAAGTACACCAGGAACAGCGACATGGAGTGATCGCTGCGCTCGAGCTTGCGAGCTTTGCTGAAAGCCGGCGGAGTTTTGCGCAGCAGGTGCCGGTAGGTGTGCACCACATCCGCGTTGCTGGCAACATGCCGGCTTATCAGGGTTTCGCCGCTTTTCAGCCGCACGCCGGTAACGCCCGAGGCGTCGGTGAGGATTTCGTCTACCGGCGCATTCAGTCTGATTTCGCCGCCCAGGTCCGTAAACAGCTGCGTCAGCGCAGCGACCAGAGCACCCGTGCCGCCGCGGGGAAAATGCACGCCCCATTTCAGCTCGAGCGTATGGATCAGCGCGTAGATAGCCGAGGTGGAAAACGGATTGCCGCCGACCAGCAGCGTGTGATAGCTGAATGCCTGCCGCAGCTTATCGTTCTTGATGAACTTGGCCACCATGCCGTAAACGGAGCGCTGGCTCTGCAGCTTGATCAGTTGCGGAGCGGCGCGCAGCATGCTCCAGATATCCAGAAAGGGCACGTGGGCGAGTTTCTCGTAGCCCTCTTTAAACACCGCGTGCGAATACTCGCGAAACCGGCGATAGCCCTCGATGTCATCCGGGCTGATCCGTGCAATCTCGGCTTCAAGCCCGGCCTCGTCGCCGACGTAATCAAATTCGGTGCCGTCGTCCCAGATCAGGCGGTAGAAGGGGGTGAGGGGCTGAAACTCGATATAGTCGCTGCGGTTTTTGCCGCCGGCAATGAACAGGTCGTCAATGACGCTCGGCGCGGTCAGCACCGTCGGGCCTGCGTCAAAGGTAAACCCGTCCTGCTTGTAGACGTAGGCGCGGCCGCCGGGTTTGGCCCGGCCTTCAAGCAGCGTGACGGGAATGCCGGCCGCCTGCAGCCGTATGGCCAGCGCGAGGCCGCCAAAGCCTGCGCCGATGACGAGCGTGCGCTCTGTAGGTTTGTTCATGGGTTCTGGTGCTCGATACGGGTTCAACACGGACGGTCAGGGCGGGTTCAGCGACCCCTATGGAGCAATAATGTCGATATTGCCGGGCCAACGCCAACCGGTGGCTTGCCGACCAGAATGCGGATTTTGTCGAAGCGGTTGTTGGTGCCGGCGTAGAAGCGGCTGATCAGCCCGGCATTGAGCCCGTAAAACCGCGCCAGAACCTTAAAGCGCTCATGCGGTTGCGCAGCCAGGAATAACAGGCGATTGAGGCGACGATAATAGCCGGTGGCCTCCCACAGCTCAGTGCTGGCGCCGCGGGTGGCCGCATACACGGCCTCTGCCGACCAGTCCGTGTGCGCCGCGAGACGGTCCGCCAGCTGCAGCGCGTTGGGCAGGGAGTAGCCGGTGCCGGGATGGAACAGGGCCGCCCGCAGGCCCGAGCGCGGCACGCGGGCGGCGTCGGCATCCCAAAACGCTTCGATATCGCCGTCGAGCGTAATGGGCAATACGCCCTGTTCTTCCTCGAGCACAGTGGCTATCTCCCAGCCGCGCGCGGCCGCATAGGCGGCGATCTCCTCGCGGTAGGTCTCGGGCTCAACGCGGGGCGAATCGCTGTAACGCGTGTCCTCAATCAGCACCGT
>JAZBOT010000200.1:0-29489 GCA_036351295.1 Gammaproteobacteria bacterium | reverse complement strand
TTTGGGCGCGAATGAAATCCTGGTTTCAGGGGAATAATAGTTAGTCCTTTCTTAAGGATGAGGAGTGAAGGCAATGTTTGAACTCATGGATGCATACAGCCAGAGTGCTGTTATCAAAGTGATTGGTGTCGGCGGTGGCGGCGGTAACGCGGTGCGCCACATGGCAAGCTGTGGTATCGACGGCGTGGAATTTATCTGTGCCAATACCGATCGACAGGCGCTGCTGAACGCAGATGTCAAAACCACGCTGCAGATTGGCTGCAACATCACTAAAGGCCTGGGCGCGGGCGCGCGTCCCGAAGTCGGGTACCAGGCTGCGATGGAAGATCGCGACCGGTTGCACGAGCTGATCGAGGGCGCTGACATGCTGTTCATCACAGCGGGCCTCGGCGGCGGCACCGGCACCGGCGCTGCACCTGTGATCGCGCAGATTGCAAAGGAGCTTGGCATCCTCACGGTTGCCGTGGTGACCAAGCCGTTCTCGATGGAAGGCAAAAAGCGCATGAGCATAGCCGAAGAGGGGCTCATTGAACTTTCCAAGAGCGTCGATTCCCTGATTACGATTCCGAACGAGAAACTGCTGCATGTGCTCGGTGAAGAGGTTACGTTGCTCGATGCATTCCGTTCGGCCAATGAAGTTCTGCAGGGCGCGGTGCAGGGCATAGCCGAACTGATTACCCGTCCCGGGCTGATTAACGTCGACTTTGCCGATGTGCGCACCGTGATGTCGGAGATGGGGATGGCCATGATGGGCACTGGTGTCGCATCCGGCGAGGACCGCGCCCGCGAGGCTGCTGAGGCCGCGGTATCGAGTCCGTTGCTGGAGGACATCAATCTGGCGGGTGCCAACGGTATCCTGGTGAACGTCACTGCCGGCCAGGATTTATCCATCGGCGAGTTCAACACCATCGGCGACACCGTGAAGGACTTTGCCTCGGAGGAAGCCACGGTTGTGGTGGGTACCGTGATCGATCCTGATATGAGCAACACGATTCGGGTGACGGTTGTCGCGACCGGTTTGGGCAAGTCAGCCGCCAACCGCCTCCATGTGGTGTCTTCCGGGTCCGCTACTGCCCCCGGGTCGCGGCGGGCCGCGGGCGCGCAGACCGCGTCTGAGCGCAGCCCGGGTCAGCGTACGCCCAGCGTTGAAACGCCGCCGAACTGGGATCAGCTCGAATCCCCGACCCACGTCCGGCAGCGTGCTCAGCAGGCCGTGGGCCATGATGTTGCGGAAGAACCGGAAGATCTTGATTTGCTTGATATTCCGGCTTTCTTGCGGCGTCAGGCAGACTAGAAACTGCGGGTTGGATTCTTGCAGGCGGTCAGGCGGCTGTGGTAGCGTTCGCTTCTGCAGTTGCCTGATTGGCCGCAGTCAATGAGAAAACTATTGACAGCCAATAACTTAAGGGCAGAATCTAGTTTTTGGGTTAAACTAGCGGCTGGTCGACGCGGCCGGGACTGGGCTTCCCGGTCAGCATCACACTGATTCATACAGGGCACTAGCCTCACAAATTTGCACCCGGTGTTCCCGGGTTAACGGCGTATCTATGCTCAAGCAACGGACACTGAAGAATTCTATTCGCGCCACCGGTGTGGGTCTGCACACGGGCGAGAAAGTGTTCATGACCCTGCGGCCGGCTCCGGAAAACACGGGTATCGTGTTCCGCCGGGTTGATCTGGATCCGCCGGTGGATGTTCCGGGTGATTTCAGCCTCGTGGGTGAGACCATGCTGGGCACCACGCTGATCCGGGACAAGGTTAAAGTGGCCACCGTGGAGCATTTGCTGTCGGCGATAGCCGGTCTGGGTATCGACAACGCCTTTATCGAGTTGAGCGCCGCTGAAGTGCCGATTATGGACGGCAGCGCAGCGCCCTTCGTGTTTTTGCTGCAGTCAGCGGGCATCGCGGAGCAAAATGCGGCCAAGCGGTTTATTCGCGTGCGTGAGACCGTGCGGGTCGAGCGCGGTGACAAATGGGCTGAGTTCAAGCCCCACAATGGCTTCCGGATCAACTTCAACATAGATTTTGATCACCCCGTGTTCCGCAAGCATTTGCAGGCCTCGACCATTGACTTTTCGACGACGACTTTTTTACGTGAGGTCAGCCGCGCCCGCACCTTCGGCTTTTTGCGCGATATTGAGATGCTGCGGGCCAATCGGCTTGCGCTGGGTGGCAGCATCGACAATGCTGTGGTGCTGGACGATTTTCGGGTCCTGAATGAAGACGGCTTGCGCTACGAGGATGAATTCGTGCGCCACAAAATTCTCGATGCTATTGGTGACCTGTACCTTGCAGGCGCGGCAATTTTGGGTGAGTACACCGGCTACAAGTCGGGTCACGAACTCAACAACCTGCTGCTGCGCGAATTAATGTCCCGCGCCGAAGCATGGGAGACGGTCACTGCAGACGGTGCCGCAGACGTGCCGATTTCATTCAAGCCGGCTACCCACCTGGTGTAGCCCGACCCGGCAGGGTGATGCCGCGCCGCCGCGGTGTAATGTCATCCCGTAACCCGCACTTTTATCCGCTCGGCCTGCACGCCTGCGTCGCGGCAGATGGCGAGCAGCTGCGGCGTCTCAAAGCGCAGTCTTGATGCCCAGGCAGGGCTCGCTGCGGTAATCACCAGCGTGCCGTCTTCGCGGCAGTTGCAGTGCACCAGGCCGTCTGCCAGCTCGGCCGGGAGCTGACTGCGCATATGGTTGCTCAGGTCAGACCGCAGACCGGCGCGGGCTGCGAGCTGGCCCAAAGGCGAGTTCCGGGCACTGACGAGCTCTGACAATGACTTAGGCCGATGTTTTGACATAATTTCTCGAACAAGCTGCCAGATTCGTGACCTGTTCCTTGTTGCGCTAGCGCTTTCTGACTATTCTGTCTCTGACGATACGGGCAAACGTGCTGAAAGGCACGGACGCAAAGCCACCGATCTACGGGAGATTCCTATGATAGCGGGGTTGCCGAATACTGGGGCGAATAACGCCTCGGACAGCGGAGTTGGGCGCTGTCGCCGGCTGCGCCGGCTACACAGAGAACAGGCGAGTAGCGGTCCATGCAACCGCCCTGGCCTTGTGCGCGAGGATATTCACGCAGTATGAAACTCATTTTAGTCAGCGACGGGTCGCGTGCGGCGCGGTATTTTGACCTCGCTTCAGGTGCCGGTCTGGCGTGCGCGCTCGGTATCCTGATCATTGCCGCGGTTCTCGGGGTTGGCACCGTCAGTTGGTTCGCAGGCGATGCGGCCGCTGCTGACGAACTGACCGAGCTGCAATCCCTGCGCGCGGCGCTGGCGGAGCAGGACAAGCAGCTCGCCGCGCTGCGCATCTCGGCGGACGACCACATTAACGCGCTGGCGCTGCGCATGGGCGAGCTCAATGCCCATGTCATTCGCCTTAACGCCCTCGGCACCCGCTTGACCGAAATGGCCGACCTGGAAGACGGCGAGTTTGATTTTGCCGGCGCGCCTGCACTGGGCGGCCCGGTTGAGGCCGACTATGAAGGTGCGGACAGCACGGCAGTCGCGGCGGGACAGCTGCCGGATCTGCTGGCCGAGATAGGCGCGATGGAAACAGCACTGTATGGCCAGCGTCAGCAGTTGACGGCTCTCGAGGGCCTGATGCTCGACCGTAAGCTGTCTGACCGCGCCTATCCGCGTGGCCGTCCGGTCAAGTCGGGCTGGATGTCGTCATTTTTTGGCAAGCGCGCCGATCCGGTCTCAGGTAAGGCGGCCTGGCATCGCGGCGTCGATTTTGCCGGCAAGTACGGTGACCCCGTTATTGCCGTTAGCGACGGTGTCGTGAGCTATTCGGGTATGCGCAGCGGCTACGGCAATCTGGTCGAGATCCGGCATGGCAACGGCTATGTCACGCGCTATGCCCATAATCAGGAGAACCTCGTGGCCGTCGGCGACAAGGTCACGCAGGGCCAGACCATCGCGCTGATCGGCTCGACGGGTCGTTCGACCGGGCCGCACGTGCACTTTGAAGTGCACCGCAACGGTCAGGCGGTGGACCCGGCGAAATACGTGCGCAGCCGCTGACAGCCCGCGCCCGGCTCGCAGCCAACTAAATACGCCGCATTTGCGGTTATTCCCGCATTCGGCGTTTAACCCGCCGCCACAAACCCTTAAAATGTTCCTTCTCATGAAGGGTGTGGCTGGCTGCGCCGCTCACTCAACGGCGTCTGTTGTGCGCATTTTCTGACAAGGGCGAGCTTTCGCTCAGGTATGACTACTCATGGCCAATTTTTTAACCAAACTGTTTGGTAGCAGCAATCAGCGCACGCTCAAACGCTACGAAAAGGTCGTCGCGCGCGCCAACGGCTACGCCGACGGGTTTGAGCAGTTGAGCGACGCAGACCTGCGCGCCAAGACGGCTGAGTTTCGCGAGCGGCTCGCTGCCGGGGCAGGGCTCGACGAACTGTTGCCCGAGGCCTTTGCAACGGTGCGGGAGAGTGCCCGGCGCACGCTGGGTTTGCGGCATTTCGATGAACAAATGCTGGGTGGCCTGGCGCTGCACGAGGGCAAGATCGCCGAAATGCGGACCGGTGAGGGCAAGACGCTGGTCGCGACGCTGCCCGCTTACACCAACGCGCTGACCGGTGACAGCGTGCACGTGGTGACCGTCAACGATTATCTGGCCGCTCGCGACGCCGAGTGGATGGGTCCGGTTTACGAATTTCTCGGCATGAGTGTGGGGGTGATCGCGGCGGGACAGAGCAAGGCGGAGAAACAGGCCGCCTATCAATGCGACATCGTCTATGGCACTAACAACGAGTTCGGGTTCGACTATTTGCGCGATAATTTAGAGTATCGGAAAGAGGGGCAGGTACAGCGTGATCTGGCCTATGCCATCATCGATGAGGTGGATTCCATCCTCATCGACGAGGCGCGCACCCCGCTGATAATTTCCGGTCCGTCCGAGGAGAGTACGGAACTCTACCTCCGCATCAATAAGCTGATGCCGCAGCTGAAACGGCAAAGCGGTGATGACAGCGCGGCACGTAATCGGGAAATTGGCGCGGCCAAAGTATTTGTCATCGATGCCAGCGGTCAGGAACTCGGCAAGATGCCGCTCGGCGAGGCCATTGCGGCGGCGTCGGCGGCGGGTTGCGACCTCGTTGAACTTGACCAGAACCAGAGCACCCCGCGCTGTCGCTTCGAGCAGGGCGGCGACTACACGGTGGATGAGAAAAGCAAGCAGGCGTATCTCACCGAAAGCGGTCACGACAAAGTCGAGCGCCTGCTGCAGCAGGAGGGATTGCTGGCCGAGGGCAGCAGCCTCTACGACGCGGCCAATATACGTTTAATGCACCATCTGACCGCAGCCATGCGTGCCCACTCAATGTTCAACAAGGATGTTGACTACATTGTCAAAGACGGCGAGATCGTTATCGTCGACGAGTTCACCGGCCGCACTATGCCGGGCCGGCGCTGGTCTGACGGGCTGCACCAGGCTGTCGAGGCCAAGGAGGGTGTGCGGGTCAAGGAAGAGAACCAGACGGTCGCGTCGATAACC
This sequence comes from Gammaproteobacteria bacterium, assembly GCA_036351295.1. Lineage (GTDB taxonomy): Bacteria > Pseudomonadota > Gammaproteobacteria > Steroidobacterales. Next base: position 23,979 of record JAZBOT010000200.1, on the reverse strand, counting down.
TTCCAGAACTATTTCCGCATGTACCGGAAGCTGTCGGGCATGACCGGTACAGCCGATACGGAGGCGTTCGAGTTCCAGGCTATTTATGGGCTGGAAGTCGTCGTGTTGCCGACGCACAAGCCGATGGTGCGTGATGATCAGCCCGACCTGGTTTACCTGACACAGACGGACAAGTTCAAAGCCATCATCGAAGACATTCAGGACTGCGTGCAGCGCGAGCAGCCCGTGCTGGTGGGCACGACCTCTATCGAGACATCCGAGCTGCTGTCGCGTGAGCTCAAGAAGCACGGCATCCGTCATGAAGTGCTGAATGCCAAGCAACATGAGCGTGAGGCAACGATTGTGGCCGAGGCCGGGCGCCCGGGAGCGGTCACTATCGCCACCAATATGGCGGGTCGCGGCACTGACATCGTGCTTGGTGGACGACTGGCATCCGAGCTCGCCGAGCTCGACCCGGCGGCAGATGAGGCGGCGGTAGCGGCGCAGCGCCAGGACTGGGAAAACCGCCATCAGCGCGTGCTGGATGCCGGCGGGCTCCACATTATCGGCACCGAGCGGCATGAATCACGGCGCGTCGATAACCAGCTGCGCGGTCGTTCCGGACGTCAGGGCGATCCCGGTTCCAGCCGCTTCTATCTGTCAATGGAAGACAACCTGATGCGCATCTTCGGCGATCCTGAGCGCACCAAGTCGCTGCTGTCGCGAGTGGGCATGCGGGAAGGCGAAGCCATTGAGAGCGGATTGCTGACGCGGCAGATCGAACGCGCCCAGCGCAAGGTTGAAGCGCATAACTTCGATGCCCGCAAACAACTGCTCGAATACGATGATGTCGCCAATGACCAGCGCACCGTGATTTATCAGCAGCGCAACGAACTGATGGAAGCCGAAGATATCGGTGACGCCATATCGGGCATCCGCGAGGAGGTGCTGCAAGCGGTCATCAGCGAGCATATCCCGCCGCAAAGCATGGAAGAGCAGTGGGATATTCCGGGTCTCATGCAGGTGCTGGCGCGTGAATTCAATGCCGATCTGCCCGTTGCGCAATGGCTTGCCGAAGATGAGTCGCTGACAGAGGAAAAGCTGCAACAGCGCATTCTGGTTGCGGTCGAGGACGCTTATGAGGCGAAGACGGCTGCAGTGGGCGAGCCGCTGATGCGCGCCATCGAAAAAGAGTACATGCTCAAGTTTCTCGACATGCACTGGCGCGAGCACCTCGGTGCGCTCGACTATTTGCGGCAGGGGATTGGCTTGCGCAGTTACGCGCAGAAAAACCCCAAGCAGGAGTACAAACGCGAGGCTTTTGAGATGTTCGGCGCAATGCTGGACCGGGTAAAATACGAATTGATCAGCTTTTTGTCGCAGGTGCGGGTGCGCGGCGAAGAAGATGTTGCGGCTGCGCAGGAACGCGCCGGGGCAGCGCAGATGCAGTATGAGCATGCGTCCGCGCCGGCGCTCGCCGGTTCGGCACCGGCCGCGCAACCCGCGCCCGCCGCGCGGCCGATGCGCGGCCCCGTCGCGCAGCCGGAAGCAGCCGAACCGGTCGCGCCCTTTGTCCGTGAGGTGCCGAAAGTCGGACGCAACGAGACGTGTCCGTGCGGTTCCGGCAAAAAGTACAAGCATTGCCATGGCAAGCTGGCCTGACCGGCCTGCCGCGGAACCCGCGTGCTGCGGGTAGCCGCCGGCGTACTCGCCAGCGCGGCGGGCAACGTGCTTGTTGCGCAGCGCCCCGCTGGTAAGCCTTTGGCCGGCGCCTGGGAATTTCCCGGCGGCAAGCTGGCGGCAGGTGAGACGCCACTGGCCGCGCTGGTGCGCGAACTGCGCGAGGAGCTTGCCATTGAGGTCCGGCTGGCGCGCTTTCTGCTGACTTACACGCACGGTGCCGGCGATGCTGCTGTGCAGCTCAATATCTGGCGCGTGCTCGCGTGGCTGGGCGAGCCGCGCGGTTTAGAAGGCCAGGTGCTGCGCTGGCAACCGGTCGATGAGCTGCTCGCGAACGGCCTGCTGAGCGCCGATGCCCCGATTGTGGCCGCGCTGCAAAAAACGGCCCGCGTCAATCAACTGGGAATCGAGTCTTGCTGGGGTGGCGGCGTCAGCGTGGGCGCGGAGCGCTAACATACAGTGAGCTGAAACGTGACGTCGCGATCCGTTTGCTCCGGCCGCGGCTCACCCGGTTGCCATTCCATCAGTCGCACGGAGAAGCGGTGCTGCCCGCCGCTGATCTCGGGGAATAAATCAACATCCCCGGGCAGTTCGATGCGAATCAGTCCGTTGATGGTTTCGCGTCCCATAGAGTGTTGATAAATTCCGCCCACCGCATGTTGTGTGCTGGGCTGGCGGCTGTTGCGCACCAGCCAGAGCAAACCCATTACGGCTTCGCAGAGCGGCCGGACTACTTCGATCCAGGCCGCTGTGTCAGCAGAACGGCGCGCATAGTCTTGCCGCAACCAGTGAGTATATTCGGGTATATCGAAGGCGCAGGTTCCGCCCGGGATACTGCTGCGATGCTTAACGGCGTTCAGGAACTGGTTGTCGCGCAGCGGTTGCAGGTATTTTGGCCCTACCGCGCTGAGCGCCGCACGCAATGCCCTTAAGTTGCGCATGACCCCCGCCAGACGCGCGTTATCGACATCCTCGGCTTCCTGCAGACGTTCCAGCATAAAGAGCTGGCGTTCGAGCTCCTTAAGGACCTCGCCGCGAACGTCACCGCGAGACAGTATGGAGAATACGTCGAGCAGGCTGCCGACCGCGTTGCGGCTGGACCAGGATGAGTCATGCTCAGCCTGAAACAGCATCTGGCGAAACAGAAATTCGAGGCGCAAAAAAGTCCGCATACGCTCATTGAGCGGCTGCTCATAGACCGGCCGTGCGCCGGCCGTGGATGCGTAGTCGGCGGCTTTTGCCGCTTCATTCATGATTGCAGACCCCGGATGCGAAGGCGCCTGCACCAGGCGCTCCGATAATCAGCAGATTGTGCGTCAGCTGCGTGGTTACCGCAAATGGCAGCCAGGGCAGGGCCCGGCGCGCGGCTTAGCGGGGCCGGGCCGCCAGCTGCAGGTAGCGGGCGTGCTGGATAGCGACGGCTTGTTCCAGTTCGCTGAGCGCACCGGTGTTGTTAATTACGTCGTCAGCGCGCGCCAGGCGCTCAGCTCGGGTTGCCTGCTGCTCAAGCATGCGGCGGGCCGCAGCTGCCGTGAGGTTGTCACGCGCCATCAGCCGCTCGAGCTGAGTCTCCACCGGGCAGTCTATTACCAGCACCCGGTCCACGAGGTCAGCAAAATCGGTCTCCACCAGCAGTGGCACCACGACCATCAGGTAGGCCGGGTGCTCCGGCGTGCCCCGGGACCCGGCGTTCCGCGCTTCGGCCGCCGCCATCAAGCTGACGGTGCGTGCCCGGATCAGCGGATGCAGCAGAGCCTCCAGCCGGCGCCTGGCAGCGGGATCCGCGAACACAAGGGTGCGCAGCGCGCCACGGTTGAGCTGACCATCGGGGTGCAGCACCTCGCTGCCGAACTCGGCGGCTATCGCGGCCAGCCCCGGCTCACCCGGTGCGACGACATCACGAGCAACCACATCGGTATCGATCAGCGTCACACCGTGCGCCGCGAACAGGTCCGCCGCCGCCGATTTGCCGCTTGCAATCCCGCCGGTCAGCCCGATGCGCAGCACTCAGGCCAGCCCGCTGAAGCTGAGGTAGGCGGCCACGATGGTTTCGCCCCACAGCATGGCGATGAACCCCGCGCCCGCCAGATAAGGCCCGAATGGAATCGGGATTTGCCGGTCCCGGCCAAGGCTGACAATCATTGCGATGCCCGCCACCGCGCCCACCACGGCCGACAGCATGATCACGAGTGGCAGCATACCGTAGCCCAGCCACGCGCCCAGGGCCGCGAGCAATTTAAAATCGCCATAGCCCATGCCTTCCTTGCCGGTAACCAGTCTGAACACCTGGTAAACGCTCCACAGGCTGAGATAGCCGGCGATGGCGCCGAAGACACTCGCCTCTGGTTCCGGTAGCGGCAGGGCTGCCGGCAGCAGCCCCGCGCTGTTCAGCGCGCTCAGCCCCAGCCCGGCCCACAGCAGCGGATAGGTGAGGTCATCGGGCAGCAGTTGATGATCGATGTCGATAAACGTGAGCGCGATCAGCGTCCAGAGGAAGGGCAGCACGACCCAGCCCGCCGGGTTCCAGCCGAAGTGCCAGATCACTACGCCGGACAGGAGTCCGGTCAGCAGTTCGATGGCGGGATAGCGCGCCGGAATCGGTTGGCGACAGGCAGCGCAGCGGCCGCGCAAAAAAATCCAGCTGATGACCGGAATATTTTGTATGGCCGTAATCGGTGCCCCGCAGCCCGGGCATGCAGAGCGCGGCACCAGCAGGTTGAAGCGAGCCTGACGCTCTGCTGCCGTTGCGACCGCGCTACCGGCAGCCGCCGGCTGCGAGGCCAGCAATTCCTGACATTCTTCGCGCCAGCTGCGCTCCAGCATGATGGGCAGGCGGTAGATAACGACATTCAGAAAGCTGCCGACCAGCAGGCCGATGACCAGTCCCCCGGCTATTTCGAGCATGAGTACGTCCTGTCGCTACCGCGAATGCCTTTAGCGTTGACCCATCTTAAGCAATGCCGGGCGCGCGGCAAAGCATGCCGCCTTGATCGCCCGCGCGACGTTGCCTAGATCACCGCGCCCATCTTGAAGATGGGCAGGTACATGGCTACCACGAGGCCACCGACCAGCACGCCGAGGATGGCCATGATCATGGGTTCCAGCAGGCTGCTGAGGCTGTCGACCGCGTTGTCGACATCTTCTTCGTAGAAGTCCGCGACTTTGGCTGACATCTCGTCCAGAGAGCCCGACTCCTCGCCCACGGCGATCATCTGAATGACCATGTTCGGGAACATGTCCGTGTTCTCCATGCTCTGCTGCAGGCGGGCGCCCGTGGCGACCTCGTCCTTGATTTCGAGCACAGCCTTTTCATACACCACGTTACCCGTGGCCCCCGATACCGACTCGAGCCCTTCGACCAGCGGCACGCCGGCAGCAAACATTGTCGACAGGGTGCGGGCAAACCGAGCGATACAGGATTTCTCCAGGATCGGACCGATGATGGGCAGCTTCAGCATGATCCGATCCTGCACCATGCGCAGTTTCTTGCTGCGCTTGTACATATACAAATAACTGCTGATTACGCCGACTACGGCGATCACAATGAATATGCCCTTATCGCGCACGAACTGCGACAGATCGATCACCATGCGTGTGAAAGATGGCAAGTCGGCACCAAAGCCCTGGAACAGGTTCTCGAATTCGGGAATCACGAAGATCAGCAGGATGGTGGTAACGACCAGTGCAACCACCATGACGGCCGCCGGATAAAACAGCGCCTTCTTGATTTTTTTCTTGATCGCTTCGGTTTTTTCCTTGTAGGTCGCGATTTTGTCCAGCAGCGACTCCAGGGCACCGGCTTGTTCACCGGCTGTGACCAGGTTGACGAACAAGTCATCGAAATGCAGCGGGTGACGCGCGAGCGAGTCCGCCAGGTTGGTACCGCCTTCGACATCCGCCTTGATGCTCAGCACCAGCTTCTGCATGGCGGGGTTCTCATGGCCGGCGCCGATAATATCGAACGCCTGCACCAGCGGAATGCCGGCCGCCAGCATGGTGGCCAGCTGCCGGCTGAAAATGGCGATGTCGGCGGCGGTCACTTTGCCGCGGCTGGCAAACAGGGTGGACTGCTTGCGCACTTTTTGCGCGACGACGCCCTTGCGGCGCAGCTCCGCGCGCAGCGACGCCTCGCTTTGGGCGATCGTTTTGCCGCGCACCTTCTTGCCGTTGCGATCCACGCCTTCCCACTGGAAGGGTTGTTCTTTAATGGCGATGCTCTGAGCCATAGTACTTGCCTGCTGTCCGTTTCCTGATAGTGCGGCCGCCCGTGGCCGCACGGTTTAACTGCCTTATCCGACGGTGACCCGATTAATCTCTTCGAGGCCGGTGATGCCTTGCTTCACTTTCTCCAGACCTGCACGGCGAAGATCCCAGTAACCTTCTTTCACGGCCTGCTCCGCGATGTCCTGCGAGTTGCCGCCGCGCATGATGATGTGCGACGTCTCCTCGGAGACTTCCATGACCTGAAAAATACCCAGCCGGCCCTTGTAACCGTGGTCGCAGGAGCTGCAGCCAACGGGTGCGTAGATGCGCAGGCCAGCATCAATGTCCTCTTGCGTAAAGCCCTCGGCAAGCAGCGCGGCATCCGGAATGTCTTTAACCTCTTTGCACTTTTCGCACAGCTTCCGCGCCAGTCGCTGGGCAATGATCAGCTTGATCGAGGTCGCGATGGCGTAGGGCTTGACGCCCATGTCGACCAGTCGCGTCAGCGTCGTCGGGGCGTCGTTGGTATGCAGCGTCGACAGCACCAGGTGACCCGTCTGCGCCGCTTTGATGGCAATTTCAGCCGTCTCCAGGTCACGAATCTCACCCACCATGATGACGTCGGGGTCTTGGCGCAGGAACGCTTTTAGTGCGCTGGCAAAGGTCAGGCCTACCTTCGGGTTCACGTTTACCTGGTTGACGCCCGGCAGGTTGATTTCCGCCGGGTCCTCCGCGGTCGAGATATTGCGCTCTTCCGTGTTCAGTATGTTCAGGCCCGTGTACAGCGAGACCGTTTTACCGCTGCCGGTAGGACCGGTCACCAGAATCATGCCGTGTGGCTGTGCCAGTGCGTCGAGATACAGTTTTTTCTGCTGTGGCTCGTAGCCCAGCGCGTCGATGCCGATCTGCGCGCTGGTGGGGTCCAGAATACGCAGCACGATCTTCTCGCCAAACAGGGTGGGGCAGGTGTTGACGCGAAAATCAATGGCGCGGGTCTTCGACAGCTTCATCTTGATGCGGCCGTCCTGCGGCTGGCGGCGTTCGGCGATATCAAGCCGCGCCATCACCTTCAGGCGGGCGCAGACTTTGTGTGCCAGCTGCACCGGCGGCTGCGCGACGATCCGCAGGACGCCGTCCAGACGGGTGCGCACCCGGTATATCTTTTCATAGGGCTCAAAGTGGATATCCGAGCAGCCTTTCTTGATGGCGTCGAGCAGAATCTTGTTGACGAACTTGACGACCGGGGCGTCATCGACGTCCGTGTTGACCTCGTCTTCGCGTTCTTCGCCGCCGGTGACTTCAAGCCCCTCGAGGAAATCATCGTCCTCGCCAAACTGCGCCATTGTCGTGTCGACGGCTTCCAGCGCCTTGGCCACGGTTTCGACCAGCTTGTTCTGCTGCACGACCACCGGGTCAATGCGAAACCCGCACTGGAATTTGATCTCGTCGATGGCGCGCAGGTTGGTCGGGTCGGAAACGGCCAGAAACAGACGTTTGCCGCGCAGCACCAGCGGCAGCACCCCGTGCTTGGAAATCAGCTTTGAATCGACCGACTTGATGACATCGACATCCAGCGCAAACGCGCTGAGGTCAAACAGCGGTACACCGAATTCATTTGAGGCGGCAACCGCTACGGCCTGCGGGTCGGCCAGGCCTTTTTCGACCAGGTGGTTAACGATGGACGCGCCGGACTCTGCGACCGCCTCGAGTGATGACATCATCGTGTCTTCGTCGACAATGCCATCCTGTACCAGGCGTCGCGGCAGTCCAGCTAAGGCGTAGTTTGTTGCAGTAACCATTTTTGGCCCTTACGAAAAGCGGGTGTCTTAGCGGCCGCGCCGTTCTTACATAGTCTGGTTGATGGTTTAACAGTATGAATTGAATACTAGGGCTTATTGAGTCTGCGAATCGGACGTGTTTCACAGTTTCTGATACTGGTGCTGAAGAATAGCGGTGCCATAAAAAAGGCCCGCATTTGCGGGCCTCCGGGGGTGCGCTAGCGACAGGTGGATGGCAGGTATTGCGGGTCCACCGTGCTGGGCTGGTAGACGGCCGCATTGCCGCCCCCCAGCGTGCCCATGGGCTGCAGCGCGCCGCCGCCCGAGCCAGAGGGCTGTGGCTGCTGACCGCAGCGCCACACCACGGCACCCTCGGGCGTCTCGTAGGGCGTGAGGTACAGCGTGGTATTGGCGATCAGCGCGTTCGCGTCATTGCCGAAGGTGACCCCGACGCGACCGTTGTTTACCTCGACATTCACCACGTATTTGCCGAAAGTGTCCGTGGCCAGGTTGCTCATGCCGGCTTCGAAGCGGTCGAGCGGCGCTTCGCCGTTGCTCAGGTAGGCATCCACAATCGGCACTTTGGCGTTGCCGGCCAGATTGATGCCCTCTGTTACCTGGGCACGTATCGTGTAGGTCTGGTAGGAGCTCATCGCGACCGAGGCGAGAATACCGATGATCGCCACCACGATCATGAGCTCGATCAGCGTAAAACCCGCCTGGCGCCGATCAAATACTTCGCTCTTTGGTTGAATCAACGCATTCATTCCGTTCACCCGTTGCGCAGCGTGCTGATGCCTGTTGCATCTGTGCTGCGTCCGTTCATCCGCTCGTGAGTAGTGTATAGCGCTTTATGTTGCACAAAATCCGGGCGAAAAAAGAGGGGGCATCAAGCCCCCTCTTTAATCGCTGAGCCGCACGCTATGCAGCCGTGAGGCTCAGACTAACCGTCGCTTAGCGACAGGCAGCCGGCAGGTACTTCGGGTCGAGGTTGGTCGCGCCAGCAGCCGCGCCGTTCATCAGAATCGAGTTCGGCGGGTTGACGGCGTAGCCGCAAGCCCAGGTGACGCTCTGATCAGGCGTGGTGTAAGGCGTCAGCGCAACAGTCTGGCCCGCGATGCTGGCGTTGATGTCGTTACCGCCATAGACGATCGTGATTGTGCCGTTCAGCACCTGAACTTCGCTGACGTACTTACCGAAGGTGTCGGTCGACTGAGCCGACATCCCGGCAGCCAGACGATCGGCCGGAGCAACGCCCGTGTTCAGGTAGGTCTCGGCAACGGCGGCTTTGGCAGCAGCTGCCAGCGTCATGCCTTCAGAAACCTGCGCGCGGATGGTGTAGTCCTGGTAAGCAGGAATAGCGATGGCGGCCAGAATGCCGATGATGGCAACCACGATCATCAGTTCGATGAGCGTGAAACCCTTTTGCAATGTCTTCATGAGATATCTCCGTAAAAAAAATGTTTGCAAAACACAAAGCCAGAAGTTCGGCTGCGAAGATAATTGCAAGGCGCGTGCCAAGTTTTTGGCAAGCTTTTTAACTGCCTGTTTTTCTTGTTTTTATAGCCAAAATCGGCGCTGCAAGGGACCGGCTGAGCCGGCGTCCTGGACGCCCTGTCGTGACCCGCTGCGTCCGAAAGTGACGCTGGGCGTCACATCGCCGCAGCGTGCAGCGCTTTATGTTCAGTCAGCGACAGTGGCGCCTACTCGATACCGAGTTTCTGCATGCGGTAGCGCAATGCGCGCAGTGTAATGCCCAGTTGCCGCGCCGCCGCCGTCTTGTTGTAGCGAGCCGTCTCGAGCGCCTTGACGATCGTGTCGCGCTCAACGCTGTCGAGCTTGCGGCCGAGATCGGCACCGACCGCGCCGGCGGGCTCCGGCTCGCTGGCAGTGACCTGGATATCGTCCGCGCTAATCACGCTGGCATCGCAGAGTGTAATGGCGCGTTCCAGTATGTTCTCGAGCTCGCGGACATTGCCCGGAAACCGGTAGTGACTGAGTTTTGCCTCCGCCTGTTTGTCCAGTCGCGGCGTTGACATCTCAATCCCGAGCGCCAGCTTCTGCAAAATATGCCGGGCCAGCAGCAAGACATCCCCGGCGCGCTCGCGCAGCGGCGGCACCGGCAGCTCAATGACGTTGATGCGGTAGTAGAGGTCTTCACGAAACGCGCCGCTGCTCACCAGGGCGGCCAGATCCTTATGGCTGGCGCTGAGTATCCGCACATCGACGGGTAGCTCGTCCTGCCCGCCGATCGGCCGGACTTTCTTCTCCTGAATAACTCGCAGCAGCTTGACCTGCATGTGCAGCGGCAGGTCGGCAATCTCATCCAGAAACAGCGTACCCCCCTCTGCGCTGCGGAACAGCCCCGGCTGGTCGGCCACCGCCCCGGTGAAAGCGCCCTTTTTGTGGCCGAAAAACTCGCTTTCCATGAGTTCAGTCGGTATGGCGCCGCAGTTCACCGGTACGAATGGTCCGGATTGGCGCGGCCCCTGCTGATGAATCATGGCCGCGACCAGCTCCTTGCCCGTGCCTGATTCGCCGCTGATAAACACCGGGGCCTGACTGCGCGCCACTTTGGCGATGACCTCGCGCACCCGCGCCATCGCGGGGCTCTGGCCGACCAGACCGTCCTGCTCCGCAGCGCTCTCATCGAGCCGCATCGCGCTGTCGACCAGTTTACGCAGATCATGCAGGTCCACCGGTTTGGAGATGAAATCGAAGGCGCCCACTTTCAGTGCCCTGACCGCCGTCTCGACGTTTCCATGCGCGGTAATCACGGCCACCGGTGTGCGCAGGGCAGAGCGCTGCATCCACTGGACCAGTTCCAGCCCGTCGCCGTCCGGCAGGCGCATGTCCGTCAGGCACAGGTCATAGTCGTTGGTTAGCAGGTGTTCCTGAGCAGCCGCCACGTCCCCGCAGGTGTCCGCGCGGATGCCCATGCGCTCGAGCGTGATGGCCAGCAGTTCACAGATGTCGGGTTCGTCATCGACGACGAGTGCCAGAGGTTTGTTCATGCGCGCTCCGTTGGGTCCCGGCGTGATTTCATTGCGGCGAGGCTTCCCAGCGTGCCGGGTCCGCAAACACGATCTGAAAAACGCTGCCGCCGGACTCACGGGGACGGTAGCGTAAGTTGGCCCGGTTACGCTCGCACAATTCCCGGCAGATATACAGGCCCAGCCCGGTGCCGCCCAAACGACCGGTGGCAAACGGTTCAAACACCGAATCCGCCATCTCCGCGGGTATACCCGGACCGTGGTCGGCCACCTCCAGAAACGGGCGGCCGCTGTTGGCCATACGGCCGTAACTCACTTCGACGGCGATCGCGCCGGCTGTTTCGCTCGCATACTTCATCGCGTTTTCGCACAGGTTCCAGACCACCTGATGCAGGTGCCCCGGATCCATGCGCACCGCAACCGGCGACCGGTCCGTGATGCTGACCTGACCTTCAAACAACTCCAGCGTCGAGACAAACTCCCGGACAAAATGCTCCACCCAGTCGTCCAGTTCCAGTATCCGTGGCTTGACCGTGTCCTTGCGCGACAGCTGCAGGATATTGTCGACGATCCCGCTGACACGTTGCGAATTGGTTTGGATGATTTCGATAAAGCGGCTGTCTTCGGCGCCCAGCGCCGGAGATTCCTTCAGCAGCTGCGCAGCATGGCTGAGTGCGCCGACCGGGTTGCGGATTTCGTGCGCAATACTGGCGCTGAGTCGGCCCAGCGCGGCCAGTTTGGACTGCTGTACTTTCTCCGCCAGCAGGCTCGCATCTTCCAAAAAAATCAGCACCGGCCCGCGATGGCCGGCACTGCCGAGCGGCGCGAAGTGCGCATTGATCGTCGTGGCGCCGTCGGGTGCTGTGAAACTGGGTGTGCCGCTGCGCTGCCGCTCAGACCGTCCGCGCCACACCTGCAGTAACGCATACAGTTCGGGAGCAGCTGCCTTGAGCGCGGTACCGCCTTGCAGCTGCGGTTGGACCAGCGCTTCAACGGCGGCCTGGTTGGTGAGCCGGATATGGTCTTGTTCATCGATAACCAGAATGGCCTCCCGCAACGTCTGAATGACGTAGGCATTCAGTTGCGCAAGGTTTTCGAGGTCGATGCCGCGCTGACGCGCGAGACTCTCCGTTTCGACAATCCGCCGCAGCAGGGGCTGCAGCGCCACCGAGAGCGTCACCATAATGGCCGCGATCAGGCCCGCCTGCAGAAAGCCCGCTGCTTCGGTGACCCCGTCGAGGTAGCTGACGACCTGCTCGGCGAGCACCAGTGCTGCGGCGACGGCTGCCGCGAGGTAGCCGCGCGGGGCTGCCAGCGTCATGCTGGTCGTGGCCACAAACACGATCAGCAGGCCCTCAATCCCGGAGCTGACGCCGCCGCTGGCGTGGGCAATCAGCGGGATGCACAGGCTATCGACGGCCAGCTGCAGCCAGGCGATCCGGTCGGTTCGCCAGCTCGCACCCCGCAGCAGGAGGGCAACAATCAACGCGCAGGCGCTGTACACAGCGGCAGTGGCGACAAACAGCCCGGGGTAGCGCAGGCCCAGCAGGTTGATATCGGCCGGCAAAATCGCGGCAATCAGCAAGCCCGCTGCCACCAGCATGCGGAAACCACCCACCAGCGACAGGAGCCGCCGACTCAGGTCCGTGTCGCCAGACGCTGTATCCGCCAGCTGCGCCGCACTGTAACTAGTATCCGCCAAAAGAGTTCAGGGCCCGCCCGTAAGCCGATTGCAGCTGCTATTGTAGCAACAGCCGGCGGCCCAAACCGTGCGCAATGCCCGGCAAATCAGCTGGCCGGTGGGTTTATCTATCCGCGGCTTTAACAGACAATAGTCGCTCGTCGCTGCCGCCAGCTTTCCTGGCCGGGGCGTTTCGTTTCCTTCACAGACAGAGCCAACGATGAATTTGCACGAATATCAGGCCAAGAGCCTGTTTGACCGTTACGGTATACCCGTGAGTCGCGGCCTCGTGGCGGCCACGCCGGCCGAGGCTCGACAGGCGGCCGAGACGCTGGGTGGCGCGGTGTGGGTGGTTAAAGCACAGGTGCATGCAGGCGGTCGCGGCAAGGCCGGCGGGGTCAAGCTGGCGCGGTCACCGGAGGAGGTCGCCGCCGCGGCCGAGGCGATGCTCGGTCAGCGCCTCGTGACCAAACAGACGGATGCCGAGGGTTTGCCGATCAGCCAGGTGTTTGTCGAGATGGGCAGCGATATCGCGCGCGAGCTCTACCTCAGTATCGTCGTGGATCGCGGGGCGGAGCGCATTACGTTTATGGGCTCGGCCGCCGGCGGCATGGATATCGAAGAGGTCGCGGCCGCAACCCCCGAAAAAATCTTTACCGTCACGGTGAATCCCGGCGCGGGGCTGCAGCCTTACCAGACCCGCAAGCTCGGTTTCGGTATGGGTTTGAGCGGCGCCCAGCTGCGCCAGTTTGGCGATATCTGCACGCGGCTGTATCGCTTGTTTGACGAGTGTGACCTGAGCCTTGTGGAGATCAACCCGCTGATCGTCGATGCGGAGGGCGCCGTGGTGGCGCTCGACGCCAAGATCAATGTGGAGGCGAACGCGTTGTTTCGTCAGCCCGAGCTGCTCAAGCTGCGGGATATTACCCAGGAAGATGAGATGGAGAGCCGGGCAGCAGAGCATGACCTGAACTACGTCTCGCTGGACGGCAATATTGCCTGCATGGTCAACGGCGCCGGCCTGGCCATGGCGACCATGGACCTGATCCAGCTGCACGGGGGCACGCCCGCCAATTTTCTCGATGTCGGCGGCGGCGCGACCCCGGAACGGGTGGCGGAAGCCTTCAAGCTGATACTGTCGAACCCGGCGGTCAAAGCGATCCTGGTAAATATTTTCGGTGGCATCGTGCGCTGTGACCTGATAGCCGAGGGCATCATTCAGGCGGTGCGGGAAGTCAACGTCAGCGTGCCGGTCGTAGCCCGGCTGGAGGGCACCAACGTTGAGAAAGGCCGCAGCTTGCTGGCCGACAGCGGCCTCGCGATTGTCGCTGCCGACGATTTGACTGATGCTGCCCGTAAAGTCGTTGCTGCAGCCGCCGCCTAATTCCACAGGACCCAAATTATCATGAGTATTCTCGTTAACAAGGCGTCGCGCGTTGTCTGTCAAGGGCTGACCGGCCGGCAGGGCAGTTTTCACACCGAGCACTGTATTGAGTACGGCACCCAGGTTGTGGCTGGCGTCACACCGGGACGCGGCGGCGAGACCCATCTGGGGCTGCCGGTGTTCAATTCGACCCACGACGCGGTTCGCAACGAAGGCGTGACGGTCAGCATGATCTATGTGCCTGCCGCGTTTGCGGCCGATGCCATCCTGGAGGCGGCGGACGCCGGCATCGAGATCATCGTCTGTATCACCGAGGGCATCCCGGTGCTGGACATGGTGCGGGTCAAAGCCGGCCTGCAGGACTACACCTGCCGGCTCATCGGGCCCAATTGTCCCGGCATCATTACCCCGGGCGAGGCCAAGATCGGCATTATGCCGGGCTTTATTCACCAGCCCGGGCGTATCGGTGTGATTTCGCGTTCCGGCACGCTCACCTATGAAGCTGTTTATCAGACCACCACGAACGGACTGGGCCAGTCGACCTGCGTCGGCATTGGCGGCGACCCTGTCCGCGGCATGGACTTTATCGATTGCCTGGAATTGTTTGAGCAGGACCCGGCGACCGAGGGAATCATCATGGTCGGCGAGATCGGCGGCACCGATGAAGAACAGGCAGCCCGCTACATCAAAGACCACGTGTCGAAACCCGTCGTTTCCTATATTGCCGGCGTTACCGCGCCGCCGGGCAAGCGCATGGGCCATGCCGGGGCTATCATCTCCGGCGGCGAGGGCACCGCAGACGCTAAATTCGCCGCGCTCGAATCGGCGGGCGTCCGCACGGTCCGCTCGCCTGCCGAGCTCGGCAGCGCCATGCTCGACCTGCTGGCTTAAGGGGGCCGCGCCCGCACCGGCTCGCCGTCATTGTGTCTGATCGGCTGAAAATCGCGCTGGCGCAAATCAACCTGGTGGTCGGTGACGTCATCGGCAATACCAAACGGATGCGTGACGAAATTCGACGCGCGCGGGACCACTACGGTGCCCACCTCATTTTGTTTCCGGAGCTGGCGCTGTGCGGTTACCCGCCGGAAGACCTGCTGTTCCACTCCGGCCTGGCACAGCTGGTGACGGATGGCTTACGCGAACTGACGGCAGAGTCTCAGGGTATTGCGGTTGTCGTGGGCTATCCCGAGTACGCGGACGGCAAAATCTACAACGCCGCCGCGTGGCTCGAAAACGGCGAGTTCCGCGGCAATTATCGCAAGCGCTGCTTGCCCAATTACGGTGTGTTCGATGAGGCACGCTACTTTGCGGCGGGCAGCGAGCCACTGGTGCTGGCGTGTCGCGGCATCAAGGTCGGCGTGACGATCTGTGAGGATAACTGGGAGAGTGCCGCCGTTGCGGTCAGTTCGGTAGCCGCGGGCGCGGAGTTGCTGGTTTCGATAAACGGCTCACCGTTTGAACTCACCAAGCAGGAAGCCCGTGAGCGTCGGCTGGCCGAGCGCACGATCGCGGCCGGGGTGCCGCTCGTTTATCAGAACCTGGTGGGGGGGCAGGACGAACTGGTGTTTGACGGTGGGTCCTGCGTGCTGGACGCGCACGGCCGCGTTACCCAGCGCGCGCCGGCGTTTGGCGATGGTTTATACCTGGCCGTCGTCGAGCGCAGTCGCGACGGGGTTGCGCCGCTGCCGGGCGAGCTGACGCCGCTGCCCGGGGCAGAAGAAATTATTTACACCGCGATCAAGACGGCCGTGCACGATTACGTGCATAAAAACGGCTTCAAGGGCATTGTTCTCGGCCTGTCCGGTGGTGTCGATTCCGCATTGTGTCTGGCGCTGGCGGTCGACGCGCTGGGCGCTGAAGCCGTCCAGGCGGTGATGATGCCGTACACCTATACCTCAGCGATGAGTCTGGAAGATGCGGCGCAGCAGGCGGAGCTGCTCGGTGTCAGCTACAAGATTTTGCCCATCGCGGCCATGGTAGAAGCAACCACCGGCACCCTGAGTGAATTGTTTGCCGGTTTGCCTGCCGATGCGACTGAAGAAAATATCCAGGCTCGGTGTCGCGGTATCCTGCTGATGGCCATCTCCAACAAGACGCGACGCATCGTGCTGACAACCGGCAACAAGAGCGAAATGGCGGTGGGCTACGCGACGCTGTACGGTGACATGGCCGGCGGCTTCGCCCCCATCAAGGACTGCACCAAGACGTTGGTATACCGCCTCGCGCGCTATCGCAACACGCTGTCACCGTGTATCCCGCCGCGGGTCATTGAGCGCGAGCCGTCCGCCGAGCTGCGGCCTGATCAGAAGGACAGCGATTCACTGCCGGACTACGCGGTGCTGGATGCCATCCTCGATGCACTCATGATTGATGACTTGTCCGTCGACGAAATTGCGGCGCTGGGGTACGACCGGACACTGGTGGGTCGGGTTCTGTCGATGGTTCGTCGCAACGAGTACAAGCGTCGTCAGTCGCCTCCGGGAGTCCGCATCAGCGGGCGTGCATTCGGACGCGACTGGCGCTACCCGATCACGTCAGGTTACGGTCGCGATTAACGCGCCGTTGGTGCTACCAGAACTGGTACCACGGCTCGTCCTGTTCGTAGACCGGACTGGCCGGCTTGGTTCCGGGGTAACTCTGGGCAAGCACCCGCTCGCTGTCTTCCGCCAGATCGTATAAGCCCAGCTTGCGATACGCTTCAATGATGATTTGCAGCGTTTCCGCGCTGGTCGGCGCGCCGTCGTAAACTTGCAGCGTATAGGCCGCGCGGTTCAGCGCGGCGGCAAAAGCACCGCGCTCCAGATAAAACCGGGCAATGTGGTTTTCGTATTCGGCGATGCGGTTACGCAGAAAAACCATGCGCTGCCGTGCGTCGGGCGCATAGACGCTGTTCGGGTAGCGGCGCAGCAGTTCCGCAAACGCCGAGTAGGCGTCGCGCGCGCCCTTCGGGGGGCGCTTGCTGATGTCGACGCGGAAGAGCTTGTGGAACACGCCTTTCTCGCCGCCAAACTGCGCCATGCCCCGCATGTACAGGGTATAGTCGACGC
The DNA here is from genome assembly GCA_036351295.1 of Gammaproteobacteria bacterium. Taxonomy (GTDB): domain Bacteria; phylum Pseudomonadota; class Gammaproteobacteria; order Steroidobacterales. Next base: position 7,234 of record JAZBOT010000200.1, on the reverse strand, counting down.
GCGGGTGGGTTGGGTTCTCGCGCTCGAACTGCTCGGCTTCATCAATTACCGATTCCGGCTGCCCGTTGCGGTAGTAGGCGTAGATCAGGTCCAGCTGACCCTGCCGCGCCTGGTTGCTGAACGGATAACGTGCTTCCAGCGTTTCGTAAAAGCGTATCGCGTTCGTGAAATCACCGTTGTCCAGCGACTTTTTCGACCGGTCGTAGAGCGCCTGCGCGCCCGATGTGGTCTCGTCATCGTCTTTTTTGCCAAACAGGCACCCGGTTAGCAGGGTGCAGGCCAGTACGGCTGTCAGCAAACGGGCTGAGATCGCAGCCCGGCGAACAGACCGGCGGCAGGTTTTTGCTGTTGCTATCATAGAGTCCATGAATGGCGACGTCGCGATGCTGTGATGCTGGGCGCCAGCAGGCGCTCGGTTGGATTATATGCGTTTTACGTGCCGCTGTCGGCTCGGTTGCGCAGGCGCCGACGTTACTCTTTGACCATTACAGGGCTATCCGATGACGAGTGTGAGCGGCGATGCAGAACAAGCCCTGAGCGCTGAGGTAACGGCTGAGCAGGACGGTAAGCGCTTCGATCAGGTGCTCGCCGAAATGTTCCCGGACTACTCGCGCGCGCGCTTGCAGGGCTGGATCCGCGACGGCAGGGCTCGGCTGGACGGTGTGCAAGTGCTGCCCCGGCTCCGCGTCAAAGCCGGCCAGCAGGCGCGGGTTACCCCGCAGCATCAGCCCGTCATCGAATCCCGCTCACAGGCTCTGCCGCTTGCGGTCCTCTACGAAGATGCCGATGTCATTGTGATCAACAAGCCGGCGGGCCTGGTGGTGCATCCGGGTGCAGGCAACCCGGACGGTACCCTGCTCAACGGACTGCTGCACCACGCGCCGGAGCTGAGTCAGTTACCTCGAGCAGGTATCTTGCATCGTCTCGACAAGGACACCAGTGGTCTGCTGCTGATTGCGCGATCGCTGCGCGCGCATACGCGGCTGACCCGCGACCTTGAGCAGCGTGAAATTCGTCGTGAATATCGCGCCGTATGCAACGACCGCCTCACTGCCGGCGGCTGCGTCAATGCCCCGGTGGGCCGGCATCGGGTGCAGCGTACGCGAATGGCTGTGACCAGCGCGGGGCGGCTGGCGGTGACTCATTACCGGGTGCTGCAGCGCTTTGCCGCGCATACGTTTATCGCGGTGCGGCTTGAGACGGGGCGGACCCACCAGATTCGGGTGCACATGCTGCATGAGGGCCATCCGCTGGTCGGCGATCCGGTATACGGCGGACGGTTAAAGATTCCGAAGGGTGCGGCCCCCGAACTGGCAGAGCAGCTGCGGAGTTTCAAGCGCCAGGCGCTGCACGCGAGCGATCTCGGTTTTCGGCATCCGGACTCGGGAGCGGAAATGCAGTTCCACGCGCCCCTTCCGGCTGACCTCACGGCGTTGCTGCAAGCACTGAACACCGGCAACGCAGCACGTGATTTTGATGCGATGCTGTGGCCATGACGCAGCCGCTCCCGGCGTGGCAGCAAGCTGACTGGCAAGACGTGGCCAACGTTACCGCCGGATTTACGACCCGCACTCCGGGGGCCGTCGCAGGCGCCGCAGCTGACTATGGCGACAGCAACCTGGCGCTGCATGTCGGCGATGATGCGGAGAGTGTGCGGCGCAACCGGTCGCGCCTGATCGAGTCCGCCGGGTTGCCCGCTGCCCCGCGCTGGCTCGAGCAGGTTCACGGTATTGCTGTGCTGCATGCGGATAGCATCAGCGGCGGGGAGCAGGGCGATGCGGCCTGGACGGCAACCCCGGGAGTTGTCTGTGCGGTGCTCACGGCGGACTGCCTGCCGGTCGTGTTTGCCGAGCGCCGAGGACGCATGGTGGCCGTTGCACATGCCGGCTGGCGCGGCCTTGCTGCGGGGGTGCTGGAGGCCGCATTGCAGCCGTTTCGCGCGGCGGGCATCAGCGCTACCGACATCCGGGCGTGGCTCGGTCCGGCCATCAGTGCGGCCGTGTATGAGATTGATGCACCCGTCAGGAACGCCGTGTTGCAAAGCACGCCGGGGGGTGTAGCCTGTTTCAAGCCCGGCCGACCCGGACACTGGTACTGTGATTTATACGCGCTGGCCCGCGTTCGGCTCCGTGCTGCCGGAGTAGCAACGGTCAGCGGCGGTGAGCACTGCACATTCCGCGACGGCCGGTTCTATTCGTACCGGCGCAGCCCGCGCTGCGGCCGGCAGGCGACCTTTGCTTTTATACAAGAGACGTGAACGCTTATGAGGCCTACTAAAGCTTACACTTCCGGCCGCTTTGGCCAGATCCACTACTGCTGGCTCGGCGACGGTGCCCCGCTCGTCCTGATGCATCAGTCACCGACCTGCATGGTGCAGTTCCAGAAAGTCTGGGCCCTGCTGGCCGCCCGCGGCAACCGGGTTATCGGCATCGATCTGCCGGGTTTCGGCGGGTCAGACGGGCCGGAAGAAGTCCCGGCGATTGCCGACTATGCGCACGTCATTCCTGCGGTACTGGACGCGCTTGATATTGCCCGGGCCGATGTGCTGGGGCACCACACCGGGGCCATCGTGGCGACCGAGGCCGCGCTGCAGTTCCCGGAGCGGTTTGCGCGACTGATACTGAACGGACCGCTGCCGCTGTCGGCAGAAGAACGCGCCTACTTTCGTCAGCACCTCGCGCAGGAGAAGACCTGGTAGCCGGTGGCTGACGGCAGCCATCTGACGGCGCAGTGGCAGTTTCGTATGGCGGCGCAGGAACAGTTTACCGACCTCGAGGCCTTTCACCGGCACGTTGTCGCCGGCGCTGCAGCCTGGCCAAACGCCTGGTTTGCTCATGATGCCGTGATGGCCTATGACCATGGCGCAGCCATTCAGCAACTGCAGGTTCCCGGCATGGTGCTCAGCAATACCGGTGACTCGATTCACGAAATCGCGCTCCGGGCCTGTGAGTTGCGTCCCGATTTCGACTACGTGGAAATGGCCGGCGGGACTTTTGATGTCATCGACGAGAGTCCGGAAGCCTGGACCGCCGCCGTAGCCGACTGGCTGGACCGCGCCAGGGCGGCCTGAGCAGGCCTAGCGTCACCCGTCGATTATGGCTATAGTCGGGATTCGGCGTTTTACGCATTGACGAACAAAAGAGGGGAGCATGGCGAACACAATTCCGCACAAGGTTCCAGCCACGACCAAGGCCTGGATCAAGAAGGAAATCAAGAACCAGAAAGAACTCTATAAAAAGATCGCGAAACAGATGGACGATCTGGCGCCTATTCGCGCCAAGTGGTACGAGGAGTTTTTCGAACGGTTGCAGCGTCCGGGTCGGGGGTTCAACGTGCACTTTACCGAACGCAGAATTATTCGCGAGGATGAGATACCCAAGAAGCCGCGCCGCAAGGACCGCGTTGTTTGGTAACAGCAACGGTTTCTGCCGGTTGCGAAAACACGAATTAAATAGCTTTGGAGTAGTCTTATGGCCCGCAAACACATAGAGCCTTTCGTCGACAGAGACGTACCTTTTCGGAAGATGACCCTGCCGGGGTTCAAGAAAGGCATGCACTTTAAGATGCTGAGTATCGATGAAGATACCGGCGCCTGCACAATGACCGTGAAGTTCGATGCCGGTTACAAAATGCCCCCGGGTATGAGCTATACCGAGTACGAGATGCAGATTCTCTCCGGCTCTATCAAGTACGGCGATGATGTCTGTACAGCCGGCTACTACCTGCGAGTCCCGGCCGGTGTGCACATGCCTGCCATGCATGTGCCGCGCGGGGCGACAGCGCTCCTGATGTATAACTTTGCCGAGCCGAGTTTTGTGGAGTCTGATGAGGATCATCCGCTGGCTATGCGCGACCAGCTCACGATTGTGGATTCGTATGATGGCATCCAGTGGGCCCCGAGCAGCGGCGCTATTTATCCGGCCGTCGCTCCCGGTTGTTTGCTGAAAATCCTCAAATACGACCCGCTGACAGAAGCGCTGTCATTTCTCTACTGCATGACGCCGAAGTTCTGGCAGGACAACATTTCCTACCACGACTGTGCCGAGGAGGCCTACCATATCTATGGCACCTCCACGATGATGCAGTTTGGCGAGTTGCCGACCGGCGGTTATTTCTGGCGCCCGGCCTATATCAATCACGGGTCCTTCCGCAGCGAGCTCGGCATCCTGGCGTTCGGCCGCACCGACAGTAAGCTGCACAACTATTTCCACTGGAATCCCTGGACCACGCCGGACGAAAACCGCGACCGCGCTGCAGCGCAGCTGCAGCGTCAGCGGCCCGACCTGTTTAACTGGGCGGTTTCGAAAGATGGTCACAACCATCCGCATGACTTCGAACATCCCAATTACAAAGACGAAGTCGGCTACGTGTAAGCTATGCTCGTAAGCCCCGCCCTGACGGGCGGGGCTTTTTTTATGCAGGAGAGAATCAATGGCAGGTCCGCTGGATGGTGTGAAGGTGCTGGAGCTGACTGCGGTCGTGCTGGGGCCGTGGGCCTGTCAGATCCTGGCCGATATGGGTGCAGAGGTCATCAAGGTGGAGCCACCGTATGGTGACAGTAATCGTGGTCTCGGCGCTTCGCGCAATCCGGGTATGGCGGCTCTGTACCTTACCTGCAACCGCAACAAACGCAGCATTGTGCTGGATCTCAAGCAGCCTGAAGCGCGCGCGGCCGTTATGAAAATCGCGGCTGGTGTCGACGTTGTAATCCACAACAACCGGCCGCAGGTCATGACCAAGCTCGGCCTCGAGTATGCCGACTTCAAAGCAGTCAATGACAAGATCATTTACTGCGGTACATACGGCTACGGCAAAGACGGCCCGTATGGCGAGAAGGGCGCGCTCGACGATTCCATTCAGTCTATTAGCGGTATCGCGTGGCTGACGAACATGGTGTTGGGCGAGCCACGCTATCTGCCGACCGTGGTGTGTGACAAAACCACGGCCCTGAATGTCGTTTATGCGGTGACTGCGGCACTGTACGCCCGGGAAAAAACCGGACAGGGCCAGGAGATTGAGGTGCCGATGTTCGAGAGCATGGTGTACTACAACATGGCCGAGCACTTGTGGGGGCAGACTTTTGATCCGGCCATCGGCAGCGCAGGCTACAAGCGGCTGATGAGCTATCATCGCAAGCCCTACAAGACGCTTGACGGTTATATCGCGATTTTGCCGTATCTGGACGCCCACTGGCACAAGTTTTGCGAGCTCTCCGAGCGGCTGGACTTACTCGATGACCCGCGGTTCCTGACGCTGGCCGACCGCGTCGCGAATATCGACGCAACCTATGAAGAAACCGGCAAGATCATGGCCACGCGCACGACGCAGGAATGGCTCGACATGTTCGGCAAGACGAGTGTGCCCACTAATGCCGTCAATACACTGGATGGCGTGATCGATGACCCCCACCTGAAGGCCGTCGATTTCTGGCAGGAAATGGATCACCCGACCGAAGGCAAGCTGCGCATGACCCGCTTCCCCGTCAATTTCTCCGCGACACCCGCCGAAAACCGGCGGCACCAGCCACGTCTCGGCGAGCACAGCCGCGAAATACTGCTCGAGGCCGGGCTTAGCGAGGCGGAAGTGGACGCGCTGCTGGCTGCACGGGGAACCGTGCAGGCCGACTAGCTGTCACTGAGCCCGTAAATACGCAGGGTATTGTCGCGCAGTAACTTGCGCCGCGCCTCGGGCTTGAGGCCAAGATTGTCGATGTCTTCGATCGTCCGCTTGAACGGCAATACCGGGAAGTCTGTGCCGAAGATCACTTTGTCCTGACCAAATGAGTTGATGTAGTGCGTGAAGGCCTGCGGCCAGTATTTGGGTCGGTGCGCGTCACAGCCGATATAAACATTCTTGTGTTTCCAGGCCATCGCGATCATTTCTTCTACCCACGGTATGCCAACGTGGATGCCAATGAGTTTCAGCTCCGGAAAGTCGCAGGCGACCGGATCCAGTGCTATCGGTTTGCCCGGACTGACGCAGGGGAACTCGGGTGAATACACCATCGATTGCCCGACCTGCATCTGGATAGGCACGTTCAGCTCCCAGCATTTGGCGTAGAACGGGTATACCTTGCGGTGATCGGGGGACAGCTCAAACCAGTGCGGATAGAAATGGGCACCGATAAAGCCCATGTTGGTCACCGCGTCTTCAAACGCCTTCACGCCGTTCATGCCCTCGAACGGATCAATACCCGCCAGTCCGTACAGACGATCAGGGTATTTCTCGCAGGCCCGCGCAACGATTTCGTAGGGCATGTGGTAGCAGCCCGGCAGCCCGACGCGGCCGCTGTAAGCGGCGATAAGAAAGGCTTTGTCAATGCCGGCATCGTCGAGCGTCTCGATAAGCTGATCGATCTCGATGGCATTGCTGGTGCTTTCCTTGGAATTCATCTTGTCCTGAAAAAACTGGTCGCCCCAGCCCGGCCGCTGCCGCAGCGCTTCTTCATTCCAGATATTGACCACCGCATCGATGGCTTTGTAATCGTAATCAGACATGGTTGCGGGTTCCTTGGGCCCGCTGCGTGCGGACCTTAAAGCTTAAGAGGGGAGGAACGATAGCAGAGAACACCGGGCTTGTTAATGCAGTGCCGGCAGAGCTTGAACTGGTGACACGATGTGATAACGTGCTCCTGAACCTTAGGGGCGGCTCCGGAGAGCCTGAGATTCCGTGTTGCGGAAGACCCTTTGAACCTGATCCGGTTAGCACCGGCGTAGGAAAAGGACAACGACCTTTATCCCCGCTCGTTCTCACCGGGTCTCTAACCACTTTTGGAGCTAGAGATCCGTCGCATGCCTGCAACCAACCTGTCGCACTGCTGCTTTGTCGCTACTGTGCTGTACACCCTGACTGCCGGTGCCGAACAGCCGGCTGCCGGGACTGAAGAAATCGTGGTCGCCGGCTATCGCCCGGCAACGGTACAAGAGCTGGATACCAGTGTCACCCGGCTGGATGCGGCTACTCTCGATGCGGCGACGCTGGCCAATTTTGAGGACGTCGTGAGGCTGGTTCCCAACATGAACCTCTCCGGCGAGGGGTCGCGCGCACGCTACTTCCAGCTACGCGGTATCGGCGAACGCGAGCAATACGAGGGCGCTCCGAACCCGTCGGTGGGGTTTATTGTCGACGATATCGACCTGTCCGGCATTGGCGGCGTTACGGCAACTTTCGATCTGGCGCAGATTGACGTACTCCGTGGTCCGCAAAGCACCCGCTACGGTTCCAGTGCTCTGGC
>JAZBOT010000199.1:0-3011 GCA_036351295.1 Gammaproteobacteria bacterium | reverse complement strand
TGCCGATAACCTGCATGCTGACCATCGCCACGGCCTCCGGAATGACCGGGTTCACTTTGCCCGGCATAATGCTGCTGCCCGGCTGCAGCGCCGGCAGCGCGATCTCGCCGAGACCGGCCAGCGGGCCGCTGTTCATCCAGCGCAGGTCATTGGCAATTTTTGTCAGGGACACGGCGACGGTGCGCAGCTGCCCTGACAATTCGACCGCGGTATCAACCGTCGCCAGCGCGGTGAACAGGTTGTCAGCCGGGCGAAACTCAAGGCCGGTCTGCTCGCTCAGCAGCACCGCAACCTTGCTGCCAAATTTCGGGTGGGCATTAATGCCGGTGCCGACGGCCGTGCCACCCTGCGCCAGCTGCGTGAGCCGTGGCATACAGCCCTCGACCCGCTGGATACCCTGCTCTATCTGTGTGGCCCAGGCCTGCAGTTCCTGGCTCAGGCGAACCGGCATCGCGTCCATCAAGTGGGTGCGACCCGTCTTGATGACATCGTCGACCTGCTCGGCTTTCGCCACGATCGTGGCGTGCAGTTCACGCAGGCCCGGCAGTAAAACCTCCGCTACCGCCAGTGCCGCACTGAGGTGCACGGTGGTCGGTATCACGTCATTGCTGCTCTGCCCCATGTTCACGTCGTCGTTGGGGTGAACCGGGCTACCGAGGCGAGTGGTTGCCAGACGGGCAATCACCTCGTTGGCGTTCATGTTCGAACTGGTCCCCGAGCCGGTCTGGAACACATCGATCGGGAAATGGGCATCATGCGCACCCTCCGCGACCTCCAGAGCCGCTGCCTGAATCGCCATAGCCACATTGGTCGGCAGCAGCCCGAGCTCGGCATTGGCGCCGGCAGTCGCCCACTTAACCAGGCCCAGAGCACGGATAAACTCGCGCGGCATCGCCAGCCCGCTGATCGGGAAGTTGTTGACGGCGCGCTGCGTCTGGGCGCCCCACAGCGCGTCCTCGGGGACCTGCAGTTTGCCCATGCTGTCTGCTTCCGTCCGGAAGCCTGTTCTACTCATGACCTCTTCATCTCCTGGCCGGCGCGGGTCTGCCGTCTGCTGCAGCGCTAACGCCGGGTATCTCGGTGGCTAAAACAGGGCCGCGCCACAGCAAACAGCGCGACGCGGCCATTGGTGTATGATTCGGAGCCCGCAAGTATAGGTGCTTTTTGGTTGATCTGGCATGGAAAACGCGCAACTTAACTCAATCTCCCCGCTCGACGGGCGCTACGCCGCCAAAGTGGACCGCCTGCGCGAATTATTCAGTGAACGCGGCCTGATTTATCACCGTCTGCTGGTTGAAGTTCGCTGGGTGCAGTTTCTGGCGGATCAACCCGATGTCGACGGCATCGGGCCGTTTTCGCCTGTGGTGAATGACTTTCTTGACCGGTTGATCGCTGACTTTGGACGCCAGGGCGCGGAGCGCGTCAAAGCGATCGAAGCCATCACCAATCACGACGTCAAAGCGGTGGAGTACTACCTGGCCGAGCGCTTTGGTGACGACCGCGACCTGCTGACCATCAAGCCGTTTCTGCATTTTGCCTGCACGTCGGAAGACATCAACAACATCGCCTACGCGCTGATGCTGCGGCGTGGCCGGGATGAAGTGCTGCTGCCGACGCTGCGCAAGCTGACCGGACAGTTGAGCGCGCTGGCGCGGCAAACCGCGGGCCTGGCGATGCTGTCCCGCACCCACGGGCAAACCGCCAGCCCGACGACACTGGGCAAAGAGGTGGCGAACTTCGTCTACCGTCTGGAACGGCAGCAGCGGCAGCTCGCGGCGGTGCCGCCACTGGCCAAGATGAATGGCGCGGTCGGCAATTTTAATGCGCATGCCGTTGCGTATCCGGACGTCGACTGGCTGCAGGTCAGCCGGACGTTCGTCGAGTCACTGGGGCTGGAGTGGAATCCGTTTACGACGCAGATCGAGCCGCACGACTGGGTCGCAGAGTACAGTGATGCGTTGGCCCGGCTCAATACGGTGTTGATCGATTTCAGTCGTGATGTCTGGGGCTATATTTCGCTGGGCTATTTCCGGCAACGCAAAGTGGCCAGCGAGGTGGGCTCATCCACGATGCCGCACAAAGTGAATCCGATTGACTTTGAAAATGCCGAGGGCAACCTTGGTATCGCCAACGCGTTGCTGGGTCACTTTTCCGCCAAGCTGCCGGTGTCGCGCTGGCAGCGCGATCTGACCGACTCCACGGTGCAGCGCAATCTGGGCGTCGCGCTGGGCCATACGCTGCTGGCGCTGGAGTCGTTGCTGAAAGGCCTGAGCCGGCTTGAGCATGATCCCGAGCGCATCAACGCCGACCTCGAGCAGCGCTGGGAGGTGCTGGCCGAGGCCGTACAGACCGTGATGCGCCGTCATGGTGCCGCCGATGCCTATGAGCAGCTGAAAGCGCTGACGCGGGGCGCGGCCATTGACGGCCCGGGGCTGCGTGAATTCATCACCGGCCTCGAGATTCCGGATGCCGACCGGCAGCGCCTGCTGGCCCTGACCCCCGCCTCCTACACGGGGCTCGCGGCCGAACTTGCCGGCCGTTTGCAGGAGTTTTCCGGACGATAGCAACCGGCCGGCCGGCGCCGGGTGATTATGGTAAGCCGCCGCGCCGCCCGCGAACCCTCGCTGTGGCTTTCAATGCCGGTGCCCGGTTCAGCAAAAGCGTGACGCATTTGCTGTTTAGCCGGGCACGCCGCTCCCTACAATACTTGCTCTGACTCGGGCCATGAGCGGGCGCAGTTGCGCCGCGGACGCATACAAATCTGACAACAGGTTCGGGGAGTGGTGGAAAGACAATGACTGAGCAAGCCGACCAGACCAAACGGCGCATCGTAACGTCCTTCGAGGAGGTGCATGCGGCCACGGTGGCGATCGCCTCTGCGGCGGAGCGCTCGATCACGATACTCACGCCGGACCTTGAGCCGGCCCTGTATGAACACGAGGATTTTCTCGAAGCGATCAAGCGTCTGGTGCTGGCGCGCAGCTATTCGCGCGTGCGGGTACTGGTCACCG
>JAZBOT010000198.1:0-8905 GCA_036351295.1 Gammaproteobacteria bacterium | reverse complement strand
GCATGCCGCTTAGCCCTCCCCGGCGACTTCCCAGTCCACCTTTATCCGCCGCGCTTCCAGATCAACGTCGAGTACCACCTCGTTCAGCAGAAACGGTACCAGTGTCCGCTTGTTAGCTCGCTCTCCATCCTGTCGGTCGCTGTCGCGGGCGACGACGACCATGACATCGGCGCTGCCCGTCTCCAGCAGCTGGTCCACGTAACCCATCTGCAAGCCGGCCACTGTCTCAACCGCCATACCCTCAAGGTCAGCCCAGTAGTAGCTGTCCCGGCCCGGCGACGGCAACTGCTCGCGGTCAATTACAATCTCCCGACCACTGAGTAAGGCCGCCTCGTCACGGTCGCTAATCCCGGCTAGCTGCACAACCCAGCCTTTGCCGTGAGGCTTATGCGCGCTCAGCTCCGCTTCCGTAAGTACTCCCGTCTGCAGGTTACGCAACCGCCATGGCGTGTAACCAAACAAGTTTTCGGCAGGGTCGGTATACGAAACCACTTTCAGCCAACCCCGGACCCCGTAGGGACCCGCTATGCGACCGATGCTAACAAGACGACTGGCAGTGACCATCGCAGCTAGCTACCCACACCTCGCACGTCAGCGCCGCTCCCGGCGCCTGAATCAATCAGGCCGCAGCCGCCAGGCTCTGTTGCTTACGGTATGCCTTCAGCAGCTGGCGAACGCGGTCAGTCGGTTGCGCGCCATGCTCAAGCCAATACTCCACTCGCCCCAGATCAATGCGCAGCCCGTCTTTGGCATCAACGGCCAGCGGATTGAAATACCCAAGGCGCTCAAGGTAACGCCCATCACGACGATTACGCTGATCGGTCGCGACGATGTGATAAAACGGGCGCTTCTTAGCCCCGCCCCGCGTTAAACGGATGGTTACCATCTGTTTGCTTACTCCGGCTATGTCTGCTTCTGCGAGCGCAGACTAATAAAAAAAGTCGGCGGAACAAAAGCTCCGCCGAGACTTGTAAGGCGGGAATTTTACTGGATTTTTGGCGCTTGTGAACCCATTTGTTCGCACCGTCGCCGGATTTTGCCGCCACGCGGCTGACGGCAGGGCGGCCCGGGCCTCTTGCTGCGTCGCAGCTAAGCGGGTTCCAACCCGCTAACGCCGGGGGCCCAGCATGCCGCCGGCGCCGCCCGCCATGCCGCGCATCATCCGTGCCATGCCGCCCTTGCCCATCCGCTTCATCGTCTTCTGCATCTGCAGGTGCTGCTTCAATAGCCGGTTGACGTCCTGAATCTGCAGCCCGGCGCCCGCCGCAATGCGTTTCTTGCGTGACCCGTTGATCACTTTGGGATGCCGCCGCTCAGCCGGCGTCATCGAGTCGATAATGGCCATCTGGCGACGCAGCGCGCGAGTATCAATACCCTGCGCAAGGGCCTGCGCATTGACGTTGCCCGGCAGTGGCAGCTTCTCGAGCAATCCCTGCATGTCGCCCATGTTGAGCATCTGGCTGAACTGGTCACGCAGATCAGCCAGATCAAAGCCCTGGCCGCTGCGCAGTTTACCGGCCAGTTTTTCGGCCTGTTCGCGATCAACCTTCTGTTCGACCTCCTCGACGAGACTGAGGACGTCACCCATACCCAGTATCCGGTTGGCCATCCGGTCGGGGTGAAATATCTCCAGCCCCTCGACGTTCTCACCGGTGCCGAGGAATTTGATGGGCTGGCCCGTTACTTCTTTGACCGACAGCGCCACGCCACCGCGGCTGTCGCCGTCGGCCTTAGTCAGAATGACACCGGTCAGGGGCAGCGCCTCGCCGAAGGCCTGAGCAACCTGCACCGCATCCTGGCCCGCCATGCTGTCCACGACAAACAGCGTTTCGGCAGGAGTTGTGCGTTCATGAATGGCCTTCAGCTCATCCAGCAACTCGGCCTCGAGACGAGTGCGACCCGCCGTATCAAGTATCACCACATCCGCCAGCGTGGTGCGCGCGTGCGCCACCGCTGCCTGCGCGATCTGGGTGGGGCTTTGACCCTCGCCATAGGGCATAAAGTCAACGTCTATTCGCTCCGCCAACTGCTGCAACTGCAGCATTGCGGCCGGCCGGCGGGTGTCCAGGCTCACCAGCAACGGCCGTTTCTTCCGGCGTGTTTTAAGCCACAGTGCCAGCTTGGCCGCGGTCGTCGTTTTACCTGCACCCTGCAAACCGGCCAGCAGCAGCACCGCGGGTGGCTGCTGACGCAAATCCAGCTCGACCGTCTCGCCGCCGAGCGAGCGGGTAAGCTCCTGGCTCAGCACCTTGATAAAGACCTGGCCGGGCTGCAGGCTGCTCGCGACATTGGCACCCAGAGCCCGCTCACGCACGCGCGCGATCAAACGCTTGACGACGGGCAGCGCCACATCGGCTTCGAGCAACGCGACGCGCACGTCCCGCACAGCCGACTTGATGTTGTCATCCGTCAGCCGCCCGCGTCCCCGCAAGGAATTAGCAACGTCGCGCAGACGCGCGCTCAGTCCATCAAACATAGTCAACCCGCAATCAGCGCAAAATACCGCGGCAAGCCGGGTCGGCCACCGCATCCGGCCCCTATTGTAGCGGCAAACCGTGCCGGAGGCCCCGCCCGCCCTTCGTAACGGCACTTTGTGGCTTGACAGTGCGGGCGCGGGTTAGCGACCATCCTGATATAGATAGCTTTGCAGGAGTTGCACTCCCTTGAGCGACGACGTTCCCCTAGGGGTGTTGGCGGCTGTACTCTTTGTTCTCATTTGCCTGTCGGCGTTTTTTTCCGGCACCGAAACCGCGCTGATGGCGCTCAATCGTTACCGCCTGCGGCACAAAGCCAACAGCGGCAATCGGGGCGCCCGCTTCGCCGAAAGTCTGTTGCAGCGGCCTGATCGACTCATCACGCTGATCCTGTTCGGCAACAACCTGGTCAACTTCTCGGCGGCCACCCTCGCGAGCTATATCACCCTGCAAATATTTGGCAGCGGGGCCATTATTACAGCGGCTGGCACGTTCGTATTTACCCTGGTGGTACTGATCTTCGCCGAAGTTGTGCCCAAGACGCTCGCTGCGCTCGACCCGGAGCGCATTGCGCTGCCGGCGAGCTACATTTACTACCCGCTGCTGCGTGTCGCGTTTCCGCTAATTTGGCTGATAGGCCTGGTCTCGAACGCCCTGTTACGCGCGGCCGGGGTCGACCCGGATTCGGCAGACCAGCACAGCCTGACCATCGAGGAGCTGCGCATCGCTGTGCGGGAGTCGTCGGCAATGCTGCCGCAGAAACGTCAGCGCATGCTGCAGGGCATTCTCGACCTTGACGGCTTGACCGTGGACGACATCATGGTGCCGCACAAGGATATTGTGGGCATCGACCTCGACCAGCCCTGGCCCGAGATCCTGCAGTTGCTGTCCACCAGTGAATACACTCGGCTGCCCGTATTCCACGAAACGCTCGACAACATGCTCGGCATGCTGGACATGCGCAAACTGATACGCGCCGAAGGCATTACCCGCCTCGACCGCGCCAAACTCCGGTCGTTGGTTGAAGATGCCTACTACGTTCCGGAAGGCACCCCACTGCACAAGCAGCTCGTGCAGTTCCAGGCCACCCATCAGCGGGCCGCGCTGGTCGTGGACGAGTACGGCGATATCCAGGGTTTCGTCACTCTGGAAGATATTCTCGAGGAGATCGTCGGCGACTTCGTGACCGACTCGGCACCCAATCATCAGGAGGTGCGTCAGGAATCGGGGCGGGACTCCTTTCTGGTGGCGGCAAGCGCGAACATTCGGTCGCTGAACCGCACCATGAACTGGGAGCTGCCGACGGCAAGCGCAACGACACTCAACGGCCTGATACTGGAACAGCTGGAAACCATACCGCCAACGGGCACCGGGCTGAAGCTCGGTGACTACCCGATAGAAATTGTGCAAACCAGCGAAAACAGCGTCACCCTGGTGCGCGTGCATTCGCCGGAGTCAGCCGGCGACACCGCCGTGCTTAAAAAAACGGGGTCCTGAAGCCCCGCAGGCTAATCGAGACCCAACGCCTCCAGCGCGCCGCGCAAATAGTCGACGCCGGTCAGGCGTATGCCCGCAATCGGCTTTTTGGGCAGGTTAGCGCGGGGTACGACCGCGTGGTCAAACCCGCGCTTAACCGCCTCACGCAAACGCTCCTCCCCAAAGGCTACCGGCCGGATTTCACCGGCCAGCCCCACTTCGCCGAACACGACCGTCGACGGCGACACGGGCCGGTCACGCAGGCTCGACACGGTGGCCGCCAAAGCAGCAAGGTCCGCGGATGTCTCGCTGATGCGCACACCGCCCACCACGTTGACGAATACGTCATACTCATAGGCGGAGACTCCGGCATGGCGATTAAGCGTAGCCAGCAACATCGACAACCGATTCTGATCCAGACCGAGCGCGAGCCGGCGGGCGGCACCGCCGCCTGACTGGTCGGCCAGCGCCTGCACCTCAATCAGCAATGGCCGGCTGCCCTCGCGGGATACGGTGACCACGCTGCCGGCGACCGGCTCGGGGTGACGCGAGAGAAAAATCGCCGATGGGTTACGGACTTCCCGCATACCCGTCTCGGTCATCGCGAAAATACCGAGCTCGTTGGCGGCGCCAAAACGATTCTTGATGGCGCGCAGAATCCGGAACCGACTGTCGGATTCGCTTTCAAAATACAGCACGGCGTCGACCATATGTTCGAGTACCCGCGGCCCGGCAATGCTGCCGTCCTTGGTCACATGACCGACCAGCAGCACCGTAGTGCCGGTTGTTTTCGCGAACCGCACCAGCTGCGCTGCCGACTCACGGAGTTGCGACACTGAACCCGGTGCCGAACTGATGTCCAGACTGAACATCGTCTGAACGGAATCCACGACGACACAGGCCACCGGGTCAGCCGTCAATGCGGCCACCAGCTGCTCGACGCAGGTCTCCGCCAGAGCATGCAACCGGTCGACCGGTACATCCAGACGCCGCGCACGCATTGCAATCTGCTGCAGCGACTCTTCGCCCGTGACGTACAGCACCCGGCGGTCCGCGGGCTGGCCGCCCGCAGCCTGCAGCAACAGTGTCGATTTACCGATCCCCGGGTCACCACCGATCAGAACGACGGAGCCGGGAACCAGGCCACCGCCGAGCACCCTGTCGAATTCCGCGATACCGGTCGTAACGCGCTCGACATCAGCCTGCTGGACATCCGCGAGGCTACGCCCACGCAACTCGCCGGCATAACCCGCTCGCTTGCCGGCAGCCGAACTCCGCGCCGGCGGCGCGACCGCACTCTCCAGCGTGTTCCATGCCGAACATGCAGGGCACTGCCCCTGCCACTTGAGGGTATGGCCGCCGCACTCGCTGCAAACGTAGGAAAGGTTGCTTTTGCTCATTGGTCCAAAACTGTGATCATCGTCTCATCGGCTGTCGCGAGAATCGCCTGAAACCCGCATGTTTGCAGGGAAAACGCCACGTGGTTCTCATCATGATCGCCGGCGGGTATTTAACATGTGTCCATGAATTCAGTCGTACCTATCAAGCCAGCGGGCAGCCGCCGTCTGCTGCTGGGCCTCGCGGCCAGTGCCTGCGCGGCGCTCATCGCGCTGGGCGCGCGCTTCAGCGGGCTTGAAACCGTTTTTTACGATGCCTTCCAACGATACCAGCACCGCTCGGTCGCCGACCAGATTATTCTTGTTACGGCCGACCCGTCAGCCGCCAACCCCACCGATATATGGAGCGCGGCCGGCTTTAGCCGCCTGGTGCGCGCGCTCGCTCAACATGAACCTGCGGTTATCAGCGCGACGCAGACACTCAAGCTACCGGAAGTGCCGCCGGCCGAACAGATTGCCGCGCTTGCCGAGCTGCAAAAGCAGGCAGCGCGCTCCGGGTCGCCGGCTGCGGAGCTGCAACAGCTGGCCGCTCAGGTTGCGGGCTTCCGCAAGCATTTTGACGAACAGAAAGAATTAGGCAAGACGCTGCTCGAGGCGCGCAACGTTGTCCTGCCGGCACGGCGTCGGGAGTTCGGGGATACCGAGCCTGTGGCAGCGCCCTGCGCCGCCCATGCGGTCAGTCATCCGGACATGGAGCGGTCGCAACTGGCGACGGTCGCGCTGATACCCCGGCTGCACCTGCCGCCGGACGCGATCTGCGCTGCCAGCGGCGGAGTTGGATTCAGCGACTACACCGCCGACCCGGACGGGGTGGTGCGCCACACGCGGCTGCTGGTCGATGCCAGCGGCACGCTGCTGCCGTCACTCCCGCTGGCTATTCTGGCTGCCCTCGAAGGTACTGACGCCAGAATTCTGGGTACGGACGGCAATAACTTGCAAGTACGGGAGCGTGTATTCCCTACCGCCGAAGATTTCGCTGTCTACACGCGCTTTTACGCCGGCCGGGAGGCGACCGATAGCTTTCGCCAGGTCACAGCGGCCGCCGTGCTGAACAACGAAGTCCCGAGCGATTGGCTGCAGGGTCACATTGTCCTCATCGGTGACGCGCCTGACAGCAGCGAGAACCGCCTCGCCACACCCCTCGATGAGTCAACACCACGCATACAGCTGACTGCTCATAATCTCAACAACCTGCTCAATCAGGATTACCTCCTGCGGCCGAGCTGGCTGCCCTGGCTGGAATACGCTGTGTTTGGGGCTCTGCTGGTGCTTGCGGTTGTCTGGGCGCCTGGCCTCCCCGCCGTTGCCGCAGTGCCGGTGGGCATGGTTCTCGCGATGCTGGTATTCAGCACCGAGGCCTGGTTGCTGCTCAGCGAACGGGTCTGGGCGCAACTGGGCAGCGCGGCAGTGTTTGCTGCAGCGGCCGTGTGGCTGATGCAGCCGCTGCAGCGGCTGTTTCCACAACAGATGCGTCAGGTGTCGGGCAGCCAGCGACCCACGCCAACCATCGTCAGTGGCAGTGCAGAAGACCAGCTTGACCTCGAATTTTCCGTGCTCCGCCAGCAGCCGGTCACCGATCGCACGAAGGCCAAGATGTACCAGATTGCTTTTCAGCACGGTCGCGCCGAGGAATTTGCAAAGGCAGAACGGGTGCTGCGCTACATTCATCAGCACGATCCGGCGTACAAAGACGTGGCCCGTCTGCTGGAGAAGCTGACCGGGCGGCGCCAGTACACGCCGTTGCAGCAGAACCGTAAATCCGAACCCGCCGCAAGCGCTGCGCAAAAAACCGGATCCGGCCGCAAGCTGGGTCGCTATACCATTGAGCGCAAACTCGGCGAAGGCGCCATGGCCACCGTGTACATGGGCTCGGATCCGAACATCGGCCGCAAAGTGGCGATCAAAACCGTGAAGCTTGCCGAAGAGTTTGACGAGGCCAAGCTCAGCGAGGCCCGGCTGCAGTTCCGGCGCGAAGCCGAGTCCGCCGGGCGCCTTAACCACCCGAACATCATTGCGATCTATGACGCCGGCGAAGATGGTGATGTCTCGTATCTGGCGATGGAATATTTTGAGGGCGTTGCGCTACTGAAACATGCACAACCAAACGACCTGCTGCCGGCCAGCTGGGTACTCGAACTCATGGCCCGAGCTGCCGACGCACTTGACTATGCGCATCGGCAAAACGTGGTGCACCGGGATATCAAGCCCGCCAACATCCTTTACAATGCCGCGACGGACGAGCTGAAGCTGACCGATTTTGGCATTGCGCGCCTGACTGACAGCAGCCGCACCAAGACCGGGATCATTCTGGGTACGCCTTCGTATATGTCGCCCGAGCAACTCATGGCGAGTGGTGTCACCGGCCGCTCGGATCTTTACTCGCTGGGCGTAACCATGTACCAGCTGCTGACCGGTGTCGCGCCGTTTCGCGCGGACTCGATTCCCAAACTGATGGACAAGATCATGCGGGAGTCGCATCGTCCGGTGCGCGAATCGCGCTCCGATATCCCCGTGTGCGTAGACGACATACTGGTGAAGGCTTTGGCGAAGGACCCGGAAGACCGGTTTGGCAGCGGCCGTGCCATGGCCATGGCATTGCGTGACTGCGCCCGGCAAATTGCGAGAACGGCATGAACCTCAGCACCAAAATCGCTGCGGTGGAAGTGACAGACACCGGCAAGGTCAGGGACCACAACGAGGATGCAATCGGGAGCAATCGCGACGCCGGCTTGTTCGTGCTGGCAGATGGGATGGGCGGCTACAACGCGGGCGAAGTGGCCAGCAGCATTGCGGTAAAAACCGTGCAGAAACTGGTGAGCGAAGCCGTGGAACGTGAAGACCGCGGCACGCGTGAGCCGGACACCGGACTCATGCGGCAAACCATCGTGCTGCGGGATGCGATCTCACGCGCCAACAAGATTATTCACCAAACCGCCCAGAGTCAGGCGAGTTGCGAGGGCATGGGCACGACGATTGTCGCCTGCCTGTTCTATGACAACCGGTTGTCGATCGCCCATGTGGGCGATTCACGGCTGTACCGCGTGCGCGGCGGCCGACTGGAGCAGATCACGATGGACCACTCCCTGCTGCAGGAACTGGTTGACCGCGGCTTTTACACCCGCGAGGAAGCGGAGCGCGCCACTAATCGCAACTACGTGACGCGTGCACTGGGCGTGGAAGCCACGGTACAAGTCGACCTGCAGGAGATCGACGTGGCACGGGATGACTTGTTCCTCCTGTGTTCGGACGGCCTCCCGGATATGGTGGACGACGAGGAAATCCACTTAACTATCAGCACGTTTAATGCTAACCTTGAAACGATAGGTCAGCAGTTGGTTCAGCTGAGCAACGACCATGGCGGTAAAGACAACATCTCTATCGTACTGGCCCGGGTGCTCGAACCTTATCCTGCCCACGTCACGGCGCTCGGCAGACTCAAGCAAGTTTTCGGATTAAAAGGCCGATAAATTAAGGAAGGTCTAGCATGGCTCGTTTGATACTCAGCCTCGGGGGTCAGGTTCTGGCCGAATTCAACATGACCAAAGAGCGTTATACCGT
>JAZBOT010000197.1:0-18062 GCA_036351295.1 Gammaproteobacteria bacterium | reverse complement strand
TCGCTGAGCCCAGTACCACCGGTACGTCGAGCTGCCGCGCCCGCCATACGGCGAGATCGCGGGCAGAATAGCGGAAACCGTCTTGCTGCTTGAACGAGCCGTCGTGTTCTTCGTCCACGATAATCAGTCCGAGTCCGGGCAGCGGGGCGAAGATGGCGGAGCGGGTGCCGACGATCACGGCTGCTTCGCCGTTGCGAGCGGCAATCCAGTTGGCGGTGCGTTGCGTATCGGTGAGACCGGAGTGCAGTACGGCTATGGGTTGCTGCAGGCGCCGCGCAAAGCGCTCGAGCAGCTGCGGCGTCAGGCCGATTTCGGGGACGACAACCAGCGCGCGCCGCCCGGCCGTTAGTTGCTGCATGATGAGATGCAGGTACACCTCGGTTTTCCCGCTGCCCGTCACGCCTTCGAGCAGGCAGGGCGTAAACCCGCTCGGCGGCACCCCCGCGATGGCTTTGGCCTGCCAGTCATTCAGTACCGGCGGCATATCGGGTGCTGGCAGCTCCGGGTTCAGCGCCTCGCGGGCGCGGCGTTCCTGCACCCAGCCTTTGCTGATCAGCGCCTTCAGCGGCGCCCGAAAGCCGGGATGGGCGGCGCGCATGGTGGCCGCATCCAGTCGGTCATGGGTTTGCAGCAAGGTCACCAGCCGGCGTTGGGCAGCCGCGTTGCCCGGCAGGGCGGCAACGCCCTGGTCACGGCCCGCCGCCGTAAGCTCCCAGTGCACGGTTTCGCCGGGCTCGGCGGCGGCGCCCTGACGCAGCGGCGTCGGCAGCGCCGCGGCAACCACCTCACCCACGGCGTGCTGGTAGTAGGCCGCGCCCCACAGCAGCATCTCCAGCAGAGCGGCATCCAGCAGGGGTTCGGTATCGAGCACCTCGAGCGCGGCTTTCAGCCGGTCGGCGGGAATATCGGACTCAGCCGCCGTGCCCGCGATGACGCCGACCACGGTGCGCCGCCCGAACGGGACTCTGACCCGCATCCCCGGCGCGACCGGACCCGCGTGGGTCGCCGGGTGCCGGTAATCAAACAGCCGGTCGACCGGGGTGTTGATGGCGACTTTGATAATGGGTGCTTTGATCATCCGTCGCGTGAGCCGGGTTACGCACAGAGGCTGTGGATAAGTTTGTGGATGAATGGCACCTGGGGCCGCCGCGCGGGTGCTGGCGCTGGCTGGCCGCTGCGGCTAAAAAATGGCCAAATAAGCAAAATATATTTATTTATCAGCTACTTGTCAGGATTGCCTCAAGCTGCTCAGACACATAGCGGCCTAACCTGCAATATTGCCGCAATATTGTGAATAACTGGTTTATGGGGCGCGCTACAGTTCCTTAACGGCCTGGATCAATTCGTTGGCCACGGCCTGTCCGTCGCCGTACAGCATCCGCGTGTTGTCGAGGAAAAACAGCGCGTTTTCGATGCCCGAGAAGCCGGCCCCCTGACCCCGCTTCACGACGATGCAGTTCTTCGCCTTGTCGGCATCCAAAATGGGCATGCCGAAGATGGGGCTGGACGGATCTGTACGCGCCACCGGGTTCACTACATCGTTGGCGCCGATGACCAGCGCCACGTCAGCGCTTTCGAAGTCGGCGTTGATTTCGTCCGCGTCGTAGATCAGGTCGTAGGGCACCCCGGCCTCGGCCAGCAGCACGTTCATGTGCCCGGGCATGCGTCCGGCGACCGGGTGGATGGCAAACTTCACATCGACCCCGCGCTCGCGCAGCAGTTGCGTCAGCTCCCAGACTTTGTGCTGCGCCTGGGCGACGGCCATGCCGTAGCCCGGAATAATCAAAACCTTCTGGGCAAAGGCCATCATGACGCCCACGTCGGTCGCGTCGATGGGCTTCATGCTGCCGGTGACTTCACCGCTGGCTGCTCCGGCGGTTGCGCCGAAGCCGCTGAACAGCACGTTGCCGAGCGACCGATTCATGGCTTTCGCCATGAGCTGCGTCAGCAGGCTGCCTGCTGAACCGACCACCGTACCGGCGATGATCATCGCCGCGTTGTTGAGGACGAAGCCCTCGAAGGCCACGGCCAGCCCGGTCAGCGCGTTATACAACGAAATTACCACCGGCATATCGGCACCGCCGATGGGTAATGTCATCGTGACGCCGAGGACCAGTGCCAGCGCAAAGAACGCGCCCACCAGCGTGGGGTTCGACTGACCGCTGGCAATCAGCACACCCAGCATGACCAGCGCCGCCAGCATCGCCAGATTGACAAAGTTCTGCCCCTGGAAGCGAAAATCCCGCCGTATCAGGCCCTGCAGCTTGCCGAAGGCAATCAGACTGCCCGAAAACGACACCGAGCCAATGAGCCCGCCGAGTACCGCAAGCGACATAAAGACCAGTGAATGCGCCGTTGTGCTCAGCAGCTCTACCCCGGAAATGGCCGCCGCCGCGCCGCCACCCATGCCGTTGTACAGGGCGATCATCTGCGGCATGTCTGTCATGCCCACCCGCTTGCCCGTGACCCAGGCCAGAATGCCGCCCACAGCGATGGCCACCGTGATCAGCACGTAGTTGTGCATGTCCGGATAGGCAAAGGTGATAAACGTGGCCACCACCATGCCAATGCCCGCCCACTTGATACCGCTGGCGGCCGTTGTCGGCGAACTCATGCGCTTGAGGCCCATGATGAACAGGAAGGCAGCCAGGTAATAGCTGACCTGAATCGCGATGCTTACAAAACCTTCCATTACTATTTCTTCGCCCCACTGCTGCGGAACATCTCGAGCATGCGCTCGGTGACCACGTAACCGCCTACCGCATTGCCGGCGCCCAGAATGACCCCGAGAAACCCGATGAGCTGTGCCAGCCCGGACTCGGCTTCACCCAGCGCCACCATGGCGCCCACCAGCACGATGCCATGGACAAAGTTTGAGCCTGACATCAGCGGGGTGTGCAAAATTGCCGGTACTTTGGCGATGACCTCGTAGCCGGTAAAGGCTGCGAGCATGAAAATGTACAGTGCCGCAAAGGCGCTAAGTTCGATCATGGTTAAGCGGCTCCCTTGCTGAACGCTTCACGGGTGGGTGCATGGATAATCTCGCCGTCGCGGGTGAGCACGGCGCCGGCGAAGAC
The DNA here is from genome assembly GCA_036351295.1 of Gammaproteobacteria bacterium. Classification (GTDB taxonomy): domain Bacteria; phylum Pseudomonadota; class Gammaproteobacteria; order Steroidobacterales. The sequence goes on along the minus strand of JAZBOT010000197.1, from coordinate 14,985 downwards.
TTCGTCATCCCAGTCGATGCGGATTTCGGTCGCGGCGTCGCCCTCGCCCTTGTGAATCGCAGGCGACATAAAATTAAGCAGATTGCGGGCATACATCTCGCTGGCGTGCCGGGGTAGCGTGGCGGGCAGGTTGACCGGCCCGATAATCGTGACGCCATGCTGCACAACCGTTTTGCCCGCCTCCGTCAGTTCGCAGTTGCCGCCGCTCTCGGCCCCCAGGTCGACAATCACCGAGCCGGGCCGCATGGCGGCAACCGCTGCCGCGGAGATGAGCCGCGGGGCCGGCCGCCCCGGAACGGATGCGGTGGTGATGACGACATCTGCCTTGGCGATATGGTCGGCCAGCACGGACTGCTGCTGGGCTTTTTCTTCGTCCGTCAGTTCGCGGGCATAGCCACCTTCGCCCTCGGCCGATACGCCGGTGTCCACAAACTTGGCGCCCAGTGACTGCACCTGCTCACGGGTGGCGCTGCGCACGTCAAAAGCCTCCACAATGCCGCCCAACCGGCGTGCTGTGGCAATGGCCTGCAGGCCCGCGACACCGGCCCCCATAATCAGAAAAGACGAGGGCCGGATCGTGCCGGCGGCGGTGGTCAGCATGGGTACAAATTTGGGCAGCGCGCTGGCCGCCAGCAGCACGGCCTTGTAGCCCGCTACTGCAGCCTGCGACGACAGGGCATCCATGGACTGCGCCCGTGATATGCGGGGTACCAGCTCCATTGCGAAGCTGGTAATTTTTTTGTCACACAGCTGTTGCAGCATATCGCGCTGACGATGGGGCTGCATGTAACCCGTGACAATAGCGCCGGGTTTGAGCGCCGCGATCTCTGTTGCTGTAGGAGGCTGCACCTTGAACAGAATGTCACACCGGCCGATGAGGGCCGTGGCGTCACTGACCAGTTCGACGTTTTTGTACAGGTCGTCGGGTATGCCGGCGGCATCTCCGGCGCCCGCCTCAACGAGCACATCCACCTGCATGGCGGCCAGTTTGGTGGTGACTTCCGGAACGAGCGCTACGCGGGTTTCGTTATCCGTGGTTTCTTTAACAATGCCGATCGTTACGCCCATCTGTGCCTCTTATTTATACCGGACCTCAAAACGTGACCGGACATGATGCCACAGTCTCGTGGTTATTCAACTACACCGGGGCAATTGATTTTTTCGTGCCGAGTCGGGAATATAGATTTCATTGAGGCAAAGTCGGTCATGATAGCGAGCAATCCGATCGTCGACTTGAGTCAGCAGGTACTGCGTACCGATCTTTCGGGTATGCCGATCGAATGGATCGACTACCGCGATGCTGTGCGGCTGTATCATCTGGATCAGGTCGCCTACACCTGCGGTGTGCAGCTGTACGCCGTGCACGGTGGCATCAACTCCAGAAGTGGCCAGCGCAGCGTTATTGAGGTCAACTCGATCATCGCCACGAAAGGCCGCGCGGAAGGCTACGCGGGGAAGCATCACAATTACACTCCGCCGTTAAATAACCGCACGTTGTTCAGGCGCGACGCTAATGTCTGTATGTACTGTGGCCAGCGCTTTATGTCGCGTGACCTCACCCGTGACCACGTTACGCCGCTGAGTCAGCGTGGCAAAGACGTATGGCAAAACGTGGTCGCGGCCTGTAAACGCTGCAATAACTTTAAGGGCGGGAGAACCCCCGAGCAGGCCGGCCTGCAGCTCGTCGCGGTGCCGTTCGTGCCCACCTACGCCGAGTACATTTATCTCAAGGGCCGCCGCGTGCTGGCCGATCAAATGCAGTTTCTGCTGGCCCACTTCCCGCGCACCAGCCCCCTGCATGCCCGCCTCAAGGCGCACATGGGTGGCGTCGAGGCTCCGGCCACCGGCTGAACCAGCGGCCGCGTAAAGCGCTGGCGCCGGCTGGAGCATAGCGGCTAGTATCAGCCCATGTTTTACGTCATCGATGCCAGTTACTACGTGTTTCGAGCCTGGTTTTCGGTGCCTGACGATATGCGGGACCGTCGCGGCGAGGCGGTCAACGCGCTGTACGGTTTCACGCGGTTCATCGGCGATTTTCTGGAACATACCCAGCCTGAATACCTGGCTGTTGCCTTCGACACGGCGCTCGAAACCTGTTTTCGCAACGACATTTATCCGGCCTACAAAGCCAACCGGGAGCCGGCGCCTGAAGAGCTCAAGCAGCAGTTCGACCGCTGCCGGCAGGTGGTCAGCGCATTGGGTTGCGCCGAATTCGCCTCGCCACGCTTCGAAGCTGACGACATCATCGGCACCCTGGTCACCCGGATGCGCCGCCAGGGGATGCGCTCAACCATCCTGAGTCGCGACAAGGACCTGCTGCAGCTGCTGGACGCCGGCGATGCCATGTGGGACTTCACCGGTGGCCAGCGTACCCACTACAAAGACATTTCCCGGCGGTTCGGCGTTACGGCTGAACAGATGGTCGATTATCTGGCCCTGGCCGGCTACAGCGTCGACAACATTCCCGGTGTGCCGGGGGTCGGACCCAAAACGGCCGCTGCGCTGCTGGCCTACTTTGGTGATCTGGACAGCCTCTACGCGCGTCTGGATGAAGTGGCTGCGGTGAACGTGCGGGGTGCGACCAAGCTGGCCGCGCGGCTGCGCGAGCATCGCGACACCGCCTACATTTCGCGGCAGCTGACGCGCATCGAGTGTGACGTACCGATGGCCGCCGAGCCGGCCGCGCTGCGGCGATCCCGTCCCGATATGGAAACGCTGCACGGTTTGTTCGACGCGGCCGATTTTGGTCTCAGCCTGCGGCGGCAGGCAGAAAGAATTGCTGAGCGAGGTTTTAATACATGAGCAGCAAGAATATTGAATCCATCCTGACGGAGAAACGCCGGTTTGCACCGCCAGCGGATTTCGTTGCGCGAACAGCGCTGGGGGCTGCCGAGCTGAACGACCTGTATGCGGCCGCAGCAGCCGACTACGAAGGCTACTGGGCCGACCTGGCAAGCGCCCACCTGCTGTGGGACCGCCCGTTTACGCAAGTGCTTGATGCCAGCCGCGCGCCCAACTTCACCTGGTTCGCCGACGGTCAGCTGAACGTGTCGCGCAACTGCATTGACGTGCACCTGGCAGAGCAGGGAGACAAGCCGGCGATCATCTTCGAGGGTGAGCCCGGCGATCGTCGGACGCTGACCTATCGCGATCTCGCGGCCGCCGTCGGCCGCTTCGCCAATGCCCTGCTTGAGCAGGGCATCGAGCCGGGCGATCGCGTCGTGATCTATATGCCGATGGTGCCCGAAGCCGTGGTCGCCATGCAGGCTTGCGCGCGCATCGGTGCGGTGCATTCCGTGGTGTTTGGCGGCTTTTCCGCGACGGCTCTGGGCGACCGCATTAACGATGCCGGCGCGCGCCTGCTGATCACTGCCGACGGGGGCCACCGCGGCGGCAGCATCGTCGAGCTGAAAGCCGCCGCCGATAAAGCGCTGAGTGCCGGGTGCCCGAGCATTGAACGCGTCATCGTGCTGCAGCGTACCGGCCACGACGTGCCCATGACGCCCGGTCGGGACATCTGGTGGCATGACGCGGTAGCCGGCCTGCCGGAAGACTGCGAGCCGGTTGCGGTCGGGGCTGAACACCCACTGTTCCTGCTCTACACCTCGGGTTCGACCGGCAAGCCGAAGGGCATCCAGCACTCCAGCGCGGGTTACCTGCTGCATGCCACGCTGACCAACCGCTGGGTGTTCGATCTGCGCGCCAGCGACGTGTTCTGGTGTACGGCAGATGTCGGCTGGATCACCGGCCACACCTACGTCGCATACGGACCGCTGGCCGCCGGCGCGACCATCGTGATGTACGAGGGCGGGCCGATGTATCCGGACGGCGGACGCTTCTGGAAGATTTGCGAAGCGCTCAAAGTGACGATCTTCTACACGGCGCCGACGGCACTGCGCGCTCTGATGAAGCTCGGCGATGAGTTGCCGAACTCGTGCGACTTGTCGAGCCTGCGCCTGCTTGGCACCGTCGGCGAGCCGATCAACCCGGAGGCCTGGATGTGGTACCACCGGGTTATCGGCCGCGAACGGTGCCCCATCGTTGACACCTGGTGGCAAACCGAAACGGGCGGCATCATGATCAGCCCGCTCCCCGGCGTAACGGCGACTAAACCGGGGTCGTGCACGCGGCCCCTGCCCGGCATCGAGATGGATATTGTCGACGAGGTCGGTGCGAGCGTCACCGCGCCCAATGAAGGCGGGTACCTGGTCGTGCGGCGGCCGTGGCCCGGCATGCTGCGAACGATCTGGGGCGACAACGACCGTTACCTGCAGACCTACTGGGAGAAGTTCCAGAATCGCTATTACGTTGCCGGCGACAGCGCCCACCGCGATGCTGACGGTTACTACTGGATCATGGGCCGCATCGACGACGTGGTGAATGTGTCGGGCCATCGCCTGGGCACGATGGAGGTGGAGTCGGCACTGGTTGCGCATCCCCGGGTTGCCGAAGCGGCTGTCGTAAGCCGCCCGCACGATATCAAAGGCGAAGCCATTTTCGCCTACGTCGTCTGCAAGGGCGAACGGCCGGATGCGGATGCGCCGGCGCTCGCCGAGGAACTGCGCGCCTGGGTGGGCGAGCAGGTGGGTGCCATTGCCAAGCCGGACGAGCTGCGCTTCGCGGACAACCTGCCCAAAACCCGCTCCGGCAAGATCATGCGGCGCCTGCTGCGCGCCATTGCGCGCGGGGAAGCGATTACCCAGGACACCTCGACGCTCGAGAATGCCGGCATTCTTGACCAGCTGCGGGGCGACGCGTGACCGAACCCTACCTGGGGCACGACCTGATTTTTATTGTGTCGTTGCCGCGGTCCGGCTCGACGCTGCTGCAGCGTGTGCTGGCGGGTCATCCCGAGGTGGGTGCATCGAGCGAACCGTGGCTGCTGCTGCACCCGGCGTATGGCCGCCGGTCAACCGGCATCCTGACCGAGTACGATGCTGACTGGGCGGCACTGGCGGTCAATGAGTTTCTGCAGAACTACACGGAGGGTGCCAGCGCCTATGACGATGGCGTCCGTGCGTTCGCCGAGGTGATTTACCGCAACGCGATGCAGCGTGCCGGTGCGACGCGGTTTATCGACAAGACGCCGCGCTACGTCATGATTCTTGACGAGTTGCTGCGCTGGTTTCCAGAGGCGCGGTTCGTGTTTCTGTTGCGCCACCCGCTGTCTGCGCTGGCCTCGATTGTGAATACCCAGGTTAATCACGACCTCACGGCGCTCGAGCGGTTTCGCAACGAGCTGTTGCGGGGGCCGGCGGCGTTGATCGCCGGGATGCAGGCCCTCGGCAAACGCGCCAGCGTGGTGCGCTACGAGGAGTTTGTGGCCGCGCCGGAAGCGGCCACCCGCGCGCTGTGCGCGGAGCTCGAGCTCGAGTTTCGAGCGGACATGCTGGAATACAGCACGACGGCCGCACTGCAAGGTCGCATGCAGGACCGCACCGGCATCAACCAGCACACCCGGCCGGTTACCGGCCGCGAAGCCGGCTGGCGGCAAATGCTCAATGACCCCCAGCAGCTTGAGTTCGCACAGGGGTATCTGCGTGAACTGGGCGCCAAGGTGTTTGAGCAGCTGGGCTACGACTTTGACGAGGCCAATGAAGCGGTTCGCGAGGCCGCACAGCGTCATCCGCGCGTCGGCTACGTGTACCCGTGGGAGGTCGCGCTGCTGACCCCCCAGCAAAAGCGCGGTCGCGATCAGCTGCATGTTGATCGCTACTATGCGTATCGGCAGCACGGGGTATGGACGGCGCGTCTGCTCGTTGCCAAAGCGTGGTGGGGCGGCGTTTTGGCAGCCATCCGCTATGCGCGGCGGCACGGCAATCGCAATTTCGCCGTGCGCGAGGACCTGGGCCCTAGATAAGGCCGGGCAAAAACAGCGCCAGCCCGGGGAACATTACCAGCAGCGCCACCAGCCCAAGGTCACAAAGCAGGTAAGGGACGGCTGCTTTGGCAATGTCCGCAAAACTTGTGCCCGCGGGCGCCACGCCCTGCATCACGAACAACAGCAGTCCGAATGGCGGTGTGCTGAGACTCATTTCCATGGCCAGCAGCACCACGATACCGAACCACACGGGGTCATAGCCGAGGCTCGCGGCCAGCGGAAAGAACACCGGAATGGTCAGCAGCATGATGGAGATCTGATCCATGAACATGCCGAGCAGGAGCAGCACGGCAAACATGGCGAGCAGCTTCACCAGCGGCAGCGCCGTGATGCCGGTGGACCAGTCGATCAGCACGGTGCTGCTGCCGGCAAAAGCCATGAGCTGGCCGAAAACTGATGAGCTGATGACCAGCAGGAACACCATTCCCGTTACCTCTACCGTTGCCAGCAGCGACTTGCGGATGGCCGTCAGCGTCAGGCAGCGGTTGAATGCCGCCAGTGCGGCCACCGAGAGCGCGCCGAAAGCGGCGGCCTCGGAGGGCGTAGCGATGCCAAGAATGATGAAGCCCACGACGCAAAAAATGACCAGCCCCAGCGGCAGAATGTTGGTCACGATCAGCGCCAATCGGCGCATCGCGGTCAGCCGCACGTTGTCCTCAGGCGCGTAGGCGGGTGCGCTGGCGGGGTCCAGCTTGGCCTGCACCGCGATGACGCTGCAGTACATCAGCGCCAGCAAAATGCCCGGCAGCAGTCCGGCGACCAGCAGCGCGCCGATATCGATCCGGGCCAGACTGCCGAGCAGCACGCCGAGTGCTGAGGGCGGAATCAGCATAGCCAGCCCGCCGGTGCCGATAATGGGGCCGACGGACATATGGGTGGCGTAACCGCGGCGCGACATCTCCGGGACCATCAGTGAACCCAGCATGGCGGTATTGGCCAGCGTCGAACCTGTCAGCGTCGAAAAGGTAGCGCCGCCTGCTACGGTGAGGTAACTCAGGCGTGCGGGCAGGCGGCCGAACAGCGCGTCGAGCGTATCGAAGACCCGCAGCGCGAGGCCGCTGTGAAACAGCAGCGCACCCATCAGCACAAACATGGGCACCGCGACCAGCGTGAATGAAGTAATCAGGCTGGTGCTGTTGTCGACCAGCTGCAGCAGGCCGCTGACCCCGCCCATGATCAGCAGGGCGCCGAGCATATTGGCGGCCAGAAACGCAAACGCCACCGGTATCCCGAGCACCATCAGCAGCAGCACGAGTAAAAATACCAGCAGTCCGGTGGCGGCCATCGTTACAGCGCGCTCTGCGGCAGGTCGGGTTGGGTCACGGCCTCGCCCCGCCAGGCGAGCCGCGCGAACTCGGTCGTCATCAGCCCGAAGCCGACGACCAGCGGCGCGAACAGCGCTGCGCGCGGCACCGCCAGCGAGCGAATCTCCAGTTCCCCACGGCGGCTGGCTTCAAAGGCCAGCACCGCAGCGAGCACGGTGACGGCCGCAGAGGTCAGCAGACAGACCACCAGTGCGAGGCGCTGCAGCCAGCGACGTGTTGCCGGGGAGCAGCGTTGCTGCAGGACTTCCACGGCGATGTGCCCGCGTTCACGCACCAGCCAGGGCGCCGCGGCCATGGTGAAATAGAGCATCGCATATTCGGTCAGCGCGACCGTTGAGTCCGGTGGCTGCATCCCGAGGTTGCGGGCGACAACGTCATAGACGATTAGCAGGCAGACGCTGGCGATGATGCTGCCGGCCAGCACCGCCAGTCCGGCAATCAGGCCGTCATAGTATTGCACCAGCCGTTTCACTGGCTGCCTTCCGGGTAGAACAGCGGTTTCAGCCGTGCGGCAGACTCGGGCGCGCGCGCCGCAAAGCGCTGCCAGACCAGCTCATGCGCAAACTCACGCCAGCGGGGTTGCGCCGCTGCGGGCAGCGTTACCGACGTAAAGCCCGCTTGTTCCAGCGCTTCCAGTTCCCGCGCCGTGATGGCGAACAGATCGCGGCGGCTGCGCGCTTCATACAGGATGGCCTGTTCGGTCAGAATGTTCCGCGCCGCCGGACTCAGCGCGTTCCAGGTGTCGAGGTTGATTTGCAGCGTAATGGCGAGCTGCAGCACGTCCGGGTCGACACGGTAGTGAACGAATTCGTCGATCCCCAGATCGGGGAAGCCGATGGTTGGCCAGGCGAGCCCATCAACAGTGCCGCGCTGGAACGCGGTGTACACCTCTTTGACCGCGATCTGCACCGCCCGGCCGCCGAGCGCCTTGATAAGCTCGACATTGGTGGGTGAGGTGCGAATCTTTAAACCGCTGAGGTCAGGCAGCCCGTTGGCCGCAAACCGGGGTGGTTCTGTGAGGTAAATGTGGGGGCCGATACCCGACTGCATCCAGCCGATCAGGTGAGCATTGATTCGTTCAGCCCAGTACGGCTGCAGCGCTGCCAGCGCACCGTTCTGCCGGGCCACCGCCGGGGTGATGGTGGCCGCGAACATCGCATCGCCTTCCGGCAGCAGACCGCGGTAGTAGGTCATGCCGCCGAACGCCATGTCGATCACGCCCCGGCGCAGGGCATACAGCAGCTGGCGTTGCGGGATAACTTCCGGGCCGCCACGAAAATCGATCTGTACGATGCCTTTGCCGGCCGCGTTGACGGCATCGACGTAGTTGAGAAAGTGTGCCGTAAAGTTCTGGCGTGCGTCCCAGCTGCTGACGACGGTCAGCGTGGTTTCAGCCCGGACCGGCAGCCACCACAGCAGGGACAGCAGCGCGATGGCCAGCCGGGCCCGAGCCGACACAGTCAGGAGCACCGGGACAACTGCGCGCAGGCCGGCTGCATCGCGCTCAGGCGGCTTCGCTGACCGGCATGGTTTCGAGGTAGGGGCGAAACGCCAGTTGGAACCAGAAGTAACCCAGCAGCCCCGCGCAGATATTCGCGGTAAACGCCGCGAGGAATACACCCTGCAGGTCCAGCAGCCACGCTAACAGGAACGCGAGTGGGGCGTAGATGCCGATGGTGCGGGACATGGAGATCATCATGCCCGGGCCCGGCTTGCCGACCGCATTGAATGCACTGACGCAGGTCATCTGGATGCCGAGAAAACCGTAGCTCCAGGGCACCAGCGTCAGGTGCATGGTCGAGGCCTTGATGGCGGCCGTATCCTGGGTGAAGAACTGCGCGATATACGGTGCGCCGAAGTACAGCACCACGGCAACTGACAGCCCGTAAAAGGTTGCCCAGCGCCAGGCAAAACGCATACCGTCCATCACCCGGCTGTAGTTGCGCGCGCCGTAGTTCTGCCCGGTAAACGGCGTAATGGCTGCGCTCATGGCCATCAGCGCCATCAGCGACAAACCTTCCACCCGCGAGGCCACCCCAAAACCGGCGACCGCTTCCTGGCCGTACTGACTGACCTGCCAGGTGATAAATGCCGTCGTGATCGGCACCACGAGGCTGCTGGCCATCGAGGGTACGCCGACGTGCAGAATTTGCCGCCACGAGTCCAGCAGCAGGGTCAGGTCCGCGGCGCGAAACCGAAACAGGTGGTCGCGAAAGTAAATGACGCTGATCGCGATGCAGCCGGCCAGCGCGTTGGCGCTGACGGTTGCTATCGCGGCGCCTTCAAGTTCCAGCCGGGGTATCGGACCCCAGCCGTAGATCAGCAGCGGGTCCAGTATGACATTGAGCACCGCTCCCGCCGTCATCAGCATGGAAGGTGTTTTGGCGTCGCCGCTGGCGCGCAGGACGGAATTGCCGATCATCGGTACGATCAGAAATACACCGCCGAAATAGTAGATGCTCATGTACCGCTCGATCAGCGGCAGCGTCGTGTCATCAGCACCCAGCAGGCGAAACAGCGGCTCGATGGTGGCGAGGCCCAGGGCCAGCACGCAGATGCCGACAATGACAGCGAGCAGCGCTGAGTGCGTCGTGATGCGCTGGATCTGGCTGCGCTCATTGGCCCCGAATAACCGCGAGGCAACCGATGATGTGCCGATGCCCAGGCCCATGGACAGGGCATTGACAATAAACGCCACCGGGAATGTAAACGAGACGGCCGCGAGTTCGAGCGTGCCGAGCTGGCCAATAAACCAGGTGTCAGCAATGTTGTATGAGACCAGCGCGATCATGCCGATCATCATTGGCAACATCAGCGAGATGATGGGGGTGCCGACCGGCCCCTCCAGCATCTGGACGCGTCCTTTCCCCGGTTTCATCGGCTAATCCTGTTTCATCAAGTCGGTGTTGCGGCCAAGGGTTGCAACCGGGCCGTTCCCGGCACCCTCACCCGCATTCTACTGCGCTCCGCCCCGCATTGCGCGGCCAAAACCTCCCCGCTGCACTGCGGGGTCTATTCCACTCAATGGTGCCGACCGGCTGTGGGTTCGGACGCATGGGGGCTTTTCCTCTAGACTGGCTTCACGCCGTCATGATCTGACGATCTTCCCCTGCGAGTTCGAGGCAACGCTATGAAACTGGCTATTCTTTCCCGCGGCCCGAAATCCTACAGCACCCGCCGGCTGAAGGAAGCCGCGCTGGAGCGCAACTATCAGGTCAAGGTGCTGGACACACTGAAGTTCGCCATCGATTTACAGCAGGGCCACCCGGACCTGTACTTTCGGCAGAAACTGCTGAGCAGCTACGATGCCGTATTGCCGCGCATCGGTGCCTCGATTACCTACTATGGCACCGCCGTGGTGCGGCAGTTTGAGGAGATGCAGGTGTTCTGCGCCAACACCTCGAACGGCATTTCAAACTCTCGCGACAAGCTCCGCAGTTTGCAGATTCTGAGCCGCCATCACATTGGTATTCCGCGCACCACTTTTGTGAATGACAAAAAAGACGTCCTGCCCGCTATCGAGCGGGTCGGCGGTGCCCCGGTGGTTATCAAGCTGATCCAGGGTACGCAGGGTATCGGCGTATTGCTGGCCGAGACACTGAAAGCGGCTGAATCGATAATCGAGCTGCTGCAAAGTCAGCAGCAGGACGTGTTAATTCAGAAATTCGTTGCCGAGAGCAAAGGCAAGGATATTCGTGCGTTCGTGGTCGGCGATCGCGTGGTGGCGGCAATGCGCCGCGTCGCGCAGGGGCAGGAGTTTCGCAGCAACGTGCACCGTGGCGGCGTGGCTGAGCCTGTCGAGCTCTCCGAGGAGTACCGCGAAACGGCCGTCAAATCAGCACAGATTCTGGGTTTGCGGATCGCCGGCGTCGATATGCTGGAAAGCGCCGCCGGGCCGCAGGTGATGGAAGTGAACTCATCGCCGGGGCTTGAGGGCATCGAGGCCTGCACGCAGCTGGATATTGCAGGGGCCATCGTCGAGTACATAGCTGCCCGGGTCGATTTCCCGGAGATCGATGTGCGCCAAAGGCTGACGGTCAGTCGGGGCTACGGTGTGAGCGAGATCTTCATTCGCGAGGGCTCCAATTTTGAAGGTAAGACCATCACTGATACGGGCCTGCGCGACAGCGACATTAACGTGTTGACGCTGTATCGCGGCAAGACGGTGATTCCAAACCCGAAAAACTCGCGCGAGCTGCAAGCCAACGACAGGCTGTTGTGTTTCGGCAAGCTGGATGCCATGCGCGGGCTATTGCCGCCGCGAGCGCAGCGCCGGCGGCACCCGAAAGTGCAAAAACTGGATGGATGAGGGGCCTTGTCAGGCCTCAGGATGTGCCGCGTCGGCGGCCAGCTCGGCCCTCAGGAAATCGAGCGTTATTGCCTGCGACTTTTCGGCCGAGGTCTGATGGTACTGGGGCCGCTCGGTGCAGCAGAACCCATGATCGGCACCGCCCCAGACATACACCTTGCCGCTGCGTCGCGCCGCAATGTCTTCAACCAGCTGCAGCGGTATCAGCGCGTCGTGTTCGCCGTAATGGTAAATCATCGGGCACTGCGGCTGCAGATCGAGCCACTCGACCGTCATCCGGCCGTAATACGACACACCGGCTTGCACCAGCCCGTGGCACGCAGCCAGGTCGGCCATCGCTCCGCCCCAGCAGTAACCCACGATCCCGACCTTGCCGGCCTGACTGGCATACGCCGCCGCCGCCCCCATGTCGGCAACGCATTGCTCGCGATTCAGCTGCGCCATCGTCTCACGGGCGCGGGTGAAATCGCTGTAGTCCAGTTCGATGCCCGGCGCGACGCGGTCGAACATGGCCGGCGCAACAGCGAGGTAGCCGGCAGCCGCAAAATTTTCGGTCACCTCGCGGATATGCGCGTTAACCCCAAAGATCTCCTGCAGGACCAGTAACCCGCCCAGCGGCGTGCCGTCGGGATGCGCGACATAGGCCGACAGTGTGTGACCGTCTGCGGCCTGCAGTTCGATGGATTCGCAATGCATAGCGTTCTCGTCAGGGTTCAGGGAGTTGCGGCAGGCAGCAGCTGCAGGTCCACCATGACCTGCACATCGTTACCGACCCAGCGGGTATCGGCCCAGTCACCCGTGCCGACGCCGAAGTCCAGCCGCTGCAGGCTGGCGGTGCCCGCAAGGCGCGCGCCTGTCGCCGTGGTGGTGAAGGTGAAAGCCAGATCGACGGGCTGCGTGACCCCCCGCAGGGTGAGCTCGCCGTGGGCCACGAAACCGTTGTCGGCCGGCTCGATGGCTGTCGCCCGGAACCGCGCCTGTGGCCAGCGGGCGATATGGAACCATTCGGGATCGCGCAGGTAGTCGTCGCGCTCTTCGTACTGGGTGTCGACGCTGCCGAGGTCGATATCCGCGGTAATACTGCCGGTGCCCGGCTGCGCCGCGTCAAAGTCGATGTGCGCGGCAAAGCGGGAGAACCTGCCTTCGAACCGTGCCCCCTGCTGCACCGCTGCGAAGCGCAGGGTGCTGCCCGGACCCTCCTCCCAGTCAGCGGCAGCCGCCGGGATGCATGCCAGCAGGCCCCACCAGCAAAGCAAGGTTTTGATCATCGGCGTTTGAGCCTCGCAAACGGCAGCATGGAATACACCACATTGTCGCGCAGAACAAAATAATGCCGCAACGCAGCCGCGAGATGGATGCCGGCCGTGAGCAGCAAAAGATAGGACAGCCCGCGATGCACGTTCTGCAGCGCTGCAAACAGCGCCTGGTCCGGCTGCACGAGGTCTGGCAGCGTAACCCAACCAAACACGCTCACCGGAAAATTGGCTGCCGACGACATCAGCCAGCCCGTCAGCGGCATCACGATCAGCAGCAGAAACAGGAGGCCTTCAGCACTGCGCGCAGCGACGCGCTGCGCGCGCGGCAGCTCAGCCGGCAGCGGTGGCCGACGCGTCAGCAGCGCGGCGCTGATTCGGGCGAGGCCCAGCACCAGCAGGGTGATGCCCAGAGATTTGTGGAGCGCGTAGTTGGCCAGCTTGTCGGGCCCGAGCCGCTGCTCAATCATGATCCAGGCAAGCGGTATCTGCAGGACCAGCAGCAGCGCCACCAGCCAATGCAGGTACCGCCGGGCGCGATTGAAAGAGCCGGGTGCATTGCTCATCGCCCTGGACCGCTAGTCATGCCGGCTGCCGCGATCGCTAATCAGGTCTTCAAGACTGGGGGGTTCGTGACCGGGGCCCACCGCGCCGCGATCCAGCCGGGCTATATAGTCCTTGTAGGCCCGCATCGCCTGGGCGCCGAAAAGCCAGATAATGGGGACATTGACGAACAGCATCACGCCGGTGCCAAGGCCGGTGAGGTTGTCGAGCTGCGCGTCCGTCTCGAGAAAGCCGGTCGTGGCCACGATCGCCAGGGCACAATAGACAAACTTGTAGGCGAGCACGGAGCGTTCGCCGGCGAGGAAAATCATGGCCTGCTCGCCGTAGTAGCTGTACGCGATCATCGTCGAGATGGCGAACAGCCAGACGGCCAGCGTGAGCAGCCATTTGCCGAGCCCGGGCACCACCGTATCGAAGGCCTTGGCCGTCAGCGTTGCGCCGGCATAACTGGCGTACACCCCGGCATCGTTAAGTACCGGTGCTGTGCCGCTGGCAACCGGGTTCCACGTTACCCGGTAATCGCCGTTCCCGGCGACAAAAACCGTGCCGTCCACTTTATGCAGCGCGTTACCGCTGCGCTCATTCGCATCGCCGGTCACAATCAAAAACACCTGATCGCCGTCGGCCCAGTCACCATCGGTACGGGCGTCAATTCGTGTGTCCGACAGGGCGTATTCCCCCGGCGCGGTCGCGGTGAGTCGGGGTGTCTCGAGCAGCGCCGCCTCAGCACCGCGCTGCCAGACAGCAGTGCTGAGTATCACCAGCGCGGTCAGCGTGCAGACCACGATCGTATCGATAAACGGCTCAAGCCCGGCGACAATGCCTTCGCGCACCGGTTCGCGCGTGCGCGCGGCGGCGTGCGCGATCGGCGATGTGCCTTGCCCCGCCTCGTTGGAAAAGATGGCGCGCTTCATCCCAAACAGAAATGCGTAGCCCATGGTGCCGCCGATGAAAGCGCCGCTGGCGTCCAGCGTTGAGAAAGCGCCCCTGAAAATGAGGCCAAACATCTCGGGCAGGTAGGCGAAATTGACGACCAGCACATAAATGGCCGCCAGCAAATACAGCGCAATCATGACCGGCACCAATCGCCCGGTGACGGCGCCGATGCGCTGGATCCCGCCGATAATGACCATGCCGACGACGACCGCCAGAATGATGCCGGTGGCAATACTGGGCACGCCAAAGTACGCCTCTGTAATTGCCCCGGCATTCCAGGCCTGAAACATGTTGCCGCCCGTTGCTGCCATGATCAGGCAGGTTACGCAGAACAGGCCACCGAGCACGCTGCCGAGCTTGCCGCTGCCGGGGAAACGCATGCTGAGGCCATCGCGAATCACATACATCGGGCCGCCGTGCGGATTGTCGCGCTCGTCGGTTTTGCGATACAGCATGGTGAGCGTGACTTCGGTGAGCTTGGTCGCCATGCCCAGGAAGCCGATCACCCAAATCCAGAACACCGCGCCCGGGCCGCCGAGCGAAATCGCGATAGCAACACCGCCGATATTTCCCAGCCCCACCGTTGCGGAGAGCGCCGTCGACAGCGCCTGAAAGTGGTTGATCGCGCCCGGATCGTCCGGCTCATCGTAGCGTCCGCGGATCACGTGCAGCCCATGCGTCAGCGCCCGATACTGCGCCACGCCGCTCCAGACCGTA
>JAZBOT010000196.1:0-15595 GCA_036351295.1 Gammaproteobacteria bacterium | reverse complement strand
AGCGCTTCGTCGCCTTCCTCGCCGGTACGAATGCGCACCGTCTGTTCGATGGGCGTTACAAAAATCTTGCCGTCCCCGACCTTGCCGGTGCGTGCCGCATTGACGATTGCTTCAACGGCACGCTCGACCATGTCGTCGCTTACGGCGATTTCAATTTTCGATTTTGGCAGAAAATCGACTACGTACTCAGCGCCCCGATACAACTCGGTATGACCGCGCTGACGCCCAAAGCCTTTGACCTCTGTGACCGTCATGCCGGTTACGCCCAACTCGCTGAGGGCGTTGCGGACATCGTCCAGACGAAACGGTTTAATAATCGCGGTGACGAGCTTCATAATTTAAGCCTCCCCCGGCGTGTCATTCTGTCAGAGTCTGACCGCTGAGCTGGTATATTGCCTGCTGGTTATAATATCGTGCGCCGGCTGTGTTGCAGGTGTTTTATTCTAGCTGGTTATCGGTATGGGCAACAAATCGTTTGAGCTGCAAAGCGCGACTGCACCGGAGTGGATAGCCGGCGTACTCGCCGACTTCGACCACTTCCTGATCGACCACGCCAACTGCGAGCGCAAAGCCAATGCGCTCCTCATGAGCATGATCGCCAAGTATCCCGACCGCACCGCCATTATTCCGCAACTTATCGAGCTGGCGCTCGAAGAACTTGAGCATTTTGCCGAGGCGTATGGGTTTATGCAGCAGCGCGGTCTGCGCCTCGATAAAGACGCGCCGGACCCCTACGTGAATCAGCTGCTCGCTTTAGCGCGCCACGGTCGCGATGAACGCTTTATCGACCGTATGCTCATTTCATCGGTTGTGGAACGGCGCGGCGCAGAGCGTTTCAGGATCGTCGCCGAGCACATGCAGGAGCCCGATCTTGCCGACTTCTATACGCGGTTGTGGAAAAGCGAGGTCAAGCATGCACACGTGTTTGTACTGATGCTGCAAAAGGAATATCCGGTCGCGCTGATCGACGAACGACTGCAGGAACTCACTGCAGCAGAAGCGCGAATTCTGGCGGGTCTGGAGCTGCGCCCGGCGCTGCACTGAAGCAGCGCGCGGCTAATACACCCGGTATCCGCCGTGTCGCGCGCGACTGCGGCTGTCAATCCAGTACCAGCAGGCCACCGCGCCGAACAGCAGCGCAAACACCATGCCGGCCAGCGTCCAGCTCAACGGGATGCTGCTGGCATAGGTCGCCATGCGGTCACTGAGTAGCGCGTTGCTGGCACGCAGTTCGTCAAGCTCCTGCTCGGCCGCGCGCAGCCGCCCCACGGCGGTGGACTTGTTGCTTTCGATATCGTTGAGGCGCTGCTGCTCGGCTGCCAGCCGGGTGCGGAGCTCGTCAACCTGCGACTCGAGCTCGGCGACCTGCGCTTCAAGCTTGTTCGCCCGGGTGCGCGCCGGTTCAATATCGACAATGAACAGTGACTTGACCCACCCCACTTCGCCGCTCTCCAGCTTGACGCGGGCCTTGCGATCGCGGCGCTCCAGCACCTCCAGCTGATCGCCGCTGCGGAGCCGGCGCAACGGCTCACCACCGAGGCTGGCGTTGTCGTAGAGGTCGAGCTGCAGCATGTCCGTCACGTAGGCCGTCTCGGCCCGGGCCGGGCCCGGCCCGGCGAGCCCGATCAGCACCGCTGCGCAAGCTAACCACAGCCCGCGGCGGGCAGCAGCGGGAGCCGGCTCATACCAGTCACTCAGGGTTCTCATAGCGTTACACCTATTGTTCATATACCCAACGCAGCAGCGCGGCCTGCGCTTCCTCACCGGGTCCGCGATCCGCATCGGGGTAATTCTGCAAAATTACCACGACATAGTCGCGGCCTGAGCGCGCGTGCACGTAACCCGCCGTCGCAAAGACATCCTGCAGGCGGCCGGTTTTGAGGTGCATGCGACCGGTGGTTGCGTCGCCGCGGAAGCGTTTACGCAGGGTACCGTCCAGGCCAGCCAGCGACAGCGACGAGACAAATTCCGGCATCCACGGGCTCTCGCTCGCGGTCAG
Source organism: Gammaproteobacteria bacterium (assembly GCA_036351295.1). GTDB lineage: Bacteria > Pseudomonadota > Gammaproteobacteria > Steroidobacterales. The sequence continues at coordinate 13,596 of JAZBOT010000196.1, read as the reverse complement.
CAGCAGGCCGCCCAGGCTCTGCGCCGCAATCCGCGTGTTGCGCGACAGGCCCGCGCCGTTGTCGAGGCGCAGCTCGGGGAAATCAAGACCGCGGCGCTGCAACGCGAGCACCGCGGCGCGCCGGGCCTTGGCCAAGGTCGCGGGCGGCTCGAACGTTTCCGCCGCGAGCGTCAGAAACAGGTGCCGCGACATGACGTTATTGCTGTACTTGTTAATCGATGCAATCACTTCGGCCAGCGCCGGCGACTCAACCCGCGCGAACAGCGCCGGCTGGGTATCGGCCGAATCGGCGCCTATTAACCCGGGGGCGACCCGCAGGTTGCCCTGCAGCTCACCGCCGAGTTCCTCCCACAGCGAGCGAAATACGCCGTAGGCAAATGTCGGCCCGGTGAGCACCGAACGGGTCATGCTGTAAAGCTCGCAGTTGCCGCCGTAGCGGCCACTCACGATCAGGCGGTCGCGGGCAGCGCCGCCCTCAAGGTTGAGCGCGACACCGTTGCGAAACCCGCCGCAACGGCCCGAACGCAGCTGCAGGCGATTTTCAACTGAGAGGTTGGCCGGCATGGGGTCGGCAAACACGCGGACGCCGTTGCGGGCCGGATCCGGCTCGAAGAACAGGCGCAGCGCCTGAAAGTTCACCAGAAACGCATCGGGGAAGACATTGTAAGCGCGCAAACCGTCACCGTCGAAATCGGCAGGATCGCCGTATTCGTCCGCAAAATAGCCGTTATCGATCACCAGATCGCCCTGGATGGTGCGCAGCCCCCGGAGCCGCAGCTCGCGCAGCAGCAACCACAGTCGCTCGGTGGTCAGGTACGGATCACCGTAACCTTTGATGATCAGGTCACCGTCAAGGACGCCGCGCTGCAGATCGCCCCGAATATAGACCTCGGTCGGCCAGCGCCACGCCGGCCCGAGTTCTTCGAGGCCCACCCAGGTGGTCAGCAACTTGATCGTCGATGCGGGGTTAAAAGGGGCGGCCGCGTTGACGCTGACCAGCGGCGCCGGCGCGCCGACGGCGTGCACGTAAACGCCGACCCCGTCAGCGGGGGCGTCATGCGCGGTGAGTATCTGGCGCAGCCGCTCCGGCAGCGGCGACCAGGCAGCGGGCTCGGCGGACGCGCGCGTCGCGACCACCGTCAGCAGCGCGCAGCACAGCGCAGCAGGCCACAGGAAGCGCCGGGCCATCAAGATGCGGCCCGGACCCGTTTCTGTGCGGCCGGCTTCTCCAGTCCGAAGCTGCGCATGCGGTCCGTCAGCGTGCTGGGCCGCAGCCCGAGCAGCTCGGCAGCCCCACCCTTGCCGGAAACCCGCCAGCCCGCAAACTCCAGTGCGCGGCGCAGATTCTCGCGCTGCTGCGCTTTCATTTCCCGCTCCGTTAGAAAATCGGCCGCGGCACTCTCGGCCGCGGCGAGCTGGACCGGCCCGCCCTCCGTGGGCAGCGAAAGTTCGAGCCGTGACGCATCGGCCGGCGACAGGATGACCGCCCGCTCGATCACGTTCTTCAGCTCACGAATGTTGCCCGGCCACGCATAAGCGCGCATGGCCTCCACCTGCGACTGGGTCAGGTTGGGCACAGGGCGCCCGAAGTCACGGCAGATTTGTTCAAGAAAATGCATGGCCAGCTGGATCACATCGTCACCGCGTTTGCGCAACGGGGGAACCTGCACCGGAAACACGCTGAGCCGGTAATACAGGTCCTCACGAAAATTCCCGGCCTCCACTTCTTTCTCCAGGTCGCGGTTGGTCGCCGCAATGACCCGGACATCAACCTGGCGGGTGACATCTTCACCCACACGCTCAAACTCGCGCTCTTGCAAGACTCGCAGCAGTTTACCCTGCAGCTCGAGCGGTATTTCACCCACTTCATCCAGAAAAATCGTGCCGCCGTCGGCGAGCTGGAAGCGCCCGACCCGGTCTTTGTAGGCGCCGGTAAACGCGCCTTTCGCGTGACCGAAAAACTCGCTTTCGAACAACTCCCGGGGAATCGATGCACAGTTCACCTTCACCAGCGGTGCGCTGGCGCGCCGGCTGCGGGCGTGGATAGCGTGCGCAACCAGCTCCTTGCCGGTACCGGTCTCGCCGACGATCAGCACGTTTGCCGGCGTATCGGCCACCGCCTCAATCCGGGCCAGCATTGCGGCCAGTGCCGGACTTTCACCCACGATACGACCGAAATTCATGGACACCGAAACCTCTTCGCGCAGGTAATCACGCTCGCGCTCAAGCTCTTCCTTGAGGCGTGCGATTTCGCCATAGGCTTCCCGCAGCCGCCCCTCACTGCGATTGCGTTCGGTCATGTCCTTGGTGGCCACAATCAGCCGCTGCACGCCGCGCACCTTGTCTATTTCGGTATGCGCCGACATCAGTACGTCCAGCACCTCGCCGGCTTTATTGACCATCTGGCGCGGGACGTTATTGACGTTGCCGGATTCCAGAATCTCCCGCAGTCCGGCACGCGACTCGCGCCCCGAATCGGCACTCAGAAAGTCCAGGATGGACTGGCCGATCACCTCGTCCCGGGTATAGCCCAGTTTGTCGAGCCAGTAGTCACTGACATCGGTAATGCGGCCCTCCGGGTCGATGGTATGCAGCATAGCGGGAGTCGCATGGTACAGGTCGGCATAGCGGCGCTCTGCACGCGCCAGCGCCGAGGCTTCGAAAAACACCGAGATGGAATACTGGTAGCGGTGCTGGGCGTCGAAAATGGCGCGGGTCTTGGCCAGCAGTTCGCGCACGCTGCCATCGCTCGCGACGAACGCAACCGGCACATGATCGAGTTTGCCGGTGCGGCGGAATCCGGGCAGGTGCTCTTCCCGAATAAGCAGCGCAGACTCCGGCGTGGCGATGTCCTCCGGCGTCTTGCCGTGCAGGTCGGCAGCGGTATACCCCATCCGCTCGACCCACTCTTCGCTGACTTCGACAAAACAACCGTCCTTGTCGAGGATCGCTGCGAGTACCGGCATCTGGGCAAAACTGAAGTCGTACAGTTTACGGTCTTTCGTTTCCATTTCCGGATAATACACGGTTTCTCGTAAAATAGTAGTCTCGGTTTTTCGTTATTAACGGAATATCGTGACAAAAGATTTTCACAAGTTGTTGATTTATATACTTATCAAACTTGGCACGGTTCCTGCAATAAGGGGGACAAAGGCAACAATGAAGTTGCCCAGTTAATGAGGAAAACACCATGAAAGGTCAGATACGAGCCATGATCCCCGCTTTCATCGGGATTGCGCCTCTGCTGCTGGCCGGGACGATGGGTTACTTACAGAACCCCGGTGCAGAGCAGACCACCACCATCGCGGAAACGCGCGCCGTATTGCCGGCTGAAGCACAGAGCGTTGTGCTGCAGACCGCGATGCAGGCCGACGCGGCAGCCGCAGCCGATGAGGTGCGCGCCGCTGTCGCGGCAGACCTCGCGATCGAGCTGCAGCGCAAACCGCTGGCCCGGTTGGCACTGGCGCCGGCAGGCCGCAAAGAACGCGGCTGACAAGCACGACGAACTCGCCACAGCGATCTCCCCCAACGTTAAGCGAGTTCGATAGATGGCAGGCATGCTATCGACATGGCGACGCGCCTGGTAACCGCGTCGCACTCCCCCGGGGCCGACGTCTGTCGGCCCCTTTTTTTTGCCCGCATGCGGGCCGGCGCTGCCTGCCCCGCCAACCGGGTTGCTACGGCTCGGGGTAGGCATTGCCGATGGCGCCGGCAATCTCGGGGTCGGTGATGAGCTCGACAAAGCCGGTGGCGACAAACTGCACACCGATGCCTACCAGCACCAGGCCCATGAGCCGCGTCAGCACGGTCACGCCGCTGACGCCGAGATAACCCACCACCCGCGTAGCCGAGCGCAACACCAGCCACGAGACGCCCGCCACCAGCACAATGCCCACCGCAACCGCCACGTACTCGAGGGCATTATCGACCTCGGTGGCCGCGCTGATAGTGACAGCGATAGAGCCGGGGCCGCTGAGCAGCGGCATCGCGATGGGGGTAAACGCGATGTCGCGGCGGTCCTCGGCTTCCTGCTGCTCCCCGGCCGTCAGCTCATCGTCCGCCGGACCCGGGGTCAGCATGTTGAAACCGAGCCGCGCGATGATCAGCCCGCCGGCAATACGCAGTGCCGGCAGCGAAATGCCGAAAAACTCCAGCACCAGCGCGCCGACCAGCAGCGTGGCCAGCAATACGCAGGCCATGTAAAAGCACGCCTTATAGGCTTGGTTGAGCCGGTGCTCGCGGCGCATGCGGCGGGTGAGTGCCACGAACACCGGTGCCGTGCTGAACGGGTTGGCAATCGGCAGCAGCGAACCCACCGTAAGGCCCACCAACGCAAACCAGCTGCTCAGCATCGCTGGCCCCAAAGCCGCCCGCCGGGCGCGCTGCCGCCAAATCTGCCGGATGAAAAACGGTGCATCGGCCTATTGAAGGTGAGCGGCGAGAAATGCCGTCGTCTTGTCCCAGGCATCCGCCGCGGCGGCCGGGTCGTAGGCCATGCCGCTCGGGTTGGAGAACGCGTGCTGGGCGTCCGGGTAGATATGGATGTCCACCTGCTTGCCCAGCTCTCGGAGCGCCTGCTCAAAGGCCAGCACCGAGTCACGCGGCACCACCGGGTCAACCCCGGCGAATAACCCCAGTATGGGCATCTGCAGCGTATCGAGCTGCGCCTTGTCGGCGATGACGTTGCCGTAATAGATGACCGCGGCATCCAGCTGGGTGGGCAAACGCAGCGCCGCCTGCAGCGACCAGCGGCCCCCCAGGCACCAGCCGATGACGCCGACCTTGCCGGCACCGGACACCGTGGTGAGGTAGTCATAGGCCGCCGCGAGATTGTCGCGGCCCTGCGTCTCGGCCTGGTTCAGGCTCTGCATCAGGCGCATGGCGTCTTTAGGATTGGCGCCACTCTCCCCGCGGTATAGATCTACCGCCAGCGCCACATAGCCCTCGCCGGCCAGCCGCTCGGCGGCCTGGCGAATATTGTCGTTCAGACCCCACCACTCATGAATGACAATGAGCCCGGGCAGATCCGCCGTCGACTGCCCGGCCGGCCATGCCAGCCAGCCCGTAACCTCCTCACCCTCTATCGTGGTGTAGATGGCCGCGCGGCTGTTCACCGGCTGCGCCGGCGCCAGCGTCGCGGCAGGCGTCGCCACCGGCTTATCGTCGGCATGCGCGTGCGCCGTATTCTGCTCGTTTGTTGCGGTGTCGTGCCCGCCCGCAAACACCGGCGGTGCTGCCAGGATCAGGGCGATCAGTATGGCTCTGGACATGGGAAGTACTATACGCGAGTACGGTACCGGCCGTGAAGCACGGCGCAAAGTGGAGCGGGTGACGGGAATCGAACCCGCGTCTCCAGCTTGGGAAGCTGGGGCCCTACCATTAGACGACACCCGCACTATGCTCGGAATTCTACAGCCTGAAGGTGCAGCGAGTCACGAACCTCTGAGCAAAGCAGCCGGAGCAAGGGCGACGCCGGCTGATGACACACGCAGCACTGGCCCGGCATTGCTGCGGAACTGCGACTCAAGCACGCTGTAGCCAGGCGGGGGACGAGGCGCGCAAACACGGCTAATCCGGCGCAGAAAATCGTGCGAACCCTATACCGACTGAAGTAAAAAAACCAAGGAGTTGAGGATTATGGCCAAAATGGTGATGTGCGTTACCCGCCACCCCGATCTGTCCCCGCAGGAGTTCCGGGACTACTGGCTCAACAATCACGGCCCGCTGTTCAGGAAGCATGCGGCAGCGCTGAAGGCCACCCGGTATGTTCAATCGCACACGCTCGATACGCCGATCAACGATGACATGCGAAAGTCGCGCGGCACGCTGCCCGCTTATGACGGTATCGCAGAGATAACCTTCAACTCGGAGCAGGACTTTCTGGATGCCGTCAGCACGCCGGAAGGCCAGGCTATTACGGCCGAATTACGGGACAACGAGAGCAAGTTTGTTGATCTGGCCAAATCGTCCGTGTTTTTTGTGCAGGAACACGTGCTCTGAGCCTGCGACCGACCGCCCCGAAGTATGCGCAGTTTAAGGTGGGCACAGTGGCGGAAGCCGTTGCTCCGATAGCGGGCGACCGAGGGTTATGAGATAGTAAAGCGGCTGAGGTAAGCGACGATAAGGGAGTCACTGAGGTCATGCAAACAAACACCGCGATTTCACGCTCCGGCGCTGTGATCGCAATGGGTTTACTGCTGGCGACGTCGCTCGCGGCGGAACCAACCCCAGATGCGGTAACGGTGGTCGAGGCATTCAATGCGGCGATTTCCGCAGGCGATACGGAAGCGGCCAAGCGACACCTGACCCCAGGCGGGGTTCAGTTTACGCTGCGTTCCATGCATGACGGCGTGGGGCCGGCTGAGCTCACGACGGCACTCTCTGACCACTGGGCCATGATTCTCCCGGTCATATTCAGCTCAACAGAGAACTACACACGCACGGTCGAAATTCTGAACGCCGAGTCTTTCGGTGACATTGCAACAGTCTGGACACGGACAACAACGGTGTCGCAACGGCGGGGCGGGAGCGATGCACAATCAAGCGAGTTCACCGAAGTGTACATGCTCGTTGCGACGCCAGACGGCTGGAAGGTGGCATCAATCGCCGACAATCGCCCGTCTTCAAGTCTGGCGACGCCGTAGTACTGTCGGGGCACTGGGAGTCGGACCTGCATGCCAGAGGTGGACTAGCTCATGAAACCCGGAACCCTGCTGTTTGTCATTCTCGTGGTCGGTTATCTCGGACTGGAGGGCTATGTCGCCAGCCGCACCAAGTACCGCATGGAGCCCGACTACATTTTCGGGCAATACACCGAAGCAGCAACGGCGGTGGCGGCCTGCGGCGGTTTCGAGCAGAGCGTGCGGGACAAGTTTCAGAGTAATTTGCGCTACACCCGCCGGCGGGCGGCAGAGGCCCTGAGTGAGCAGAATCCGGGCCAGTCGGCGGCGGCTATCGAGTCACTGGTCGCGGCGCAGGAAGCAACGGCGCAACGCACGACTGCTGAGCTGGTGGACAGCCAGGGCTGCAACGGCACGGACGTGCGTCAGCTCATCACCCGCTTCAAGAACCGGGCCCGCCTCAACCTGCCGACTGGCGAGTAGCTTCAGTGCAACCCCTGTGCCGCAAATCTGCCAAGTTGGCACAGCACAAGAATAATCAGGGAGAAACCTTAGTGACTTATAGCAAGAGCATTTCAGTCTGGGCGCTTTGCGCCGCGCTGCTGGCCACGTCGGCTGTGGCGGAAACGCGGGATGACCCATGGTACGTTGGCCCGGGGTTTTTCTTGCTGGACTACACGCAGGATCCCAACGGCCGCGAGTCATCTTTTAATGGCGCGAACGTGCGGTTCGGCCGGTTCTTTACAGAAAACCTGTCTGCAGAAGCACGTATCGGCGTCGGCATTGGCGGAGAGGATAGCGGCTTCGAAGCGAAAAACTATCAGGGCGCCTACGCACGCTGGGGTGTCTCGGCCACGCAGACCCTATACCCTTACGGGATCCTCGGCTACAGCCGTGCCAAAGCTAAAGGCACTGGAACGGAGAGCGGCTTCTCATACGGCTTTGGTGTCGACTTCAGGCTGGAAGACGGCATCGACATCAACGTGGAATATCTCGCTCTGCTTGACACCAGCGACGTCGAACTTGAAGGCCTCCTGCTGAGCTTTACGAAGAGCTTCTAGGCCACACGTCTCGCGATGCCTGCAGGCATCGCGACTACTGCCACTCGCCCGAGATCGGCATGCTCGCCCAGGGCTCTTCCGGCGGCAGGGCCCCACCTTTCTGCAGCAGCTCGACAGCGACGCCATCGGGGCAACGCACGAAGGCCATAAAGCCGTCGCTGGGCGGCATCGGAATCTCTGCGCCTTTGGCCAGCCACTCCGCGCAGGTGGCGTAGATGTTTTCTACCTCGTAGGCCACGTGGCTGAAGCCGAGGGTGCGGGCGCGCTCCTCCGGGTCGTCATAGTGGACCAACTCGATCTGCGCCTGCGCATCACCGGGCGCGGCGAGAAACACGATGGTGCAGGGCCGGCGATGACCGCGGAAGCGATGCTGCTCTTCCAGCCCCATGACGCCCTGATAGAAAGCCAGCGCCTTGTCGAGATCATTCACGCGTACAGCTGTGTGCAGGTATTTCATGAGCGGCCGGAGCCTCAAATTTGCGTAGCCGGGCATAACCATAGCAACTGGCCGACAGAATGCCCATAATCAAATGCTGCTGCTGATGCAGACCGAGGTTCTCAAATGCAAGTAGTTAAATTGGTCGGCGGAGCACTGGCGCTGCTCGGCATAGTGGCCGGGATCGGGGCTGCAGTACTGCAGTCCGACATACTCAGCATCAGCCTTGAGGAACTGGAAGCCCGCTACGCCACCGAGGACTCCCGGTTTGCCGAAGTTGACGGGGTGCGGCTGCACTACATGGACCAGGGCAGCGGCCCGGCGGTACTGCTGCTGCACGCGTCATTCATGAACCTGCGCACCTGGGACAGTCTCGCTTCTGAGCTGTCGCAGGACTTCCGGGTGATCCGCCCGGACCTGCTGAATGCCGGTCTGACCGGCTGGGAACCTAACGACGAGTACACCTTTGACCGCAACCGGGCACTGGTGCTGGGTTTGCTTGATCAGCTCGGGGTCGACACCTTTGCCGTGGTGGCCACCTCCTCCGGCGGCATCGTCGGCTTTAACCTGGCGGCGGCCGAGTCAGAACGGGTCACACGGCTGGTGCTGATTAACTCAGCCGGCCTGCCCCGCGACCGTTCCACCGACCCCAACCGCAACCGCCGCGCCGCCAGCATTGCCAACTGGATCAGCGCGCGCTACAACACCAAGAGCATGGTACGGGGGCTGCTCGATCTGAATTTCATCGAGCCTAATGAGCCGCCCGACTGGCTGGTCGACATGCAATACGATTTCTGGCGCAAAGCCGGCCGCCGCGAGGCGGGGGCGCGGCAGATGGCGGCCTTCCGGACCGGCGATCCGCAGCAGGTACTGGGCCAGATTACCGCCCCCACCCTGATACTGTGGGGCCTCAATAACGCAACGGTCATGCACCTGCAGGCCGATGTGTTTCAAAACTGGCTGGTCAACGCACCCACGCTGCTCAAAAAATACCCCGGCGTCGGGCACTACCTGTATATCGAAGACCCGCAGCCCGTCGAGGCCGATATCCACGCCTTCCTGCGGGGCGACCTGGACGGACAACTGCGGCTGCGCAAACCCGAGCCTTACCTGGCGTCCGGCAGCGCGCCTGACTGACCAACCCGGCTATTCAGACGGCAGCCCGGCGAACTGTGACTGCCAGCCGAGGTCCGGCGCGCCTTCACCGTTATTCACCGAAAACACGCGATTAGCGGCTTCCGGCAGCGCTGCGGACGCAATGACGACGGACGCGAGATCGCCCGAGGTGATGCTCTGCCCGCGCATGTACTCGGAACGGGGAATCATCCGGATAGGGGCCTGGCCGCCGGCCTCAAACTTGATCGCGGAAGGCCCGACAATCACGTACTCCAGCCCGGAATTCATGACTGCCTCCTCACCTTTGCCCTTCCAGATGATCATGTCGCCCACCCAGTTGAGCAGGCTGTCCTCCGAGCCGGAGACCGATGAGGTAATCATCACTATACGGCTGACACCAGCCGCCTTGGCCGCATCGGCCATGTTTATGACACCCTGATAGTCAATCATCTCGGGCCGGTTGCCGCCCCAGGGCATCATCGTGGCGACGGCCCAGATAACCACGTCCACGTCTTTGACGGCGGCCGCCAGTGTCTCGGGCTGAGTAACATCGCCGCTGACCCAGTCGTGGCTGTCGCCGTACTTCGCCCGTGCCTTGTCGGCATTGCGGCTCATCGCCCGCACCCGCACGCCGAGCTCGGTCAGCTGTTCTCGCACCGCGCCGCCATTGTTACCCGTGGCGCCCGCCAGCAATATTGTTTTGCCCTGCAGGCCTTCGAGCACCCGCGCCCCGACGATCTCTTGCGGCGTCGCGGCCACAGCAGCAGAAACGGACATCACTACCCCCACCAGAAACCCAAACGCTGACCTGTGCAATCCCAACATGACCCGGCCCCCTATACGTAATTACCCAAGGTTACACACGTTTGTTTGCGTATACCACGGCGCCTGCAATGCCGTAGCCTGAAGTCCGGAGGCCTGTAAGCCGAGGGAGTTACCGCCGTGTATCAATTGCGCCAGAACCGCACCGGGCCACTCAAGCCCTTCTACGAACTGTTTGGCGACCGCCTCAATACCGATGACTTTCATCAGTTCTTTTCGAACCGGGTCAACAAAGGCCGCATTACCTACCTCTTGTCGGAACTCTACACGGCCGACAGGCTCGCCGACGTCATCCTGGAGGAGTACGGTATCCGCAACAAGCTGAAAGGGAACGTGATACTGGTGCTGCCAGAGCCGGAATACGACATACCGGTGTTCATGTTCCAGCTGGGCGGCAACGACAAGCAGACTATCGCGCTGCTGGATATCAGCCCGACACAGCCTGACGTCGACTACACCCCGCTGCTGCCGGTGTTCGAAAAGTACCGTGACCTGCTCAAGATGGAGCCGTCCAAACTGGATTGGGTGAACAGCATCTGCTCGCCGTATTTGTTGCACTGCCAATATGACGAAGTCGACGTCGGGCTGTTTACCGAGGCGCTGGAGGCTTATCTCAAGGTCTGGATCGAGCATTACTACATTCCCGCGAAAAAGCTGCCGAGCGAGACCGCCGTGGAACATGCCACGGCCGCTGTCTTTAAATTCAAGCGGGTGCTGCATGACAACGACCCTGCCTACGGCATCTTCAAAAAAGAGTGGGGGCAGCCCGTCGCTGACGCGTTCTTTTACCTGGAGACACGGCACCACCCCGCGCTGCCGCCGCCGGAGCATTAGCGCCAGCGGTGTATACTCGGCGGATGAAAATTATCAGCGTTTGCGCCGCCCTGGCGCTCCTGGCCGGCTGTGCCAGCGACACACCCGAGACCTCCGCAAACTCCGCGGCGGCCGCTGCACAAGCCACGCCGGCGCTACGGACCGGTATCTGGCGGGCCGTTGCCAACCGTGAAGGCACCGAAGTCCCGTTCAATTTAGAGGTCACCAAAACCACCGACGGCTATGCGATTACCTACCTGAACGGCCCCGAGCGCATGCCGGTCGAACAAGTGGTGTTCGACCCCGCAAGCGGCCGTCTAGAGCTGAACTTCCCGTCGTACTCCGCCGGCCTTGTCGCGCAGGTCGACGGCGAGAGCATGACCGGCGAGATCAGCCTGGCCCGCAAGAGCCGCACTATTGAGCTGGGCTTTACTGCCGACTACGGTCAGGACTACCGGTTTTTTCCGGAGCCCGCCGCCGACTATGAAGATTTTGGCGGTCGCTGGCAGGTGGAAATAACCGTCCCCGAATTCAACTTCACGCAGCCCGCGGTCGCGATTTTTAACCAGACGGACGGCGTGCTGTCAGGGACCGTGAATACCCAGGTCGGCGACTACCGCTTTCTGCACGGCGAGGTGCGCGGCAAGCAGCTGTACCTCTCCACCTTCGACGGCAGCGGCACGCAACTCTGGACGGCCGAACAACAGCCGGACGGCAGCCTGCGCGGCCGCTTCGATTCTGTAACCTACGGGACGGCTGAATGGACCGCGGTGCGCAACGCTGACTTTAAGCTCGAAGACCCGACCAAACTAACCGTCATGAAAGAGGGCTATGACACGCTGGAGTTCAGCCTGCCCGACCTCGACGGCAACATCGTGTCGCTCAGTGACGAACGCTTCGCGGATAAGGTTGTCATTGTTGTGCTCGGCGGCTCATGGTGCCCCAGCTGCCACGACGAAGCCGCATTTATGGTGCCGTTTGAGGCTGCTTATGCCGGTCAGGACCTTGAGGTCGTGTACATCATGTTTGAGTACTCGGATGACTTCAGCGAGGCCGAGCCGCAGCTGCGGGCCTTCCAGCAACGCTATGGCATCAGCCACCCCATTCTGTTCGCAGGCGACTCCACCCGCACCAGCCGCGGCGACAAGCTGCCGATGCTGAACGACATTATGGCTTTCCCGACGACCATCTTTATCGATCGCAGCGGTGAGGTAAGGCGCATCCACACCGCGTTCCCCGGCCCGGCGACCGGGCAGGAACACGAGGACTACAAGCGGGAGTTCAGAAGTTTCGTGGATATGCTGCTGGCCGAAAACGGCTGATAGGCGCCTGCAGGCCCGCAGACCCTAGTCGACGGGCTGCTGCAGTCTTCGTATCTCTTGCATATTCTCGGGAGGCGCCCGCCAGAGGCCCGCGTCATCGTTGACCAGGTCCTGCATGCTCTGCGGCAGGTCCTCAAACTCGTCAACCCGCCAAGACACCATATGCCAGATCGATGGTAAATCGGACAGCTCTCCGTATTTGGAGTAGCGCAGCCAGCTGAGCTGAAACTGCTCGCGCGGATCAGCGGCATCGGGCTGAATAAAAAAATCGTAGTTCTCGAAAACGGTGCGCCGGATTCCGGGCGGACCGTCGACATCAAGATACAGTGGTGCCGAATACGCGAAGGTGTTGCCAAGCCGGCGCACCGTAATACCGCTTGATGGCCCGATCCGCAGAAAGCTCGGCCCGGCGCCCTGCTCAAGCGTTGTGACCAGCTGATCACCATCCAGTTCATAAGTAATAAACTGATACGGAAAGCGCACCTGCGGCGCGGGACGCCCGTTGAACGTATCGATAATCTCGCCGGTCTTGAGATCCCGGAACACGTATATTTTTCGCGACAGCTGGTAAGCCTTGTTGACACTGCGGTCGGGCCAGACCAAACGCGCCGTATCAAAGCCTTCCATTCGCACCAGCGTATTGCCGGTCGGAAACTCGGCGACAGTGCCCTCGGAGTACCAGTAGACCGGTTCGCCGGTGCCGGCGCGGGCAGTCACCCAGCGCGCGAAACTTTCGGCATCAAAGTTGTCGGCAATCGCCTGACTGGCGGCAAGCCCGGATGCACAAAACATCGCCAACAAAACTGTGCGCTGCATACGTCTCGCCACTCCACTCACGCCCACATTGCTTCGCAAGGCTTGATTCTGCCATGGATAAGCCGCCTGCTGCCAGAAGCCGCAACATAAAATCAATAAGTTAGCCCCATGCGCTCGCCGCGCATGAGGGTGTAACCCGATGCACTCGCACAGGCTGTGCTGGCAAAAGCTTTAACCTATAGCGCAAATCTACAAGGTAAATCCTTTATGATGCATCGGGGGCGGTTTTGGCAGTCAGGAGCACAGTTCGACAATGAGCGATCAGGCAGTAACCGAAGAACACAGTGTTCGGGAACTCTTTTCTTACTTCGCCACCATCCTTGGCCCCGAAAAAAACTACTACCTGCTCGCCGTGGTCTATGCGATAGATATCGGGGTGCTGTCGCTAGGGTTGCCGGTATCGGTGCAGATGCTGGTGAATACGATTGCCAATACCGGTCTCACCACCCCGCTCATTGTGCTCACGATGACGCTGTTCGGCCTGCTGATCGCGGCCGGCTTGCTAAACGCCCTGCGCATCCATTTGATGGATATCCTGCAACGGCGTTTTTATGCACGCATGGTCGCTGAAATAGCGCTCCGCTGCGTCT
>JAZBOT010000195.1:0-12102 GCA_036351295.1 Gammaproteobacteria bacterium | reverse complement strand
TCCGGAACGCTGAGGCCAACAATCGCGTGACCCGCTTCATGGTAGGCCGTCAGCTTCTTCTCGTCGTCACTCATCACCATGGAACGCCGCTCGGAGCCCATCATGATTTTGTCTTTGGCCTTCTCAAACTCTTCCATTTGCACGACGCGCTTATTGGCGCGCGCGGCAAACAGGGCCGCCTCGTTGACGAGGTTCGCCAGATCGGCACCCGAGAAACCGGGTGTGCCCCGTGCGATCAAGGCCGGGCGCACGTTGTCACCCAGCGGTACCTTACGCATGTGCACTTTCAGGATCTGCTCGCGCCCACGCACGTCGGGCAGCGGCACCACAACCTGACGGTCGAAGCGGCCCGGCCGCAACAGAGCCGGATCCAGCACGTCAGGACGGTTGGTCGCGGCAATCACGATGACGCCTTCGTTACCCTCAAAACCGTCCATTTCGACCAGCAGCTGATTCAGCGTCTGTTCCCGCTCGTCGTGACCGCCACCAAGGCCGGCCCCGCGGTGGCGACCCACTGCGTCAATCTCATCGATAAAAATGATGCAGGGTGCATGCTTTTTCGCCTGCTCGAACATGTCGCGGACACGCGAGGCACCGACACCCACGAACATCTCAACGAAGTCAGAGCCCGAGATCGTGAAAAACGGTACCTTGGCTTCGCCCGCCACCGACCGCGCCAGCAGCGTCTTACCCGTGCCCGGCGAGCCCACCAGCAGAACACCCTTGGGAATCTTGCCGCCCAGGCGCTGGAATTTGGCCGGATCCATCAGGAAGTCGACGACCTCGACCAGCTCTTCCTTGGCCTCCTCGACACCGGCCACGTCGTTAAATGTAACGTTGACCTGGTCCTCGCCCAGCAAGCGAGCGCGGCTCTTGCCGAACGACATGGCACCCCGGCCGCCGCCGCCACCCTGCATCTGGCGCATGAAGTACACCCAGACACCAATGAGCAGGAGCACCGGAAACGCGTTGATCAGCAAGCTGACAAAAATACTCTGCCCTTTGACCTCGGTACCGCTAAACGTGACGCCGCTTTTTTCGAGGTCGCCAATGACCGCGGTGTTATCGGTTTCCGGGCTGTAGGTCTTGAAGCTGCCACCGGATTTCAGTTCGCCCGAAATTTCCCGGCCGTCGAACCGCACGTTGTCCACTACACCGGTCTTGGCGTAATCGAGGAACTGCGAGTACGCGATGGTCTGCGCTTGCCGGGGCGGCGTCGCAAAATTATTGAAGACCGACAGCAGCACTATCGCGATGACGATCCAGAGAATGATGTTCTTGGCGAGGTCGTTCACATGAACTCCAAAATTTTAGTCGTGCATTAACGATACTATAGCCCAAAACCTGACGCAGCGATGTAGGTCTCCCGGCTCTCGGGGCGCGATGCCGCGGGTTTCACCACTTTGACCGTCTTGTAGGCTGCCCTGCAGGCGCTCAGTAAACTGTCAAAGCCCTCACCCATGAATACTTTCGTTATAAAGCACCCGCCGGATGTAAGCGTGTTGCTGGCCAGCTCGCTGGCCAGTTCCGCCAGGTACATGCTGCGCGGCTGATCGACCGACCGCATACCACTGATATTGGGGGCCATATCAGACATAACAAGGTTAACCTGCGCGCCGTCCAGCCGCTGCAGTAACTGCTGCAACGCCGCATCGGTGGTGAAATCACCCTGCAGAAACTCGACCCCCGGCAGCGGGTCCATGGGCAATACATCCAGCGCCAGGACGCGGCCGGCGCGCCCCGCCCGCTCGGCGGCGTATTGGCTCCACCCGCCCGGTGCCGCGCCGAGATCAATCACGACAGAGCCCGGGCGCAGCAGCCGCAGGCGCTGATCCAGTTCCTCCAGCTTGTAGACGGCGCGCGACCGTAAGCCCTCCCTGCGGGCACGTGCCACGAAGGGATCGGAGGCCTGACGCTGTTTCCAGCGCGCGCTGGATGATTTCTTTGGCATGGCTGCGAAGCTGAACATATTGGAGTTGGAACGCCAAGCTGGGGAAACGTTCAATTGTGAACCAGCCGGGGTCGTGCGGGCAGATCAACGCCGCATCACGGGTCATTCAGCGCCCAGTCGTAAGCGTACTCCACTGCGCCGCTGAAGTCGGCGAGCTGCGCGGCCAGCTGCGGATCCGCATAGCGCTGCAGGTGGCGCAACAGCCCCGCCTGATCCGGCCCGAAGTCGGCAGCAAACCAATCGTAAATGGCGGATAGCCGCAGGACACTGCTCGTCAGCAATACTCCACGCGGCGCATTCACAAAGCCCCGGGCCGCCGCGTCAAGATCAGCATCCAGTGTCGTGCCGGTATAGGCCCGCGGCGCCAGGTTGGGGCAACCCAGGCTCGCGCAGTTGATCGCATAGTGAATGCGCGGATCACGGTAAACCGGCCGCAGAATACCGTGTTCAATATCATTCAGGCTCAGGGTAACGTCCAGCACCGTAACCACGGGTTCATCCCAGGGGCCGGTGCGCAGCAAGCCACCCTTGACCCGGCGAATCGAGGCCACTGGATAGTTGTCAACCACGAGACCCACGGTCACCGCGTTGTACAAGTTAATCCAGTAGGCCTGCTGCTCCGCCCGATTCAGCCGCCGCGGATCAACCGCCGCAAGTCCGGCAATGTAATCCCGCAGACGCTCGCGGTCAGCAGCGCTAACAGCGCCGTAGCGAAACCGGTTGATGCCCGACGAGTGTGGCGCCAGCAGATACGTGTCCAACAAGGTTTGCCAGACCGAGTGATCAACGGTTGCGGCACTGTCGGCATCATGGCTTGACCACGCCTCCGGCTGCGCGGCCTCTCCCGACAGTGCAAGCAAGGCCAGCACGGTGACACAGCCTCTCAGCACTCGTTGTATTGCGCTCATGTTCGGAGTCAGTGTTGCGGCATATAGCGGACAGACACAATAGGCAATCTGGCGGTTTTCTGCTAGCGTCAAAATTGGGGCATAACCCCCGGTCTGGGAGGACTGAGTTTCAGTGACTGGTAGCAGCACCGCGGCCGATGGCCTGCGCGCGCTTGACGATGCGCGACGCTTAAATGCAGTACTGATTGGCCTACTGGAGCTGCTGAATGATGACATCAGCGGCAGTGACTGGTTGGCCATGGTGGCACGACATGCGGGCTGCGACAGCGCCACCTGCTTTTGGTGGCCCGCGGGGCGGCCGGAATTCTTCCGGCGCGAGTGCAGCGGTCCAGCACCAGACTTAACGCCCGCGCACCTCGAAAAACTCGATGCGCTGATCCGCTCGCGCCAACCGCAGGCGCCCGGCTTTATCGATGACTGGGCCAGCGGCCCGATGCAAGACGCACTGCTTGAGTCGCGGCTTCTGCTCGACAGCCGCAAAATCATCTGCGTCGACTGGGATCCGGCAGCGGTCGTTGTCATTCTCGACCAGCGCGCGGATGGGGCCAAATGGCCCCCCGATGATCATGAGCGTCTGACCCGTCTGATGCACATTGTTCACAAGTCAGTCGCGGTAAAGAAACGCCTGTCCTGGAACGACGATATAGCCGACCTGGTCAACAAGGTATTCGATGAAATTCCGCGCGGCTTCATTGCCATGATGCCGGACCGGCAAGTTGTGCTGGCCGACAAGGTCGCGCGCAACCTCATGGATGACGGCACGCTGCTGCGCCTCATCGACGGCAAGCTGACGCTGCGCGACGGTGCCTCACAAAACGAGTTGGTGGCAGCTCTGGAAACCATTGAAAGATTGCCGGTGGCCGCACTGGAGACTTTCCGCTGGCGGAAGAACCTGACAGGCCGCTCCGGGCCGGACAGCTACCTGGCCGTAACCAGGGGCTTTGAGTTCGACCAATGGCGGCGCGAGAGCACCCCTTACAGCCGGGTCGCGGTGATGGTGGTGCAAAACCAAACGCTGGTTGAGCCTGTTGACGCGGCGCACGTCGAGGAGTTTTTTAACCTGACGCCCGCGCAGGCCCGGGTGGTGGTCGCCCTGGCGCAGGGCGAGAGTGCGGAAACGGCCGCGGCCAGCCTCAATATCAGCGTAAACACGGTGCGCAGCCACCTGCGCAGCATCTACGCCAAGCTGGAAGTGTCCAACAAGGCACAGATGCTTCACCGCGTCATGGCCAGCCTCAGCGGCGGCGGCAGCAAGCGAAAGCCTTAGGCTCGTCGACTGCATTGCCCGGTTAATCGGTATACTTGCACCTATGAAACTTACCGAACGTCAGCGCAAGTTCCTCCGTACCCGCGCCCATGCGCTGAAGCCCGTCATCGCGCTGGGCGATAAAGGGGTGACGCGGAGCTTTGTCGATGAACTCAACGCAACGCTGGAACACCATGAACTCATCAAGCTGAAGGTGCGGGCAGGCGACCGGGCTGCGCGCGATGCTGCCATCGAGCGGCTGTGTGCTGACGCCCGCGCGGTGTTGATATCACGGGTAGGCAATGTAGCCACCCTATACCGACCGCGACGCACTAAACCCGGCATCGTGCTGCCCGTTGCGGGCACCGGCTGAACAGCGGTCAGATATACAACACTTCAAGAATTTCGAAGGTCTTTAGCCCACCCGGCGTTGTAACTTCCACTTCCGCACCTTCGCGCTTGCCAACCAGCGCACGCGCGATGGGAGACGAAATGGATATCATGCCGTGGGTGAGGTCAGCTTCGTCGTCACCGACAATCCGGTAACGAAGCTCCGCCTCGGTATCAATATCAAACAGCACGACCGTGGCGCCAAAAATCACTTTGTCCGAAGCCGGCATCGCCGTCACGTCGATAATCTGGGCATTCGCAAGCTTTGCCTCGATATCGCGTATACGCGCTTCGGCCAGGCCCTGCTCCTCTTTGGCCGCGTGGTACTCGGCGTTTTCCTTCAGGTCGCCATGGGCGCGCGCTTCGGCAATGGCCTTGGTTATGCGCGGGCGCTCGACGATTTTCAGGTGCTTCAGCTCATCGCGCAGCTGATCCGCGCCGGCAACCGTAATCGGAACCTTATTCACGCCGCGATCTCGGCGTGCAGTGCCTGCAACTTGTTAACATCCGTATTTTCCAGGTAGTCCAGCGCTGTGCAGGTCGCCTTGGCCGCGGCCATCGTCGTGTAGTAGGTCACTTTGTTGGAGACAGCGGCTGCGCGGATACCGTGCGACTCGCGAATAGCGCGCTTGCCTTCCGTCGTGTTGACCACCAGTGATACCTCGTTGCTCTTGATCACGTCGACGATATGCGGGCGGCCCTCGTGCACCTTGTTAATGCGCCGACATTCTATGCCGTTGCGCGCCAGGTGCATCGCCGTGCCGTCGGTGGCCATAATTCTGAAACCCCGCTGCAACAGCATCCGCGCCAGCACAACCGCTTCTTCCTTGTCGCGATCGCGCACCGAAATAAACGCCGTGCCGATAGTCGGCAGCGTCACGCCGGACGCCAGCTGGGCCTTGGCGTAGGCCTCGCCGAAAGAACGCCCCGTGCCCATGACCTCGCCGGTCGACTTCATTTCGGGCCCGAGTATCGGGTCGGCTTCCGGGAACTTGTTAAACGGAAACACCGATTCTTTAACCGAATAATACGGCGGCTTCACCTCTTCAGTGAACCCCTGCTCACGCAGCGATATGCCGGCCATCGCTTTTGCGGCGATTTTTGCCAACGGCTGACCGATTGCCTTGGACACAAAGGGAATGGTGCGCGAAGCCCGCGGATTGACCTCAAGCAGGTAGATCACGCCGTTCTGGATAGCAAACTGCGTGTTCATGATGCCGATCACATTCAGCGCCTTTGCCAGCGCACGAACCTGGTCGGAAAGCTGCTCGATAATGGGCTGCGACAGAGTGACGGGCGGCAGTGAACATCCCGAATCGCCGGAGTGCACGCCGGCTTGCTCAATGTGCTCCATCACCCCGCCGATAACCACGGTTTCACCGTCGCTGATGCAATCCACGTCGACCTCAACCGCAAGATCCAGAAACCGATCCAGCAACACGGGGCTGTCGTTCGACACTTCAACGGCCTCGTCCATGTAAGTGCGCAGGTCTGCCTCGTTGTGGACAATCTCCATGGCCCGGCCGCCGAGCACATACGAAGGCCGCACCACCAGGGGATAGCCCACTTCGGTCGCAATGTTGACCGCCTGCTCAATGGTGCGGGCGGTGCCGTTCGGGGGTTGCTTAAGGCCGAGCTTGTCCACCAGTTTCTGGAAGCGCTCGCGATCTTCGGCCAGATCAATCGAGTCGGGACTGGTGCCAATAATGGGCGCACCCGCGGCCTCAAGCCCGCGGGCCAGCTTCAGCGGCGTTTGCCCGCCATACTGCACAATAACGCCGGTGGGCTTCTCCAGGTCGATAATCGTCATCACGTCTTCGTGGGTCAGCGGCTCGAAATACAGTCGGTCCGACGTATCGAAGTCGGTCGACACCGTCTCCGGGTTGCAGTTGACCATAATGGTCTCGAAGCCCGCTTCGCGTAACGACATAGCGGCATGTACGCAGCAGTAATCAAACTCGATACCCTGACCGATACGGTTGGGGCCACCACCTAAAATCATGATCTTTTTGCGGTCAGACGGCTCCGCTTCACATTCTTCTTCATAGGTGGAATACAGATAGGCGGTGGTCGTGGCAAATTCTGCCGCACAGGTATCGACGCGCTTGAACACCGGCTTGATGCCCTGCTCGATGCGGCGGTTACGCACGACACCTTCCCCGATACCCAGCAGACGCGCAATGCGACTATCTGCAAAGCCCTTGCGCTTCAGGCGCCGGAGCGATTCGCCGCGGAGCGCATCCAGGCCCTGCTCCACTATCGCCTCCTCACAGCGAACGAGATCGTGGATCTGCGCCAGAAACCACGGATCAATACGCGACAGCTCGAACGCCTCGGCTACCGTCATCCCTTCGCGCATGCCGTCGGCCAGGTACAGCAGCCGCTCTGCCCCCGCGCTGCGTATTTCGGCATGCAGCTGGTCGCGCTGCTCGTCCGTTTTCGCCAGCGGAAAGCGCGGCACCAAACCATCGATTCCGGTCTCCAGGCCCCGCAACGCTTTCTGCAAAGACTCCTGGAAGGTCCGGCCAATGGCCATCACTTCACCGACCGATTTCATCTGAGTCGTCAGCCGATCGTTGGCCCCCGGAAATTTCTCAAAGGTAAAGCGCGGGATCTTGGTCACGACATAGTCGATCGCCGGCTCAAACGATGCGGGTGTCGCGCCGCCGGTGATTTCATTGCGCAGTTCATCGAGCGTGTAGCCGACGGCCAGTTTGGCCGCAACCTTCGCGATCGGGAACCCCGTTGCCTTCGAGGCAAGCGCCGACGACCGGGACACGCGCGGGTTCATCTCGATAACAATCAGCCGTCCGTCTTCCGGGTTCACCGCAAACTGCACATTAGAACCGCCGGTATCCACACCGATGCGCCGCAGGATCGCAATGGAGGCGTTACGCATGCGCTGATACTCTTTATCGGTCAGCGTCTGTGCGGGGGCTACCGTAATCGAGTCACCGGTATGGATCCCCATCGGGTCGAGATTTTCAATGGAGCAGATTATGATGACGTTGTCGGCCCGGTCGCGGACAACTTCCATCTCATACTCTTTCCAGCCGAGCATCGACTCTTCGAGCAGGACCTCGGTGGTCGGCGACAGGTCAAGACCCCGGGCGCAGATCGCCTCGAACTCTTCCATGTTGTAAGCGATCCCGCCGCCCGATCCGCCGAGCGTAAAGGACGGGCGAATGATAACGGGGAAGCCGATGCCCTTCTGAATCTCCAGCGCCTCCTCGACCGTGTGCGCGACATCGGCCTGCGCCGACTCGAGGCCGATATCATCCATGGCCGACTTGAACTTCTGGCGGTCCTCGGCCGTTTCGATGGCCTCCTCGGAAGCACCGATGAGCTCGACATTAAATGCCTCCAGCACCCCTTCCCGAGCGAGATCGAGGGCACAGTTGAGCGCTGTCTGGCCGCCCATGGTCGGCAACAGGGCGTCCGGCCGCTCCTGCTCAATGATCCGGGCCACCGACTTCCAGTGCACCGGCTCAATATAGACGGCGTCGGCCATTTCGGGATCCGTCATGATGGTCGCCGGATTGGAGTTCACCAGGATCACGCGAAAGCCTTCCTCACGCAGCGCCTTACACGCCTGGGCCCCGGAATAGTCGAATTCACACGCCTGGCCGATAACAATCGGGCCTGCGCCAATAATCATGACGCTGCGGATATCAGTGCGTTTGGGCATACGGTGAGAATCTCGGTTGGCGGCCAGCAGGGGAGTGTTTCAGGACGATGCAGTTCGGGCAGACGCCTGGGTATTGCGGTTCTCGCGCATCATCTCGACAAATCGTCCGAATATCGGTCGCAGGTCATGCGGGCCGGGGCTGGCCTCAGGGTGACCTTGAAAACCTATTGCTAAACAATCAGTTCGCTCAATACCTTGAAGCGAATTATCGAACAATGACCGGTGGGTAGCCCGGAGGGTAGCCGGCAAGGAATCCTCAGCGACGGCAAACCCGTGGTTCTGGCTGGTGATCGCCACGGCCTGAGTCGCGAGATCGATGACCGGGTGGTTTGCGCCATGATGCCCGAACTTCATTTTCTCGGTGCGTGCGCCGCTTGCCAGGGCCAGCAGCTGATGGCCAAGACAGATACCAAACACGGGCATACCGGCAGCCAGAATGGCCCCGATCGCCCGAATCGCGTAATCGCAGGGCTCGGGATCGCCCGGCCCGTTCGACAGGAACACGCCGTCAGGCGCCATAGCGAGCACATCTTCGGCGGGCGTCTGGGCCGGCACGACCGTGACGCGACAATTGTGGTCGACCAGCAACCGCAAAATATTGCGTTTGATACCAAAGTCATAGGCGACAACATGAAAGGCGGTAATACGCTTGCCGGGCGACCCTTCGGGAGCAGGCCAGCCGGACCCCTGGCTCCACTGATAGGTACTATCCGTGCTAACGATGCGCGCCAGATCCATGCCCGCCAGACCCGGGAACTTACGGGCATGCGCGATGGCGGTGGCCGCATCAACTTCACCGGTCATGATGCAACCCGATTGGGCGCCCGTCTCGCGCAACCGGCGCGTCAGGCGCCGGGTATCGATTTCGGCAATTGCAGTGATGCCGCCGCGCCGCAAAAACTCCGGGAACGGCAGCTCATTGCGCCAGTTGCTCTCCATGAGCGGCAGATCGCGAATAACCAGCCCCGCAGCAAATATCTTGCGGCTCTCGAAATCGGCGGCATTGGTGCCGGTATTACCGATATGGGGGTAGGTCAGCGTGACGATCTGGCGGGCATAGGAAGGGTCTGTCAGGATCTCCTGGTAGCCCGTCATCGAAGTATTGAACACCACCTCGCCAATGGTGCGGCCTTCGGCGCCTATCGACACGCCGTGAAAGACTGACCCGTCTTCCAGCGCCAGCAATGCAGGTACTGTCACAAATCCTTCCTCAGCCAATTGCTTAGCCCGCATAAAAGCGGCGGAAAGACCCGGTCCGGATCGCGTTCCGCACAATTTTTATGTCTTGGGACCGGCGCTATTGTAGCCGAGCGAAGCCGAGCATGTCACGCATGTCGTAGCGGCCGGGGCTTTGCTCGACCAACCACCGTGCCGCCTGCAGCGCACCGCTGGCAAATACTTCGCGGCTGAACGCCCGATGCTCTAATACGACGGTCTCCGTCATACTGGTGAAGCTCACGGTGTGCTCGCCGACAATACTGCCGGCCCGCTGCGAGCTGAAGCCGATGGCGCCTGCCGTTCGCGGGCCGGTGTGGCCATGCCGCGCGTATACCGCAACCTCCGCCAGTTGCTGACCGCGGCCGCCCGCGACGGCCTCACCCAGCTGGAGCGCGGTGCCCGATGGCGCATCCACTTTGAAACGGTGGTGGGCTTCGCTGATCTCAACGTCCCAGTCAACGCCCAGATAGCCACTCGCCTGCCGCGCCAACTCAGTAAAAACATTCACACCAATACTCATGTTTCGCCCATAAAGTATTGGAATATTTTTAGATATTTCATCCAGCAACTGCTCATCGTCGGCCGAGAGGCCGGTGGTCCCCAGCACCAGCGGGCAACCCGCTGAGCGGCAGGCCGCCAGATTGCCGGCGAGCGCCGCCGGCAGGGTGAAATCGATAGCCACATCCGCGGCCGCCACGGCGACGGCCGGGTCGGCTGCAACCGTCACACCGAGCGCGCCCACCCCGTGTAGCTCGCCTACATCACGCCCAACGGAGGCGTGGCCTGCCTCAGTGGCCGCTCCCGCCAGCACCAGATCCTCAGCCGCTACGATTTGCCGCACGTTCGCCGCACCCATGCGGCCCGTGGCACCGAACAAGGCAATTCTGAGCATCGGGAATTCTCCGGCGTGCGGTTAGTGACCAGCCAGTATTGTCGTGGATTATGCGGCGATAGCAAAGCCGCGAGCGCATACGGCGCTAGATGCCAATGCCGTCGAAAAATTCCTTGACGCTGTCCCGCCAGCTGCGGCCCCGCGGACTGTGGCGCTCATCGGCGCCAATGGCATCCTCAAACTGGCGCAGCAGGTCCTGCTGCTCACGGGTAAGGTCCGTTGGGGTTTCGATGTCGACCTTGCAGTACAGCTCGCCGGGCCCGCCGCCGCGCACCGGCTTGATTCCCTTGCCCCGCAAGCGGAACACGCGACCCGACTGGGTGCCCGCGGGAATCTTCAGGGTGACCTCGCCGGTGAGGGTGGGCACCTTCACCTCACCACCCAGCGCTGCGGCCGTGAAACTGATCGGCACACGACACGACAGATCGGCGCCGTCACGATCAAAGACGGCGTGCGGCCGGACGCGAATTTCCACATACAGGTCGCCCGGCGGACCGCCAGCCTGCCCGGCCTCTCCCTCGCCGGACAGCCGGATGCGGTCACCGGTATCGACACCAGCCGGGACCTTCACCGACAGCGTCCGGCTTTGCTCCACGCGCCCCTGACCGCGACAGTCACTGCACGGCACTTCAATGATGCGCCCCTCGCCGCGACAGGCCGGGCAGGTTTGCTGTACCGAGAAAAAGCCCTGTTGCCGGCGGACCTGACCCAGGCCGCCGCAGGTTGAGCAGTCCTGTTTGGCGGTGCCGGGTTCAGCCCGGTCACCGTGGCAGGTATCGCATTCTTTGAGGCTGGAGAACGTAATGTTGGCGCTGTGTCCCAACACGGCTTCTTCGAGCGTCAGCAGCAACTCATAGCGCAGATCGGCACCCCGATAGGCGCCCCCCGGGCCGCCACGACGCCCGCCACCGCCGAAAATATCGCCGAATACATCACCGAAAATATCGCCGAACCCGGCGCCGCCCCCGCCCATGCCGCTGCTCGCATCGACGCCGGCATGGCCGTACTGGTCGTACGCCGCACGCTTCTGCGGGTCTGACAGAACTTCGTAGGCTTCTTTAGCCTCTTTAAACTTGCCCTCGGCCGCGGCGTCGTCAGGATTGCGGTCCGGGTGGTATTTCATAGCGAGCCGCCGATAGGCCTTCTTCAGCTCATCGGCCCCGGCCTGCCTGTCGACCCCCAGCACTTCGTAAAAATCACGCTTAGCCATGCAAACCTGCTTCCTGTCCTTGCGACCGCCGGCACGGCGGGACTGCCCATACAACACGAACCGAACCCTCACCGCGATGAGGGTCCGGCCCGTTGCGTCAGCTTAACTCAGTGGCCGCTCACGGCCGACCGGGGCGCTAGCTGGCCTTCTTCTCGTCGTCTTTGACTTCTTCAAACTCGGCATCGACAACCCCGTCATCAGCAGCGGACCCCCGCTCGGCGCCGCCGTCGGCCTCGGCCGCCTGCTCGTAGGCTTTCTGCGCCATCGTCGCAGAGGCTTCGGCCAGGGCTTTGCTCTTGGTCTCTATGCGCTCCTTGTCATCGGCTTTCATCGCGTCTTTCAACTCTGCAATAGCAGACTCAATGCGAGCGCGCTCTTCACCGTCGACTTTGTCGCCCAGATCCTCCAGCGACTTCTCCGTGGCGTGCAGCATCTGATCGGCCTGGTTTCGAACATCGACGAGCTCGCGGAACTTCTTGTCTTCCTCTGCGTGCGTTTCGGCGTCATTAACCATCCGATCAATTTCATCGTCTGACAGACCGCTGGAGGCCTTAATGACAATTTTTTGCTCTTTACCGGTCGCCTTGTCCTTGGCCGAC
>JAZBOT010000194.1:0-7902 GCA_036351295.1 Gammaproteobacteria bacterium | reverse complement strand
TGAATCGACCCCAGCACAGACGGCTGCGCCTGGCCGGCGATATTGGCTTCAACCTGACCGTCGCGCGAGACGCGCAGCGCAGTGACGCCGTCAGGCACGATGATGGCCGGCTGGAGCTCATAGCCGCTGGACGTCACCATGCGCCCGGTGGAGTCAATGTTGAACGAGCCGTCCCGCGTGAATGCCAGGTTGCCGTCAGGCAGCAAAATCTGGAAGAAGCCGCGACCTTCAATCATCAGGTCGGTTGAGTCTCCGGTATCGACCCGGCCACCCTGCGTAAACTGCTTCTCCGTCGCCACGACACGGACACCCGTGCCGAGCGTCAGACCCGTCGGATCCTGCGTGTTCTGCGACGTGCTGGAGCCGGCTTGCTGCAGATTCTGATAGAGCAAATCCTCGAACACTGCCCGACCGCGCTTGAAGCCGGTGGTGTTGACGTTGGCGAGGTTGTTGGACACAACCGACATCCGCGTCTGTTGCGCATCGAGGCCGGTCTTCGCTATCCATAGTGACTGCATGTTTTGTTACTCCCCGTCGTTGCTGCGCAACTAACCGTTCATCCGCATCAGTCGCGTCGCGACCTGATCATTTTCTTCCGCGTTCTGCATGGTGCGCACATGCAGCTCGTAGTTGCGCGCAGCCGCGATCATTTCCACCAGCAGTGCCGTCGTGTTGACGTTGGAACCCTCCAGCTGGCCCGAGGCGACCCGCACTGTGGGATCGACATCGGCAATATCGCCCGAGCGCAGCCGGAACAAGCCGTCCTCGTAGCGCACCAGCTCCTCGGCCGGCGGATTCACGAGCTTGATCACGTTGATTTCAGCGATGGTGTTAGGGGTTTGCCCCTGCGGCACAATGGAAATGCGGCCATCACCTTTAATGACCAGCTCGTTGAACGGCGACAGCGTCACCGGGCCGCCGGTGCCGAGCACCACCTGCCCCTCTGCCGTCTCCAGCACACCAGTCGGCGAGATATGCAGGTCTCCTGCGCGCGTGTAGGCCTCTTCGCCCTGCGCATCCTGCACCGCAATCCAGCCCTCGCCCAGCACCGCGATGTCGAGTATCTCGCCGGTCTGCACATACTCGCCGAGGCTGTTGTCCCATGACTCCGGCAGCGTTACGGCGTTGAAGCGCGTCGGCAAGCCCGCGCCATCGACCGGTGCCGTATCCAGTGACTGGCGCACGGCGCGAAAACCCGTGCTGGTGGCGTTGGCGAGGTTGTGCGCGATGATAGCCTGCGACTGCATCGCCGCCTTGGCTCCGGTCATCGCAACATAGATCGACTTATCCATGGGTGTATTCAGTCAGTTCCGTTAGCCAGCGATTAACGAATGTTGATGATGGTCTGGGTGACGGCATCGAAGGTCGAGATCACCTGCGCATTAGCCTGAAACAACCGTTGCGCGGTAATCAGGTTTACCAGCTCAGCCGTCAGGTCGACGTTGGACGACTCCAGCGCCCCGGAGGAAATCACACCGAAGTTGGAGGTACCCGCCTCACCCCGCAAGGCAACCCCCGACCCGAAAGTTTCCTGGAAGGAAATATCACTGGCTTTGGAGAGGCCCTCGGGGTTGGCAAAGGTTGCCAGGGCAATCTTGCCAATGCTGGTGGACTGACCATTGGTGTAGCGGGCAAAGACCACGCCGGTGTCATCGATTTCCACGTTGCGCAGACGTCCGGCGGCGCGCCCGTCCGGATTGATAGAGTTCACCACAAAGGTCTCGCCGAACTGCGTGGTAGAGGTCAGGTCGAGGCTGACATCCAGACTCGCTGCGCCGTTCGGCGGCGCATAGGGACCAAAGCTTACGATACCGCTGGCCGGGGCCGTCAGCGTACCGCCCGCACCGAACGCGATCGGCTGGGGTGTGCCGATGACATTACCATCGATAGTCTGGGCAACCTCCCAATCTGTCGCGCCCTTAATGAAGTAGTAGTTGGCCGTGCGCGCGACGCCCAGTGAGTCATAGACAACCGTCGCGGTACTGTTGGTAAAAGTGTCGGGATTGGTCGGATCAAACGGCGCGGCCGTCGGTGCGACAGCGCTGGCCGACAGATTGACCGCCATATCCACGATGGTGCTGGCCTCCGGCGGGTTGACGTCCACCGTAAGCTCGAGGTCCTGCAGCTGGCCCGTGTTGAACCCGCCGTCACTCGTCGGGGCATACACCTGCAGCCGCTCGCCCTGCGAATTTTCAACAAACCCGTCATTGTTCAGTCCGAAGGCGCCCACCCGGGAATACAGCAGTGAGCCACCGTCACTGGTCACAAAGAAGCCGTCGCCGCTGATCGCCAGATCGAGCTGGCGCTCGGTAATGTTCACATTGCCCTGCGTATACTCCTGCCGGACGTCGGTCAGGCGCACGCCCGCGCCGATGCCCGTAGCATCGCCGGCGAACACATCCGCAAACTCGGTGCGGGACTTCTTGAAGCCCGTGGTGTTGGCATTGGCGATATTGTTCGAAGTGACCGCCAGATCAGCCGAAGCCGCGTTCAGACCGGTGAGAGCAATTTGAAAAGACATAGCGAATCTCCTGAGAAAGGGGTGAGCGAACGGCTACCTAGAGCACCGACCGCACTTGTGAGAGCCTGAGTTCCTGACCGTTCTCGGTCGTGAGCGTGGTGTCGGTGCCATTGGCCGAAAGCGAAACACTGGTCACCTTACTGTTGAGCAGGGTCGTGAGACTGGTGTCCCGGCCCGCGTCGCGATAGCCGGCCGCGATCACGTATTGTCCGGGCGGCACGCGCTGACCGTCAGCACCGATGCCGTCCCACTCGAAATTCTTCAGCCCCGCGCCGGACGGGCCCAGCGGTAACTCGCGGATGAGCTCGCCGGCGGCATTGGTGATCCGGACGAAGCCATTGCTGGTGGCATTCGGCAGGTCCACAGCGCCGCGCACCGTGCTGTCTTCGGCGAGCGTCGCCACGTTGCTCTCAGTCAGCACCGAGCGGCCGATCATCGTCGAAGCCTGCAGTGCCTGGGTCGAGTAGAGCGACGTCGATAGCGTCTGGAACGATTCCGTCAGGTCGGCAATACCCGACACCGTGCTGAACTGCGCCATCTGGCCGATAAACTCACCGTTCTCCATCGGCTTGAACGGGTCCTGGTTGCGCAGCTGCGTCAGCATCAGCTCCAGAAACTCGTTCTGCCCGAGCTCGGTGCGGTTCTTGTCGTTGGTCGACTGCGGCAGCTTCAGCGCATTCAGGTCAAGGTCGGATCCGGGCATGTTGATCATAAAAATGAGCTCCTGGTCACTTACTGGCCGAGCGACAGCGTGCGCATCAGCAATTCTTTTGAGGTATTCAGCACTTCCACGCTCGACTGGTACGAGCGTGAAGCAGAAATCATGTTGACGAGTTCATCGACCACATTGACGTTGGAGAGGTAGACGTAACCATCGGCGTCGGCCATCGCGTCGCCGGGCTTGTAGACCCGCTGCGGCTCGGCCTGATTCGCTACGATGTCGGTCACCCGCACGCCCGCATTGCTCTCATCAAAGGCCGAACGAAACACCGTCTCGAATACCGGGTTGCGGGCCCGATAAGCCTCAGCGGCCGAACTGGCCGTGGTCTCCGCGTTGGCCAGGTTGCTGGCAGTGGTGTTCATGCGCACCGTTTGGGCCGCCATGGCAGACCCGGTGACATCAAAAATATTCAGTAGTGACATAACTAACGTGACCCCGTGATCGCAAGCTGCAAACCGCGAATGCGCATGTTCAGAAAGCTGAGGCTGGCCTGATAGCGCAGGGCCGCTTCAGCAACAGCCGCCGATTCCTGCTGAGCGTCGACGGTATTGCCATCCTCCGCCGGCTGGTCCGGAATGCGGTACAGCACCGGAGCGCTGCCTGACCCGCCGACGCTGATGTGGCCGGGACGCGTGGCCTGCATCTGCACGGGCCGGCTGCCGGCGGACTGCATCGCCGCCTTGAAATCGATGTCGCGCGCTTTGTAGTTGGGCGTGTCGGCATTCGCGATATTCGCGGCGAGCAGGCCGATACGCTGGCTGCCAAGCGTCAAAGACTTGGCATGTGTATCGAAGACCGAGTTGATGTCGAGCGCCATGGCTTACCTTCAGTAGAAAATTGTCGGGAGCGAAACTTGCGGCGGCTGGCCGTGCTGCCCGCTCGAAGTACACAATGCAAAAGCCGTGCCAGCACTCTGAAAGCGTTATACGGCCGCGGCGCGCAGGCCGAAGCGGCAGTTTTTTACCGCCCTGGCGGCAACGGCAATCCGCTCCGCTGCCGGCGGCACACGTCAGGCACCGCCCGCGTGCGCCGCTAATCCCGGCACAAAAATTGCATCTAATTAGCCCATGATGACTCCACCGAAATTTCTCCGCCGGCCGAACCGCATACTGACGCTGGTTGCCTGCAGCGGGCTGTGGATGAGTCCGGTGCAGGCGGCGCAGGACCACGCAGCTCAGGACCACGCAGCTATTGAGCGGGCGGCCGAAGCCGCCGTGGCGGCTCAGCTGCAGCCCTCCCGCGGCGGTCGTCTCCAGGCTGTCGCGACCGGCATCGACAGTCGCCTGCGGCTGGCGGCTTGCACCGTGCCGCTGACCAGCAGCCTTCCTTACGGCGCCAGGCGATCCACGCGTATTACCGCGGAAGTCCGCTGCGACGGCGCTGAGCCGTGGAAGCTGTTCGTGCCGGTGGAAGTACAAATCTGGCAGCCGGTGGCCATCGCGGCCGGTCCGCTGCAGCGCGGCCAGCTGCTGACCGCCGCCGACATCACGGTGGCCGAGCGCACTCTTGGCCAACAGCAACGGGGCTACATTCGCGACCCGCGCAAAATCGTTGGCTACCGGCTGAAGCGCAGCCTGTCCGAAGGCGACATGATTACGCCGGATGCTATCGTCGCGCCCCCGCTGATCGCGAAAGGTCAGCGCGTGATGCTGGAGGCGCGCAGCGGCGGACTGCTGGTGCAAATGGCGGGCGTCGCCCTGCAACCGGGAATGGCCGGCGAGATCATCCGCGTTGAGAACGCGGAGTCGGGACGCCAGGTCGAGGGGGTGGTCCGCTCGGCCAAAACCGTCGAGGTATTATTGAACTGACGGGCCCCGGATGGGCTAAAGTAATCGCGGCGCAGGCCGATAATAAGGGCGACAACAAAAATAATACGTCGGGAGAGGAGGATTATGTCTAATGACTGAAAAAATTAACGGCTACGGCCGCACCGAACTGCCCGGCGCACGCGCGGGCTCTGTAAAGCGCCCCGCACCCGGCACAGCTGCCGAGAACGGCGGCCGCGAGGACAGCGTGCGCGCCGACGAAGTGGCGTTAACCGATACCGCCCTGCGGCTCAAGCGCATTGAGACCAGCCTCGGGGATTTGCCGGAAATCGATCAGGCCAAAGTCGAGGCCCTGCAGCAGCGCATCGCCGCCGGGGAATACGTTGTGGATGGCCGCGATGTCGCGCGCAAGCTGGCGCAGCTGGAGCGGCAGCTGGCATGACGATGACCCGTGGCACGGCCGGTGAGCATGTGGCACCCGACCCGGCAGGGTTGGCAGCGGCAACACTAATCGAACAGGAAATTACAGCCTTGCGGGCCGTGCTGGACTCGCTGGAAGCCGAGCAGCAGGCGCTGAAGTCGCGTGATGCGGCTGCCCTGACGGCCGCCAGCCAGCTCAAACTCGAGCGCATCAGGTCAGCACAGATCAAAAGCACCGAGCGCGCCACACAGGTGCCCGATGCCGCGGCACTGGCCAGTGACCCCGCTGCGCTGGCGCGCTTCGAATCACTGGTGGCACTGGCGCGGCAATGCAAAGCCCGCAACGAACAAAACGGCATGCTGATCAGCATGCAGCGTCGCTACCTAGAGCAGACCCTGGCCGTGCTGCGCAACGAGCCGGCCGAAACGCCGCTGTATGGGCCGGGTGGCGACAGTCCCCGCTCCGGACGGCGCGGCAGCGTGCTGGGCTCCGCTTAGACCCAACCACCCGCTGCCGGCCAGTGACTCGGGCAGTTATGCGCAAGCCACTTATGCTTGTTTTCCTGCTGGCCGCTGCCGGGCTGCTGGCATGGACGCTCGTCAAGCGCTTCGGAGCCGTTCCGCCTGCCGCCGAATACCGCGACGTCGTAGCGACCCGACCCGTGGTGGCCACCCGCCGCCCCAACCTGCAGATGCTGCGCATCGGGCATCGCGGGGCAGCGCGTTTTGCGCCGGAGAACACGCTGGCGGGCATTCAGAAGGCGCTGGAGCTCGGTTTCGAGTACATCGAGATGGATCTGCGCAGCACCCAAGACGGCGTGCCGGTGTTGCTGCACGACACCACGGTGGACCGCACCACCAACGGCAGCGGCCGCATCGGAGAACTGACTTACGCGGAGGTCGCCCGGCTCGATGCCGGCAGCTGGTTCGATCCGGCCTTTGCCGGTGAGCGGATTCCGCGCCTCGAAGAGGCCTTGCAGTTACTGCAGGGCCGCGCCTGCGTCTTCTGGGACACCAAGGGGCCACCGACCGCGCGGATGGTCGCGTTATTTCAACAATACGGTTTCGCCGACGACTGCCTGATCATCACCTTCGGGGGGCTCGGTCGCGGCGACAGCCTGCGCAAGACGCAACCGCTGCTGGACCTGTGGCCCGAAGCCCCGCTGCTGCCGGTCGCGCGCAACCCCGCTGACGTGCGGGCCGCGCTGGCGGAATTTCCGCATATCCGTGGCGTACGGGTGATGCGCAGCCTGGCCACTCCGGAGCTCGTCGACACCGCACACCGCCTCGGCTTGCTGGTGGTCAGCATCACCCTGCAGCAAGCCGACAACGCGGAATTTTACGGGCGCTTAATGGAGGCCGGGGTCGACGCCACAATGCTGGAAAATATCGACGAATTTGATGCGCTACTGCAAACCCTGCAGGCCCGGCAACCCTAATCCGCAGCTAACCGCATTTGCTGTCGCCGCACGACAGGCAGGTCATGCAGCCGTCCATCATCACCACGGCTTTGTCGTGACACTTGCCGCAAATCTGGGCTCCGCCCAGTGCGGCACTGCCCTCCTCTGCGACCGGTGGCTCACTCGCGGCGAAAATGTCTTTCTGCTTGAGCGATTCTTCGTACTCTTTACGCTTTTTCTCAATCAGTCGCTTCTGATGCACGTCCAGGCCGTCGGCTGGCAGCATGCCAATATACTGCAGGTGCTTCTCAACGATATGCCCCAGCTCGGCGATGATCGACGGCATGTATTTGCCGCCGGGCTTCCAGTAGCCGCCCCGGGGGTCGAACACGGCCTTCAGCTCGTCAACCACAAACGTCACGTCACCGCCCTTGCGGAAGACTGCCGACATGATGCGGGTGAGTGCCACAATCCACTGGTAGTGATCGAGGTTTTTGGAGTTCACAAAAATCTCGAACGGCCGCTGGCTCTCGTGCTCGGTACCGGCATTCAGCACGATGTCGTTGATGGTGACGTACATGGCGTGATCGTCGACGGGCGTCTTCACTTTATAGGTTGAGCCGCGCAGCATCTCGGGCCGGTCGAGCTTCTCGTGCATGCGCACGACATTGCTTTCCGGCACCTTCTCCACGGCAACTGCCGGTTGCGCCGGCGCAGCTGCGGGCGCTTCGCCCGGCTGGCTGACGCGGTAGTCGACTATTTTTTTGTCTATTTTCAGCTTAACCATGATATGTCCTAAAACTTGCCGTAGTAGCCCTCTTTGAGGGCATCGAACAGATTGGCCGCGGTATGCACCTCACCGTCGTACTCGATCTCTTCATCGCCCTTGAGCGTGACTTCCGAGCCGTCGTCGAGCGTAAAGGTGTACTCCGTGTTCTGCAGATCCTTTTCCTTGACCAGTACGCCCTGAAAAGCCTCCGGGTTGAAGCGGAAAGTCGTGCAGCCTTTCAGCCCCTTTTCGAAGGCGTACATGTAAATTTCCTTGAAGTCTTCGTAAGGAAACTCGGTGGGCAC
>JAZBOT010000193.1:0-5882 GCA_036351295.1 Gammaproteobacteria bacterium | reverse complement strand
CTCCTCGACTGGACCGTGCTGGATTGGTGCACCCGCGACTGCAGCCGGTTGCTGCGGCCCTTTAAGTGGCCC
This sequence comes from Gammaproteobacteria bacterium, assembly GCA_036351295.1. Classification (GTDB taxonomy): domain Bacteria; phylum Pseudomonadota; class Gammaproteobacteria; order Steroidobacterales. Next base: position 5,810 of record JAZBOT010000193.1, on the reverse strand, counting down.
CTGTGGGCGGTCCTTGTGGCCGGCGCACTGCTGGGCTCAACGTTGTTCGTCCGGCTGGGCAATTATCAGCTGATCGTGCTTACCTACGAGCTGTTGCCCCCGGAGGTGCCGCGCGCGCCGCTGCCCGCCATCTATGCCTTGCAGCCTGAGCAGCTAATTCCCCCTATTGTCATCTGGCTGCTGGCGAACTACGGGTTTTATCGGCTGGGAGGACTGGACCGCTATGGGTTTGCAGCGGCTCCGCCGCAATCTGCGGCAAGGTCTGCCGCCGCTGTTGTCGACACGCCGAGTTTCACGAGCAAGCTGCGCACGGACCGCCGGGGCGAATTGCTGGCGCTTAATGCGCAGGGGCATTACCTGCGGGTGGTGACAACGGCCGGCGAGGACCTCATCCTGCACCGCTTCGGCGATGCCCTGCAGGAGCTGGGCACAGCCGGTGGTCTTCAGGTGCATCGCTCATGGTGGGTATCTGCCGCAGCGCTGAGCAACGCCCGGCGCCGGACGCGCAAGTCTGTGGTGCTGGCGAACGGGCTCGAGGTACCGGTGAGTCGCACCTACCGTGCCGACCTGTCACGCACACTGGCGGTACATTCGGGCTAAACTGTGTCCGACAACAACAGCGCACACGATTTTGCAGAGGACACTATGACCCGACCCGCACCTGAAAACCGTGGCGGACTGCATCGCCGCGCCTTTATCTCGGCTGCCGCCGGCGCAGGCTTGCTGCTTGGCATTCGGCACGATGGCAGTGTCGTTGCGGCCGGTGCGGCGGAGCGCGCCGCGCCGGCGAGCTTCAGCGCGTTTCTGCAAATTACGGCTGCCGGCGAGGTGCGCATCACCTACCCGGGGGTCGATATGGGCCAGGGCTCCTACAATGCCTTGCCCCGGATCCTGGCGGACGAACTGGAGGCTGACTGGTCGCGCGTCGAGGTGGTCAGTGCCGCAGCGGACCCGGCGCTGGTCAGCGCCGTAAATGGCCGCCAGCGCACCGCCAACAGCGATTCTGTGCTGACCTACTACGACCAGCTGCGCGTGCTGGGGGCCGGCGCACGCGAAATGCTGGTGGCAGCCGCGGCCGGCAGGTGGGGCGTGTCTGCGGGCGAATGCGTCGCGGCTGCGGGCGAAGTCCGGCATCCGGCCAGCAGCCGGGCACTGGGCTACGGCGAGCTGGCCGCAGCCGCCGCGCGGCTGAGCCCGCCCGCGGAGCCAAAGCTGAAGGACCGCGATGCATTCCGTTTTATTGGTGGCTCTGTGCCGCGCAAGGACGTCGCCGAAAAGGTGGACGGCACAGCCGTCTTCGGTATCGACCTGCAGTTGCCGGATATGCTGCACGCGGCCCTGCGGCTGCCGGATGAAATTGGCGCGGAGGTCGTTAGTTTTAACGCCGAGTCGGTGCTTAAGCGACGTGGCGTTGTAGCCGTCACGCGCGTTGACCGCGGGGTTGCGGTCATCGCCGACAGTTTCTGGCGTGCGCGGCAGGCGGCCGAGGCACTCCAAGTGGAATTCGGTCCGGGGGCGGTCGCCGGCAAGAGCAGTGCGGACCTGCGCGCCGAGCTGCGGGCGGGCCTGCTGGCTGAGACCGCATTGCCGTTTCCGGATGTCGATACCCAGGTCAAGCCCATGCAGTTTCGTCCGTTGAGTCGGGACGCGACGCTGGCGGCGCTGGAGACGGCCGCCACAACCCTCGACCTGGAGTACGAGGTGCCCTATCTGTCGCATTTGACGATGGAGCCGCCGGCCTGCACCGCGCGCGTGACAGACTCGGCCTGTGAGGTCTGGGCACCGCACCAGCAGCCCGACAAGGCGCGCCAGGCCGCGGCGGACGCCGCCGGATTGCCGCTGGAACAGGTGAGCCTGCAGCTGACCCGGGCGGGCGGTGGTTTCGGCCGCAAATGGGAGCTCGATTACGTGCGGCAGGCCGTGCAGGCCGCAGCGGCCGTGCCCGGGCGGCCGGTGAAGCTGTGCTGGACCCGCGAGCAGGATGTCGGGCACGACTATTACCGTCCGGGCTGCGTGGTGCGCACCCGCGTGGCGCTGGGCGCCGATGGTATTACCGGTATGTACAGCCGCATCGCCGCCCAGTCGGTCTGGCGCTTCCAGGACAAGCCGATGATGCCGGGTATGGGTGACCCTACGATGGCGGCGCTGCTGATCTACGACGTCTATGATTTTCCGGCCAAGTACATCGATTTCGTGGAGATGCCGTGGGCCATTCCGGTGGGTTTGTGGCGGTCGGTCACGCTGTCACAGAATTCTTTTTTTGCCGAATCCGCGATCGATGAGGCGGCCGTCGCACTCGGCCGCGATCCTTACGAGTTCAGGTACGCGTTGCTGCATCAGCATCCGCGCCTGCAGGCCGTGTTGCAGGCCGCGGCCGATCGTGCCGACTGGAACGCCCCCCGCCCACCCGGGTCGGGCCTGGGTATCGCGCTCAGTCATGGTTTCGAATCGGTGTGTGCGATCGTCGCCGACGTGACAGTTAAAGACGCTCGCCTGACCATCAACAAGCTGGTGTGTGCCTTTGACTGCGGGCTGCAAATAGACCCGGCTAATATTCGGGCCCAGCTGGAGGGCGGCATGACTTTTGGCCTGTCGGCGGCGTTGCGGGGTGAAGTCACGTTTCGCGACGGCGGCACCGCCGAGAAAAACTTCAATACGCAGCCGATCCTGCGGTTCCCGGAAACGCCGCAATTCGACATCGTGCTGGTGCAGGGCAGCGATCATCCGGGTGGCGCCGGCGAGGCGGGTGTGCCCGCAGTAGCACCGGCGCTTACGAATGCTATTTATGCAGCCAGTCAACAGCGTATTCGGCGTCTGCCGCTGGAACGCAGCGGCCTGAAGCTGGCCCGATCAGGGAGCGCCAACGCATGATTAAATTTAAGTTGAATGACGCTGACGTCACGCTGGACGTCGAAGACGACATGCCGCTGCTGTGGGCGCTGCGCGACCACCTCGGTCTGACCGGCACCAAGTACGGTTGTGGCATTGCGCAGTGCGGTGCCTGCGCCGTGCACATCGACGGCCAGCCCGGGCGTGCCTGCGTGACGCCGGTGTCGGCCGTGGCGGGTCGCACCGTACGTACCATCGAAGGCCTGGGCGGCGAGCATCCTGTGCAGCAAGCGTGGAAAGCCATCGAGGTGCCCCAGTGCGGTTACTGCCAGTCGGGGCAAATTATGGCGGCGGTGGCGCTGCTGGAGAACAATCCCCGGCCCACCGATGCGGACATTGATCGCGCCATGCAGGGGCAGCTGTGCCGCTGCGGCACCTATCCGCGGATTCGTACAGCGGTGCACGCCGCCGCGCGCGCGAGCGGCGGTGCCAACCGCGACAGCGAGTCATAAGTGCGGGGGCGGCACGCTGTTGCCGCACCACAGCACCGCTCTGTGAATTGGCACACGGACGAGTTGTCCGTGGGCGGCTATCGTGCGCCAATGAATACGCTGAATGCTGCAGTTGCCAAGGCCCCGGCTAACGTGGTGCCGTTCTTCCTCGGGCGCCAGCCCATCCTCGACAGGAACGCCCGAACCGTCGCTTACGAGCTGCTGTTTCGCTCCGGTGCCGTCGGCGGCGCCGATGTTACGGATGGCCGGCTGGCCACCGCGAGTGTTATCGCACACGCGTTTACCGAGCTTGGTATTGAGGCGGTGCTGGGCGATTGTCGCGGCTTCATCAATTTCGATGCCCAGACTTTGTTGTCCGATCTGCCTGAAGCGTTGCCCCCAGGGAAAGTCGTGCTGGAGATACTCGAAACGGTGGAGTTCAGCAACGCTGTGGTGAACCGCTGCCAGCAGCTGCACGCCGCAGGCTTCGGGCTGGCTCTCGATGATTTGACGCACATTTCGCCCGGTCATGAGGCCGTTATGCCGCTGGTGGAAGTGATCAAAATTGACCTGCACGCCGTGCCCGACGGACAGCTTGCAGCGGTGGTCGAGGCGTGCCGGCGCCCGGGTGTGGAGCTGCTGGCGGAGAAGGTGGACACGCAGGAGCAGGCTGATCTCTGTCGTAAACTCGGTTTCACCTATTTTCAGGGCTACTTTTTTGCGCGGCCCGTTATTCTCGAGGGGCGCGCGGTAGACCCGTCGCGCGCGGTATTGCTGGAGCTGGTGCAGCAGGTCATCGGCGTCGCCGAGATACGCGAAGTCGAAGCCAGCTTTAAGCGTTCGCCCGAGTTGAGCTACAAGCTCATGCGCCTCGTCAATTCAGCGGCAATGGGTATCAGCAATCGCATCGAGAGTTTGTCGCATGCGCTGACCATGCTGGGCGCGCGGCAGCTCAGCCGCTGGCTGCAGGTGCTGCTGTTTGCCCATCCGAGCGCCGGAACGTTTCCCACCCCGTTGCTGAATATGGCCGCATCGCGGGGCAAGCTGATGGAACTGCTGGCCGAAGAAATTTCGACAGACACGCAGTTCATGGACCGCGCCTTCATGACCGGCATCCTGTCGCTGCTTGATGCGCTGCTCGGCATGCCGATGGACGAAATCCTGGCGCAGATTCATGTCAGCGACGAGGTGCGTGACGCGTTGCTGCATCGCGCCGGCCGGCTCGGTCAGTTGCTGCAGGTGGCCGAAACCGTCGAGCGCAGCGATATGAACGCCGTGCGTGACCTGGCTACCCGCACCACCAGCTTTGATACCGCGCGGTTGCCGATCTTGCAGATCAATGCCATGGCATGGGCTAACGAAATAGAGCGCGGCGAGGCCGAATAACGGCCGCAAGAGGCCCGGTCGACCGGCGCCGGGCATGGCCCGCGATAGCAGCCGTGTGGCCGCCTGAATGAGTCCGAATGGCAGCCTTTAGTAGCCAATTTTGCGCAGGAATCCGCTGAGCAGACGCTCGAACTCGGCGGGTTGTTCCATCATCAGGAAATGCCCGGTGCCGGCCACCGTATGGAACTCGGCATTGGGCACAAATTGCCTGATCCAGTCGGTGTCGGTCGCGGGACGGTTGCCGGCGAATACCAGGAGCACCGGTGTATCGAGCACCACCGACGACTGTGCCGCGGGATCACGCATAGGCTCCGCGACCGCGGTAGCCAAGGCGTCGGGTGTGCTCAGCATCATGGCCAAAATGTCTTGTTGCAGCGCTTCCGGCGTTGCTTCAACAAACATACTGCGGATTGATGCTTCTCTTGAAATCTCGCTGAAGGACCGCGGCGACGCTGATTCTGCCTGCTCGTTGGGAGGCAGACGAAACGCGCCATCGACACCGACGAGGCCCGCAACGTGCTGCGGATAGCGGATGGCGTACTGGCGGATCACGGACACACCCATGCTGTGCCCCACCAGCAGGATCTGCTCCGCCTGTGCCTCGACCCGCACCGCTTCGATCGCGCTTGCGTAGAGTTCGTAGGTGTATTTCTGGTCAGCCGGTGCACCGCTCATGCCATGGCCGGGCAGGTCGAGCGCGATAACTTTGTGGCTCGTGCTGAATGCGGCTATCTGCTCAGCCCAGACCGACTGGTCGCAGGTCCAGCCATGCACGAACACAATAGCCGAACCCGTGCCCGCAGTCGTCGAGTGCACATAGATGTCATCGACGGTCGCGGCCCGGGCCAGCGCAACGCTCCCGAGGCTCAAAAGTAGCAGAAGCAACAATCGATCCATAACGATCCAGTAAATTAAATAACACAAGGAGCGTTGGTTGACGTGTGAACGACTTTGTAGCGGCAAACCATAAGCACGCCGTGAGTGTTGACTGGCTGACCGGAATCATTAGCCTACGGGTTATTAGTAGCATTTTTTGCGTTGAAGGGTGAGCCGATGAAGCGACCGAGTTGGATGAGTCGCGCGGTACGGGCCTGCATTGTGGAG
>JAZBOT010000192.1:0-4776 GCA_036351295.1 Gammaproteobacteria bacterium | reverse complement strand
GTTTCCGGAGATGATTTTGGATGCTGTCCGCTGGGGCGTCGGTGGCAGGGCGCTGGAACGCGGAATTGCCCGGGTAGACTGTGTCAACCCGCGGCAGTACGCGGAGGGTCCGCACCAGGTGGTCGATGACAGACCCTACGGCGGCGGCCCCGGCATGGTGCTGAAGCCAGAACCGCTGACTGGCGCGATAGCGGCAGCGAGCCGGCAGGCGCCGGCAGGAGCGCCCGTGGTGTTCCTGAGCCCGCAGGGCCGGCTGTTCGATCAGGCCTGCGCCATGGAGCTGGCGCAACTGCCGGGGATGGTGCTGGTATGTGGACGTTATGAAGGCTTTGACGAGCGACTGGTCGAGGCCGAGGCCGACCTGGAGCTGTCGCTCGGCGACTACGTGCTCAGTGGCGGCGAACTGGGTGCGCTGGTCGTGATGGATGCGGTGATGCGGCTGTTGCCCGGTGTATTGGGTGACCCGGAATCGGCGGAGCAGGACTCGTTTGCAATGGACCGGCTGGATTGCCCCCATTACACGCGGCCGGAGGAGTTTGCGGGGCGGCGGGTGCCGCCGGTGTTGCTCAGCGGTGACCACGGCGCGATTCGCCGCTGGCGCCTGCAGCAGGCGGTGGGCCGGACATGGCAGCGCCGCCCGGAATTATTGGCGCGGACTGCGCTGACTGATGAAGAGGCCGAGCTTTTGGAAGCTTACAGGGCCGCGGCCGGCGAACAGGCGGCGGCTAAGAATTGACAGACTATTGGTATGGGTGCGGCGTGGCCGCCACGGACATTAAACAGGACGACAGACATGAGTAAGATCATTCAGGAACTCGAGCAGGCGCAGATGGAGCGTGAGGTACCGGCTTTCGGTCCCGGCGATACCGTTGTTGTGCAGGTGCGTATCCGTGAGGCCGACCGCGAGCGGTTGCAGGCTTTTGAGGGGGTTGTGATTGCCAAGCGTAATCGCGGCCTGAATTCGGCATTCACCGTGCGCAAGATTTCGCACGGTGAAGGGGTTGAGCGTGTCTTCCAGACTTACAGCCCGGTTGTTGCGTCGATTGAAGTGAAGCGCCGTGGCGACGTCCGCCGTGCCAAACTCTACTACCTGCGTGAGCGCAGCGGTAAGTCGGCACGCATCAGAGAAAAAATCTAGTTTGTTTGTCGACCGGCGGTTCCGGAGCGACTCCGGGGCCGCCGTTCTTTCTTTGCAAGGCCTGATCTGCGCGGTGTAACGGATGCTCAGCCGGACCTACCAGAGTTTACGTGCCGTTGCGCCCGCTGCGCTGATGCTCAGCATCGCGGCGCTGCTGAGCGGGTGTGGCGCTATTGTCGCCCGTGTTTCGGGCGGGCTGGCGGACAACCTGTCTGCCGCTATCCTCAATCAGCAGGATCCGGAGCTCGTGCGGGAGGCTTTGCCGGCCTACCTGCTGCTGCTGGACAGCCTGATCGCCGGCGCGCCCGACAATCGTGCCACGCTGGCGGCGGGCGCCCAGCTCTACGCGGCTTACGGTGCCGGCCTGGTCACGGACGCCGAGCGTGCGAAGACACTCACCGACCAGGCGCGTGACTACGGGCGCCGCGCCCTGTGTGCCGCGCAGGCAAAAGCGTGCGGTCTGGAAAAGCTGGATTACGCGGGCTACGAGCGCGTCATCATGGATATCGATGCCGCCGCCGTCGATGAACTGTATGCGTACAGCATCAGTTCGCTCGCGCATATACGTGCTCACTCAGACGATTTCGGGGCGCTCGCGCAGTTACCGAAAGTTGAGGCTGCGCTCACCCGGGTCATGGCGCTGGAACCGGGCGATCTGGCAGCCAGCACCTGCATGTATCTGGGTATACTCAATACGCTCCGTCCCGCGGCGCTGGGCGGCAAGCCTGAAGTGGGTCGTGACTGGTTTGAACGCGGTATCGCCGTGTCCGCTGGCAAGGACCTCAGCATCAAGGTTGAATACGCACGGGGCTACGCGCGCCTCGTCTATGACCGGGAACTGCATGATCGCTTGCTGAACGAAGTGCTTGCAGCAGAGGTCGAACAAACAGACCTGACGTTGTTCAACAAGCTTGCGCAGTCGGAAGCGGTCCTGTTGCTGGAGTCCGCAGATGAGTATTTCTAGTTAGATTAAAGGGTTGTGGTTGAAAATGATTTTTAGTCGAGCCGTCGCGCTGGCAGGCGCCGGTGCCTTAAGCGTCCTGTTATCGTTTCCTGTGCAGGCCGATGTTTTCAAAATCGCGACGGTCGCGCCGGAAGGCTCGGAATGGATGGACGAGCTGCGGGCAGCCGCGGCTGATATCAAGGATCAGACCGAAGGCCGGGTCGAGTTCAAGTTTTACGGCGGTGGCGTTATGGGCACCGACAAGAAGGTGCTGCGCAAGATCCGCATCGGCCAGCTGCAGGGAGCCGCTTTTACCACCAGTGGCCTGGCCGATCGCTACTTTGACATCATGGTTTACGGCCTGCCGTTTCTGTTTCGGTCGCAGGCCGAGGTGGATTACGTGCGCGAGCGCATGGATGACCGCCTGCTCGCCGGGCTGGAAGAAGCCGGGCTGGTATCTTTCGGTTTCGCCGGCGGCGGTTTCGCCAACTTCATGAGCAACACCCCGATCACCAGCCATGAAATGCTGCGCACCAAGAACATCTGGGTGCCCGAGGGCGACGTCATCAGTTTTTCGGCGCTGGAGTCGATGAACCTGTCTCCGGTGGTGCTGCCGCTCGCTGATGTCATGACCGGGCTGCAGACCGGGCTGCTGGACATCATCGTGACTCCGCCGGTTGGGGCCTTACTGCTCCAGTGGTATACGAAGGTGGGCTATATCAACCCGGTGCCGATCGCCTACACGATGGGGACGCTGGCCGTCGACAAGCGTGCTTTTGACCGGCTGAGTGACGCCGATCAGGTGGCGGTCCGTGACATCATGGGTGCGACCTATGCGCGCCTTGACGTCATCAATCGCAGTGACAACGTGGAAGCGCAGGATGCGCTGCTCGCGAACGGTCTCGAAATCGTCGAGAGCAGCCCGGCAGACGTGCCCTACTGGCGTTCGGTGGCGCTCGAAACCAATCAGCGGCTGTGGCAGGAGGGCGCGGTCGACCCGGGCCTGTACGCAGACGTCCTTGCCTTGCTGGAAGAGTTCCGCAGCAGCAACGCTGTTGCGGCCACGGCGGAAAATGAGGGCTGAGCTCGGTTGCCGAGCGTGAGCGGGGTGCTCGAACAGGCGGAACGCGTCGGGCGCTGGCTGGAGAATCTCCTCATCGGACTCCTGCTGGTCAGCATGATCCTGTTGGCCTGCACGCAGATTTTTCTGCGTAATTTCGACTTCGGCACCCTGGTCTGGGCTGATCAGGCGATCAACCATGCGGTGCTGTGGGTTGCGATGGCAGCCGGGGTGGCCGCTGCGCGTGAAGACCGGCACATCTCAATCGACGTGCTGTCGCGGTTCCTGCCGCCGCGCGGCAGGGCGGGGGTGACGCTGGTCGTCGATCTCTTCACCGTGTCTGTCTGTCTGGCGCTGGCCTGGTACAGCTGGCAACTCACTCAATTTGCCCTTGAGGATCAGGAAACGCTGCTGATCGGAATCCCGGTGTGGGTAGCACAAGCTTCGCTGCCGCTGGCGTTTCTGCTGATGGCCTGGCGCTACACGGTCTGGTTTGCCCGCCGGCTGCGCATCTTGATTCGCGGTGAGGGGGGCTGATGCTGCTGGCGAGCGCTGCGCTGATTGTGATCGCTTTGTTGGGCGCGCCCCTGTTCGCGGTGATTGCGGCGGGCGCTCTGCTGAGCTTCACCGGTATAGACCCGGAACTCGGCGTCGTGGTGGCCGACGAAATTTTCAGTATCGCCGAGATGCCGATACTGCTGGCTATCCCCCTGTTTACCTTTGCGGGTTATGTGTTGAGCGAGAGCGAGGCGCCCCGCAGGCTGGTGCAGTTGACCGGGGCCATCCTCGGCTGGATGCCCGGGGGTCTCGCCATCGTCAGCATCGGAGCCTGTGCCTTTTTTACCGCATTTACAGGGGCTTCGGGTGTCACGATTATCGCGCTGGGCGCCATTTTGTATCCCGCGCTGCAGCAGGCCGGGTATGGGGACCGCTTCAATCTCGGGCTGGTAACCGCGGGCGGGAGCCTCGGCCTGCTGTTTGCACCGTCGCTGCCGCTGATCCTCTACGGCGTGGTGGCGGAGGTCAGCATTGATGACTTGTTCAAAGCCGGAATATTGCCGGGCGCACTGATGATGGTCTCGCTGTCCGTCTATGCACTATGGGTCAACCGCGGCAACCGTGTACCGCTGAGCGAATTCAGCGCCCGCGACGTTGTGGCGGCCATTGCAGACGCGGCCTGGGAGCTGCCGCTGCCGGTGGTTGTACTCGGTGGTATCTATACCGGGCTGCTGGCGGTGTCCGAGGCGGCAGCGGTGACCGCGGTGTATGTCGTGTTGATCGAGGTGGTCATACGGCGCGAGATTCCGCTGAGCCGCATGCCGGGCATCATGCGCGAATCGATGGTGCTGGTGGGCGGCATCCTGCTGATCCTGGGGGCGTCGCTGGCATCCACCAATTACGTGATCGACATGGAAGTGCCGCAGCAACTGATTGGTCTGGTTACCCAGTATGTTGAGGGGCGCACCAGCTTTCTCATACTGTTGCTGCTGTTTCTGCTGTTGCTCGGCGCTTTTCTGGATATTTTTTCGGCGCTGGTGCTGGTAGTGCCACTGATACTGCCGGTCGCGGCCGAGTTTGGCGTCGATCCCATCCACCTGGGGATGATTTTTCTGGCCACCATGCAGCTGGGTTATC
>JAZBOT010000191.1:0-2780 GCA_036351295.1 Gammaproteobacteria bacterium | reverse complement strand
GTACAACCCGGCGCTGCGCCACTGACCAAACGGGGGCCCCATGAAAATCACTGCCAACAAGTATCGCTCAATCTGCGGCCGGCTATGCCAGCTCTGCGTTACCGGACTGTTTGCCGGCATCCTCGGACTACAGACTCAGGCGCAAGCGGCCGACAAGGCCCTCCTCGATATCCTGCTGGACAACGGGGCGATTACCGCAGAACAGTATGAGCAGCTGCTGGCCAAACCCGAACTCAGCAGCGCGGACGTCCTCGGCGGCGGTGCTGAGTCGGAGTCCAGTCCGGCAACCGCTGCGGACAGCCCCGAACCTGGCTCAGCAGCGGGGCTGGATCCGGCCATAACCGCAGAAATTGACCGCGCCATCGACGAGAAACTGCCGGTTAAAGCCTCATACACGGACAAGGGCTTCCGCCTAGAAACCCGCGACGGACGCTTTCAGACCAACCTGCAGTGGCGGGCCCAGTGGCGCTACAACAGCATCGAGGGTCCCGATCCGCGCCAGGTGCGCAATTTCACTGACCCGCGGACCTCCAATTTTGAGGCGCGGCGGCTGCGCATGAAAATCGGCGGCTACGGCTATCAGCCGTGGCTGAAGTACTACTTCGAGGTCGATCTGCAGCCGAGCCGCGAAGTGGACGATGACTCGGCGGACGGCAGCGCACGGGTGTTTGACTGGCGCATCGACATCACCAAGTGGGATTGGGCGAGTCTGCGTGTCGGACAGTGGAAGATTGACCTGAACCGCGAGCGCGTCGATTCCTCCGGCCGCCAGCAGTTCGTGGAGCGCTCCATCGTCAACCGGATATTTACCATCGACCGCCAGGTTGGAATCCAGCTGCGCGGCCGAGTTCTCAAGGATACGCCGGCTGAATTCCGCTACTACGTGGGCGCCTTCAACGGCGAGGGTCGCGGCGTTGCCAACCCGGATGGCAACGCCATGTGGATGGGTCGCCTGCAGTGGAACTTCTTGGGCAGGGACCTAGAATGGCGCCAGACTGACGTGGAGTACACTGAGCTGCCAACCGGCAGTTTGGCGTTTGCCGGCTCGACAAATACGGGCAAATGTACCCGCTGGTCGTCAGAGGGGTGCGGCAATCTAGATGGCTTCACGCCGGTAGGCAGCGCCGATCCGGACCAATTCAAGGTTGACCAGACCGTGCAGGAGCTGGCCTTCAAATGGCGCGGCTTCTCGCTGCAGCAGGAATACCATCGCAAAATCGTGGCCGACCGGACGCAGCTGACCAAGAATTCGCTGACCGGCGGATACATACAGAGCGGCTATTTCTTCCACTACTTGCTGGAGCCTGTGCCAAAACCGCTTGAACTTGCGATGCGCTATGCGTTTGTGGATGAACCGAACGCCACCGACCGCAACCTCGAGAATGAGCGCAACGAGTTTTCGCTGGTGGCCAACTGGTTTTTCAGCGGCCACAACAACAAGCTGACGCTGGACTACTCCTACCTGACCCTGAACGACCGGTTCCTGAACCAGCGTGAGGCGGAAAACCGCATGCGGCTGCAGTGGGATATCTCCTTCTAGGCGGCCGCCGGGTATTCTCGCGTTGATGCGGCTGTGCGATGCTGCCGCCCATGCCGGCAATTACAGTCACCGATGCGCCTGAAGGCAATCCCGAACAGCCGCCGGTCCCGCCGTCGCTTGGCGAGTCGGGGCGACTGTGGCTAAAAGTCGGCCTGCTGAGCTTTGGCGGCCCGGCGGGACAAATCGCACTGATGCAGCGGCTGCTGGTCGAAGAAAAGCAGTGGCTGAGTAACGAGCGATTTTTGCATGCGCTCAACTATTGCATGCTGCTGCCGGGTCCAGAGGCCCAGCAGCTCGCAACCTACTCGGGCTGGCTGCTGCACGGTGTGCGCGGCGGGCTGATCGCGGGCACGCTGTTTGTGCTGCCGGGGGCGCTGGTCATGCTGGTCCTGAGCGCTTTGTATGCAACCTTCCAGCAAACCATGGTGCTGCAGGCGGTGTTCTTCAGCGTCAAGGCAGCGGTGCTGGCCGTTGTGATCGATGCGCTGCTCAAGATCGGCGCACGCACGCTGCGCAAGCCGCTGCAGCTCTGGGTGGCCGCCGCATCCTTTGTTGCAATCTTTCTCTTCGCGACCCCGTTCCCGCTCGTCATTCTTGTGGCGGCTGCAGCCGGACTGGTGACGCAGCGCTGGCAGCAGGCAGACCGCGCAGCGGCACCGCAACCACATTTGTCAGCGGCGACGCGCGCAGCGCAGCGCGCCACGTTCGGCGCAGCGGCCGCATGCCTGCTGCTGTGGATGCTGCCGCTGCTGGTTCTGGCGATCTGGCTGGGGCCGGCGCATGTGTATGCACAGGAGAGCCTGTTCTTTAGCAAAATGGCCGTGGTGACGTTCGGCGGTGCCTATGCCGTACTGGCTTATATGGCGCAGCAGGCGGTTGAGCACTACGGGTGGCTGGAACCCGGCGAGATGCTCGACGGACTCGGCTTGGCCGAGACGACGCCCGGGCCCTTGATTTTGGTTGCGCAGTTTGTTGGCTTTATGGCGGCTTACCGCAACCCCGGCGCACTCGACCCGCTGCTCGCCGGCACACTCGGCGCACTGCTAACCACCTGGGTAACCTTCGTACCCTGTTTCCTGTGGATATTTGTCGGTGCGCCGTATATCGAGAGCCTCCGCCACAACCCGTCGCTGGCGGCGGCGCTGGCAAGCATTACGGCTGCCGTCGTCGGGGTCATGCTGAACCTGGCCCTGTGGTTTGCGCTCACCGTGCTGTTTAGCGAAATCGGCGAGTGGTCCGC
>JAZBOT010000190.1:0-2179 GCA_036351295.1 Gammaproteobacteria bacterium | reverse complement strand
TTACCAAAGTCGTTGAACGATGGCATTTAACGGGCCGTTGTAGTGCCCCGATACTGCGGTCGAGCTCGACCGGCAGCTCTGCTACTTCTTCAACGCGGAACCCGCGGAAGCGAAACTTAAGCCATGCTGTGAGTGCAAGTCGCTGCAACCCGAGTACGGCGTCTGCCAGCCATGAAGCGGGTAGCGACAACCACGGAGTGCGGAGCAAGCCGCGCAGAATGGGCGCGGAGCGCCGCACCAGTAGATGACGGTCTGCCGCGAGGTCGCACCACCCAAGCTGGCGGTAGATCGGCAGCGCCGCCTTAGATACGCCCACGGCGCCCGAGGCGATCGGCCGCGCCCGTAGCTGCAAGAGGATCATGAGGCCTGCGCCGGTATTGCGATGCTCAGGCAACACGGACAGTCCCGAGCACCAGAGCATGGGGACCGCATGGTCACCGACGTGGAGCAGTCCGTTAAACGTAGTGATACAACCCACGGGGCGGGTGCCGATCATCGCTGTGAGTAAAAGCGGATCATCATCTCGATGCTCGCGAACCGGCGACGAGCAAAGCAGTGCGGCAAACTCACCGCCAATCCGGCCGAAAGTGTCGTCGCCTTCCCAGGTGTCAAACGCATGTCCGGACTGGTATTCGGCTCGCGTCACTTCGAGTAAATGCAATTGCGGCTTGCCGGCCGTCGCAGTCATGTTGCTTTCGCTATGGCGCTGCCGGCGGTCACGTCGATAAAGTCCGGCGTGTTGTAGTCCGTCGCCGCGTCCCACACGAACTCGTGCTCGCCCGCACGGGCAATACCACTGCGTTCTGCAAAAAACTCGCGGGTCGGCCGGTTTTTAGCGGTAGGCAGCAGGGTCGCTGATACCGTGCCAGCTGAATGCCGTCGTGCTTCGCACACAGCCACCGCTGCCATGACGTTTTCAACCTGCCGCCCAAATACCCGGCAGCTGAGGACAAAATCCACAATTTTACAGACGTCGTTGCCGCATTCGGTGCTGACGAGCCCGGTCAGGCCCGAGTCGCCGAAGCGGTCCGCGACCCAGACGGTCCAAAAAGCACGTCCGTTGCCGTGGTCGACCCATTCCTGAAGTTGCGTTTCGGTCAGCCGCCGAGTGCTGAGATTCATTTGGTTGGTCTTGTTCAGCAACTGCGCAGCTCGTTGCCGGTTGGCGTCGGCTAATGGCTCCAGTTTGACGGAGAGTTGCAGCGATGCAAGCCAGTCTTCGAGGCTTACTGCCGCGCGGCTTTGCCGGCGCTCACGTTCGACGGCATAGGAATGCGAGCGTTGCGCGTCTTCGGCGCTGATCGCGGCCGGATCGAAACAGTCGAGACTGTCGAGCTCAAGGCGGTATAGTAATTTGTCCGAGGGCCAGTCCGGCACCAGCAGCTCTGGCAGCGCCTCGGCCACGCGGCCGCGCTCAGCCGGGTTGTCGTCAATGAACACAGCGGCATCCATGCCAAGGTTAAGCTCGTGGACGAGCTCCGCAATATTCTGTGCCTTGTCCTGCCAGTTGATGCGCCAGCCCGCCAGATCGTTTGGACGAATCAGCATTTCCGGGTGCTTGCTGATGGCTTCCAGTGCGACAGCTTCGTCATTTTTGCTGACCACTGCGAGCACGATGCCCCGATTCTGCAGTGCTTTTACGCCACGTTGGAAATCCTGAAAAGCCTCACCGACAGGATCATGCCCGCCGAGGCGCAGATTCTCCCAGCCCACGTCGCCGACGATGCCGCCCCAGAGCGTGTCGTCGAGGTCCAGGACAAGCAGTTTGCGGCTGCGTCCTGCAACCGCCCGCAGCAGCGCTTTGACCTGCCGTGCGGCCTCGCGAAAGACATCTGCTGCGTAGGGTACTTTGGCGGCATACCAGAACTTGGCGGCCAGTTCTGGGTTGTTCTGACCCGTGAACCACGTGCTGCTATCTACCACGAATACGGAGGCATGCTCGTGGAGGCGTTCGGCAAGACAGTTGTTCATCAACGCCAGCGTGTGGCCCACACCACCCGGGCGGAGGTCAATAGGGCCGAGGCCGCGCTTGCCCGGAGCTCGTGTCCATGATGGCACCATCACGCACCGACAGCGTTCGGCCGCCGCTAGCACCTGAGCCGCATAACGCTCTGTTTCTTCCAGCAGCGTGTTGGTTTCGAAAGGCTCTGACTGCAGTACTTTATTAAACTCAGCAATA
>JAZBOT010000189.1:0-14207 GCA_036351295.1 Gammaproteobacteria bacterium | reverse complement strand
GAAGACCCATACGACAACAATAAAAATCCACCACCTCTTGGTGCTCCAACAGAAACCGACTTCGCGACAACAACAAAAACCCGTACACCCCGGTCACCCACCGGGGTTTTTTTTGCCTGGCCTTTAGCCACCCTCACCGCGTGAGTGCCCACCGGGGTTTTTTTTGCCTAAACTCCAAGTGATGAGCAACTCATCAACGCCACCCGGCCTGCCGGGGCTGCAGTGCCATGACCTCACCATTGAGGTCGCGGGGCGCACGCTGGTTGCCGACCTCAACCTGACCGCCGCCCCGGGGCAACTGATTTGCGTACTCGGCACGAATGGCGTAGGCAAGACGCTGCTGCTGCACACGCTGGCCGGACTCCGGCCAGCGGGCCACGGCACAATAACGCTGTGCGGCTCCCCGCTGGCGAGTTTGCCGCGCAAAGCCATCGCGCAGCGGCTGGGCCTGCTGCTGCAACTGCATGATGACGCGTTTCCACTCACCGTTCTGGAAACGGCGCTCACCGGTCATTTTGCGCGCACGGGTTGGCGCGGGTGGCACCGCGGCGCAGAGCGCAGGGCGGCGCTGGCCGCGCTGGCGGCCGTTGACCTGGCCGGCTTCGAAGCGCGCAGCATCACTACCCTGTCGGGAGGCGAGCGCGAGCGGCTGGCTATCGCGACTTTGCTGGTGCAAAACCCGCAGGTCTGGTTGCTGGATGAACCCGCCAATCACCTTGATCCGCGACATCAGCTCGCGGCCTTCGAGCTGCTGCGCCGTCAAGCCGATAGCGGCCGCAGTGTCATGGCTACCGTGCACAACCCGGCGCTTGCCATGCGCTTCGCCGATGCGGCCCTGCTGCTGTTTGGTGACGGCAGCTGGGCATTTGGTCCGGCCACCGAATTGTTAACTATCGAGCAGCTCGAAAAGCTGTACGACACGCCGTTTCACCGCTACACCGGGGCGACGCCAGCCAACCCGGGCGCGACGGTGCTGCTGCCGCTGTAGGCCGTCCGCGTTCGGCCTCCATTGCGGCCTGCGGTGCAGTGCTCTATGTTACCGCTAAGCAATCTGGAGCAAATCTCGTGGGTAACAGGCTTAGCAAAATTTATACGCGCACCGGGGACGACGGCAGCACCGGCCTGGGCGACGGTCAACGCGTTTCCAAAGACAGCCCGCGAGTCGAGGCCTACGGCACCATTGATGAGCTGAACAGTGCCGTGGGCGTCTTGCGGGCCACCGACATCGACCCGGCGCACCAGCCGCTGCTGGCGGCTATCCAGCAGGAGTTGTTTGACCTTGGCGGGGAGTTGAGCATCCCGGGCGCAGCGCTGCTGAGCACCGAGGCGGTTCAGCGGCTGGAACAGGCGCTGGACGACTACAATGCCACGCTGCCGCCGCTGAAAGAATTCGTGATGCCGGGGGGCTCTGCAGCGGGTGCCGCCTGCCACATGGCGCGCGCTATTTGCCGGCGTGCCGAACGTCGATTGTGCACGCTGGCCAAAGGTGAAGCCGTCAGCGAGACCGCCATCCGCTATGTCAACCGACTGTCCGATTTGTTGTTCGTACTGGCGCGAATCCTGAACAGCGCTGCGGCTGCCGACGAAGTATTGTGGCAAGGCAGTAAGCTGAGCCGACCGGGCAACAGCACCGCTTAAGGCCGGGCAACCGGTCCTGCAGCCGCGGCCCGCCGGGCTGTGGCCAGCGCCGCGCAGACCTGTTCGGCGCCGGCGACAAGACGCGGTCCGGAGCGCGCCAGCAAATCCGGATCGACGGCGTACAGCGCATTAGCGGCGACAGCGCGAACCGTCGGCCAGCGCCGCCAGGCGCTCCGCCAGTCGGCGTTGCTGCCGGCCAGAATCACCTGCGGGTTGGCAGCGACAATCGCCTCGAGGGTAACCGCCGGAGCCAGCCCCGGCACATCGGCAAACACATTGTTGCCACCGCACAGCTCTATAATCCGGCTGATGACGTGGTCGCCACTCACGGTGAAATAGGGCTCTGCCGCTATCTGGTAGAACACGCTGACCCGGTCGCTGTCGCGATACTGCGCGCGCAACGCCCGCAGGCGCTCGCGATAGGCCGCTGCCGCGGCGGCAGCCTGTGCTTCGGTATGCGCGAGTGCCCCAATCAGTTCGAGGTGCTCCGCAACGTCATCCAGCGTGCGTGCCTCCAGCGTGACCACGCGGAACCCCTGCTCACGCAACCGGTCGAGGACTTCGCGCGGATTGCCGGATTCCCAGGCGACCACGATATCCGGCTCAAGCCGCCGGAGCGTCTCATAGTCAACCCGATACGCATCCCCGACGCGCGGCAGCTGCAGCGCCGCAGCCGGGTAGTCGCTATACTCCGCCACGCCAACCAGGTTGGCGCCGGCGCCGGCGGCATACACCAGCTCGGTGATGTGCGGTGCCAGCGCCACCAGCCGGGGCGGCGCCGCCACCGCCGGAGCCAGCCATGCGCCGCACAGCAGCACCCACAGCCATAGCTTGCCGCGCATTACATGATCCAGTCGTACAGGGTCAGCAGCGCGAGTATCGGGCACCAGATCGTCCACAAGGTGCGCTGGACCAGCTCCAGCGCGATCCGGGCGCGGGCGCCCGGATCATCCGAGTCGCGCTCCGTTGCGGCGCCGCAGCCGACCGCGCCCAGCAGTTCGCCGGCGAGACCCCAGTTGGCCCGGGCAATCCGGGGCCGGTATTCACGCCAGGCGCTGACGCCGCCGTCATAGCTGCCGGCCAGCGCGTAACCAACCATCAACAGGCGTGACGGCAGCCACGCCAGCAGTCCGTGCAGCTGCAACACCACCTGCGCGCATTGCGCACATTCCGGGGTGTCGGCTGCGGCGGCGCGTGCATTGGCGCGCCGTCGCATCAGGTCGAACACGCGGAACAGCCAGGCCCCGGAAGGCCCCAGCAGGATAAACCAGAACACCACGCCGAAAATTCGATTATTGGCCTGCGCATAAACCGCGCGCTCCACTGCGCCGGAATCCGGGTCATCGGCTGCTGAGCCCTCCAGCAACTCCGCGGCATAACCGGCCGCCGCGTCCTGATCACCGGCAGCCAGGGCGCGCTCATAGTCTTCAACTTCCTCGACCAGATCGCGCGGCCCGAGGCAGATGAGCAAGACAAAGACCGCGAGCACGAAGGCGGGCACGTAAGCAAAGCGATCGACGAGCGCCAGCTCCAGCAGTTCAACAGGCAAAACCAGCAGCAGCGCGAGGCCACCAATGCCGAGCAGGGCCAGGTTGCGGCTGCGGCCACCCAGCGCGGTAAAGGCACGGTCGAACAGCGGGTCGAGCCAGCGGAATTCACGCCAGTGAAAAAAATGCGTCAGAAAGCGCTCTACGCCGAGGCCCAGGATTAGCGCGAGCAGATTCATGCGGCAATTCTGCGGTGGTTGCTAGCCAAAAGCCACCTAAACCACTGTGGCGGCGAGCATGCGCCGCAACCGCGGCCAGTCAAAAGCCGGCCCCGGATCTGTTTTGCGCCCGGGGGCAACATCGCTGTGGCCGACAACCGGACAGCCGGCCAGCGAAGGCAGGGCGCCGCGCAGCAGCGCGATCAGGTCGGCGAGCTGCGCATACTGCGCATCCGTATAGGCAACGCTGTCTTCGCCCTCGAGCTCAATGCCCACCGAAAAATCATTGCAGCGTTCGCGCCCGGCAAAACACGACACGCCAGCGTGCCAGGCGCGCCGGGTCAGTGGCACGTACTGCACCATCTCGCCATCGCGCCGTATCAAAAAGTGTGCGGACACGCGCAGTTCGCTGATTTCGGCAAAGTAGGGATGCGCGAGAGCGTCGAGCTGGTTCTGGAAAAAATGATCGAGCCACGGGCCGCCGAACTCCCCGGGCGGCAGGGAAATGCCGTGCACGATAATCAGTTCCGGCACGGCATCGGCCGGCCAGGCATCGCAATTGGGCGAGGCCACTTGCCGGGCACCACTAACCCAGCCTGTCGTTGCATCGTAGGCATACATGGTCAGTATTGTGCCTCCGCGGTGTCGCGATTGTCAGCCTCACCCCGTTGATGCAGGATGCGCGACTATGCGTCGCATTCGAATCTATTCCGCCGAGCCGTTAACGGCCCACGCGCCCGCCGAACTGGGTGCCGGCCCGGCCCGGCATGTCGGCCAGGTGCTGCGCATGCAGCCGGGCCAGGCGCTCACACTGTTTGACGGGCTGGGCGGCGAGTATCAGGCGGAGATCACCCACTGCACGCGCGACAAGCTGCGGGTTGCGGTAGGCGAGCACACCCCCCGCGAGTGCGAGTCGCCGCTGCAGGTGACGCTCTGGCACGCGCTCTGCAAAGCCACGCGCATGGACAGCATCGTGCAAAAAGCCACCGAACTCGGCGTCGCCTGCATTCAGCCGGTGCATACCGAGCGCAGCCAGGTCAAGCTGAACGCCGCGCGGGCGCAGCGCAAGGTCCGGCACTGGACTGACATCGCCATCGGTGCCTGCGAGCAGAGCGGCCGCAACCGGCTGCCGGTGATCGCCGCACCGGCCGCGTTCGGTGCATTGTTACCGCTGGCTGCTCGTTTCGACCGGGCGCTGCTGCTGGACCCGGATGGGGAGGAGCCCATGGGCGCAGTGAAACTGGGGGCAGGCACGGCGCTGGTACTGACTGGCCCCGAGGGCGGCTTTAGTGCCGCGGAGCGTGCGGCAGCCGCAGCACACGGCATCGCCAGCGTCAGCCTGGGGCCGCGCGTGCTGCGCACCGAGACCGCACCGGTGGCGGCGCTGGCGATACTGCAGGCACTGGCCGGCGACTTCCGCACGACGCAGGCGCGCCGGGCGGACTAAGCCGCGAGTCAGCGCGCGGTGGCGGCCGGGAGCGCGGCAGCGACGCGGGCTTCGAGCGCCTCGAGGTCCGGTATCAGTGCATGCTCGCTGAGCATCATAATCTGGCAAATGACCGGCGCGTCCGCGGCGGGACGGTAGTGCTCGTCGAGCTGCACCACTTCGCTGTTAACGCGCACCATCTGCGGGAAACCCTGGGCGAGAATCCCGTAGGACGGGCATTCGCCTTTGAGCGTAAGCGGGTTGAATACGACGACCCGGGTCCGGCCGCTGACCTTGGGTGGGGTCAACCCCAGCAACGGCTCCAGCGCAATTACGGGTATCTCCTGCTCACGCCAGGAGAGCGTATCGTGCAGCCACTCGCGGGCCTCCTGACCGGCATGATCCTGCCGCGGAACGTACCGCACCACTTCGGCAACGCAGGCACGCGGCACAATCAAGCGATCGTCACGCAACGGGATCAGCAAACTGTAAAGTTCTTCACCAACGAGCGGCATTTAGTGCTCCGCTACCGTTTGAGCCGCCGCAGCGATGCCCAAATCCTCGCCCAGCAAACCCCGGATTGCCGCCAGCATGTCGTGTTCCTGATAGGGCTTGCCGAGGTAATCGTTCACGCCGATTTCGATGGCCCGGGCCCGGTGTTTCTCACCGGTGCGCGAGGTCACCATGATGATCGGCAGGCCCTGCGTCGCCGGGTTGGCACGCACGCGGGAGGCAAACTCGTAACCGTCCATACGCGGCATTTCAACGTCAAGAATAATAATCCGGGGCCGGTGATCGTGGAGCACATCCAGTGCTTCGAGCCCGTCTTTTGCCGTCATGACCCGCATGCCGTTGCGCTCCAGCAGCCGCTGCGTGACGCGCCGCATGGTAATGGAATCATCGACCACCAGCGCCAGCGGCGGCAAATCGGCTTCCTCGTCGCGCAGCAGATCTTCCATACTGACTTCGGCGATCGGCATCCGCACCAGCGTGCCGGCGTCGAGAATCACCACAATGCGGCCGTCGCCGAGAATGGTCGCTCCGGCAATACCCGGAATACCCGCCAGCGGCGCCCCGATCGGTTTAATGACGATCTCACGGGCGTCTGTGGTCTCATCGCAGATCAGCGCGGTCGAATTTTCCCCGGCCGCGACCAGGATAATTGACACTCGATCCTGATCGTTGGCAATCCGGGTCGGACCCAGCCCCAGGTAGAGCCCCAGATGACGGAGGCGGTATTGCTGGCCACCGTATTCCACGGCCGGTTCGGCGGCGGCCATACGCTGCTCGTATTCATCGCGCGACAACCGCACCACCCCCTCTACGGTGGGCAGCGGCAGGGCAAAGCTTTCCGGCCCGACGCGCACGATAAACGCCTGCGATATGGCCAGCGTGTACGGCAACCGCACGGTAAAGGTGCAGCCTTTGCCCGCCTCGGTCGTGATCCCCAGCGTGCCGCCGAGCTTACCAATCTCGTTGACCACAACGTCCATGCCAATGCCGCGGCCGGCAGACTGGGTCAACTCGTCCGCTGTCGACAGCCCGGAACGCAGGATCAACTGGGCCAGCTCCTCAGAGCTGAGCGTCTGCTCCGCCGATATCAGCTTCTGGGCGACCGCTTTCGCGCGCACCCGCTCCAGATCGACGCCGGCGCCGTCATCCGCGACATCAATCAGCACCTGCGCACCTTTGCGGCGGAAAGTGATGGTGATACTCGCCGTCGGGTTCTTACCCAGCGCCTCCCGCTCCGCGGGCAGCTCGACACCGTGCACCACCGCGTTCCGCAGCATGTGCTCGAAGGGCGCAAGCATTTTTTCCATCACCTGCCGGTCAAGCTCACCGCTGCTGCCGACGACCCGCAGTTCGACCTGCTTGCCGGTCTCCTGCGCCTGCTGGCGAACCAGGCGCTGCAGGCGCGGCACGTGCTGGTCAAACGGCACCATGCGCGTGCGCATCAGGTTGTCCTGCAACTCGGCAGCAACGCGCTGCTGCTGCGAGAGTATCGTCTCGGTGTCGGCGGCAATGTTTTGCAGCACATCTTTCAGGCTGTTGACGTCGCTGGCCGTTTCGCCCAGCCCGCGCGACAACTGCTGTATCGTTGAGTAGCGATCAAGCTCCAGCGGGTCGAAATGCTCGTTGGCATTGCCGGTTTCGCCCTGATGCTTGAACAGGATCTGCGCTTCTGTTTCCATTTCGAGCAGCCGCAACTGCTGTTGCAGGCGCTGCACGGTCTGACCGAGCTCCTGCAAGTTGAACTGGATAGAGGTCACCTGCTGTTTCAGGCGCGAGTGGGAAATGCTGATCTCGCCGGCATTGTTTAGCAGGTCTTCCAGCATGGCCGAATCAACCCGCGCCATCTCTTTGCGCTGCGCAAACTCAGCGGGCGGCGCCGCCACCTCCGGTGCCGGTCCCGGCTGCTCCGGAGGCCGGCCCGCTATCAGGTCGCGTGCCAGCTCACCCAGTTCCAGCGGCTCCGGCACCTGCAGCGGCGGCTCTGCCGGCGCGCCCTGCGGATCCTCTGCCGGTTCGGCCGCCGCAGGTTCTGCCGGCGCGGCGAGCTCTGTGCCATCGTCGTCCGCCGCAGCCGCGGATGCGGCAATGTCTGCAGGCAACACCGGAGCCATCAGGGTGGCGCCAATCGCGGCGTCCACGCGCGCCATCAGCTCCGCCGGCGGGGGCGGCACGCGCCCGCCCGGCACCTGTTCGCGCATGCGGTGCAACTCGTCCACGCTCGCCTGCAGCAGCGCCAGCATATCGGCATCGGCGCTTGAGGCCGACTGGTTGACGCGAATCAGCAGCGTCTCGAGGTCGTGGCTGAAATCGCCCATGCTGCGTATGCCGGCCATGCGCGCACCGCCCTTCAGCGTATGCAAATGCCGCTGCAGTTCGGCCAGCGCCGGCGCGTTGCCCGCATCCTGCATCAGCACATTGAGCGCGCTGTCGGCAGCCTCGAGAATTTCGGTCGCCTCTTCCGTGAAGATTTCGGCAATCTCCGCGTCAAACTCGGGCTCAACCTCGGGTTCAGGCTCCGGCTCAGACACGGCTTGCGGCTCTGCTGCGCCCTCCGGTTCGGCCGCGCCACGGGCCCCGGCGGCCGGATCGTCGCCCGGCTCGATGTCGCTCCAGTCAGCCGCCGGCTTCCACGCGGACGCGGGGTCGGGCACCTGACCTGCATCGGTCTCGCCGTCAGCCGTAGCCGCCGCCAGCCTGGCCTCCAGGCGCGCTGCGAGCGGGGCGACGGCAGGCATATCCTGCTGCGGATCCTGCAGGTTTTGCAGCACGGCAGCGACCGCGGCGACCACGTCCGCGCACAACACGCGGTCGTCGGCGTCCAGCCCAAGGCCCTGCCGGTACAAGTGTTCGATCCAGTCGTTGAGCGGGCCGGTGACCTCGGCAAGCGCGGTTACGTTGGCCATCGTCATGCTGCCATGGAGCGTGTGGCAGGCCTGGTGCATCGCTTCGCTGATCGGGACGGGGTTCGCGCCGCTCGCCTGCAGGAAATCGTCGAGCGTCTCCAGGTGCCCCGCCGTCTCGCGGCTGAGGATGTCGAGCAACACCGGGTCGACCGCGGGCGGTTCCGGCGACGCAGGTTCGGCAGCCGCAGGTAACTCGGGTTCATCCTCCGGCGCCGCGTCAGCGGCATACGGCTGCGGTATCTCGCCGGCGGCAAACTGGCCCGCCTGCGCAACCAGCGCCTCCAGGTCAGCATCCAGCGGGCTGCCGGTCTCCAGCTGCTCCAGCAGCTCGGGCAGCACGCCGGCCGCAGTCGACAGAAAAGCCGCCAGTTCGGGGCCGGCTGCAACCGTGCCGGAAATGACCTTGTTGAGCAGACTCTCGATGTGCCACGCATACTCGCCAATCAGCTGCGCGCCGACCATGCGGCCGCTGCCTTTCAGCGTGTGGAACGAGCGCCGCACGGTAATCAGCGCCTCGCGATCATCAAGGTTGTTCGCCCAGGCGGGCAAATGCCGGTTGATCGCCGCGATTTCCTCGCGCGCCTCCTCGATGAAGGTCTCCAGCAGTTCGATATCGGGCCGCTCGGCCCCGACATCCATCACCGGCGCCGCCAGCACCCGGGTCTTCTCAACCTCCGGCTGCGCAACCCGGTGCGGCAGGTCCTCGGGGGAAATTCGCAGCGTCTGCGAGTAGCTGCCGGTCGCGTCCGGCACCGTTGCCACCGGCAATTCCACATCCAGCGCTTCAAGACTGCGCTCGGCGTTCTCCAGCATGTATACCGGCTCTTTGCGGCCCGCGCGGAGCGTCTCGATGTAGTACTCGAGGCTCACAATCGCATCGGCCAGTCGGTTCAGGCGGCCGGCATCGCGCTCAACTTTGGTGCCCTGCAGACTGGCGCGAATGGCGTGGCCAATGCGCTGGAGCACGGTAACCGCACGGCTGTAGCCGAGCATCATCAGCCCGGCATCCACGCCGCGCAGCTGCTCCGCCAGCCCGTCGAGGCCGCGATGCCCGGCATACTGGTCGTCCGGCAGCTCGAGCGCCTCCGTCATCGCCTCCTTAACGCGCGCGACGTTAACCAGGCACTCGCCCAGCAGCGCCTGGCGGACCGCCTGAAAGTCGGGGTCGACCGGTTCCGCGGACGATTCGGGTTCGGGTCGCACCTGACCCACCAGCTGACCTTCGAGCGCTCCTTCAACCGCGAGCAAGTCAGCGGCCAGACTGATCAGCCGGGACTCGTCCGCGCCGCCCGCGGCAGTCACAATGCCTTCAAGGACGTCGCTGTGCCGGACCACCGCACTGCGCAATTCGCCGAGTCCGAGTACCCCCAGCGTGTCCGCAATCTTGCGCAGCAGGCCCACCTGCGCCGCCAGCTCGGTCGCATCCTCCATGCCGGTGCGCACATAGATATCGAGGACATCCTTAATGCGCGAGAGATCGTCGCGAATCGCATCAGCAACCGTTTTCATCAGCCGCGGACTGGGAGCGGCCAGGCTGTCGCGCAGGGCATCCACCTGCCTGTCATCCCCGGCCATATCGGTGAGGCCAAAAGCCACGCGAATGGCCTGACAGCGTTCGCCCGGCTCGGGGGTCCGGGCGACGTAAAACAGCAAATTGCTGATCAGGTCGGTCGGCGGCTCGCGGGTAAACGCGTCTTCGCCCTCTTGCTGCAAACGTTTGATCTCGCGATCCGCCTGACCGAGCAGGCGCTTCAGCGCGACGCTGCCCTCCAGCCCACCGCTTTGCAGCGCTTCAATGACGCCGGCGACCACCCACCACAGCCGATAGACGTCTGCATTCGCAGCGCCGGCTTCCAGGCGCTCGGCCACGCGCGCCATGCGCTGCAGATTCTGCGCGGCATCCAGGCCTTTAATCCAGCCGAGCAGGCCCAGCTGAAACTGCGGCCGCAACTTGGGCAGTTGCTCAGTCAGGCCGCCAGGCCGCGGCTGCTGGCGCCGCGCCGGCAACACCGCATCCTGCGGACTGCCGCCATTCAGGAGCAGCAGGGTGCTTTCCGACAGCAGCGGCTTGCTGCGCGCCGCGCGCAGATCGTTGAGCAACGGCAGGACGGCCAGGGGGATGTCATGCCCGCCGTCCATAATGCGCTCAACGTAGTTGGGCAGCTGCACCATGGCCCTGCTGAGCGCCTCGACACCTTCGTCAAGCGGTTCATCGGCGGCGGCACGCTCGACCAGAAAAGCGCAGGTGGCTTCCATCTCCTCCGCCAGCAGTCCGGCCCCGTATACCGAGGCAATATGCAGCGCGCCGCGAACACTGTGCAGCAACTCGGCGCAGCGGGTCAGCTCTTTCGCGCTGGCGCCGCCGTCGGCGAAACTTTCGAGCGCCGTGTGTGCATCGCGCAGCGTGGCGGCTACCTGCTCGCCCACTGCGTGAAAGGATTCTGACCGCAAGGATTGGCTCATGCGTTTACCGTGGCTGCCCGGGCGCCCTAGTAGGCCGACTGCTCTTTGGCCAGGTAGCCATCGGCGGCCTCAGCCTGAGCCCTCGTGGGGTTCGCCGCTGGCGGCGCTGTGCCACCCGGACTCGATGCCGCCGCTGCCGCCGGCTGAGCCGGGTCAGGCTCGGGCAACGTAAAACCGGCGGCCGACTCACGCAGCTGCGTGGCCAGCGACGCCAGTTTGCTGATGAAGTTGGTCGTGGTGGCGGCGCTGGCGTCGGCCTCGCGGCTGATCGCTTCAAGCTGCCGCGCGCTTTCCAGCACCGAACGCGATGCTGCGGACTGCTCGCGGGCCGAGCTGGAGATGTTTTGCACCAGCATGGCAATCTGGTTCGACACCTGTTCGATTTCTTCCAGGGCCGCGCCGGCGTTTTCCGCCAGCAGCGCGCCGCCGACCACATCCGTGGTGCTGCGCTCCATGGACACCACCGCCTCATTAGTGTCCGCCTGGATGGTGCTGACGAGGACTTCGATCTGCTTGGTGGCGTTGGTCGAGCGCTCGGCCAGGCGCTGCACCTCATCGGCGACCACAGCGAAGCCGCGGCCCGCTTCGCCCGCCATGGAGGCCTGTATGGAAGCGTTTAACGCGAGGATGTTGGTCTGATCGGCGATGTCATTGATGAGCTCGACGATGTCCCCGATCTCCTGCGAACTCTCGCCCAGGCGCTTAATCCGCTTGGAAGTTTCCTGAATGGTCTCGCGGATGGTGTTCATGCCCTCAATGGTCCGCCGCACGGCATCGCCGCCCTTGTGGGCAATATCGACAGAGTGGCGGGCCACGTCCGCCGAACGCTCGGCGTTGCCCGACACCTCGTCGATAGACGCCGCCATGAGCTGAATCGACGCCGTGGCCTCCTTGATCTGCCGCGACTGCGCCTCGCTGGCGGCCGACAGCGCTTTGGCACTGGCCGCAGTTTGCTTGGTTGCGTCATCCACCAGGATCGAGCCCTTGTTAATGGTCGTGACCAGTTCGCGCAGCGCCTCCACCGCGAAGTTGATCGAGTCGGCGATCGCACCGGTGATGTCATCCCCCACCGTCGCCTGCACTGTCAGATCGCCGTCGGCGAGGTTGCTGAGCTCATCCAGCAGGCGCAGGATGGCCTGCTGATCGCGTTCAGTAGCGGCTGCAAGCCGCGCGGTCTTCTGGCGCTGATCGGAGGCCCGAAACCACAGCGCCATCATCACGATGGCGAGAAACGCGGCCACGCCCAGCAGAGCCAGCAAGCGCCAGACCTGCGAATCAAGCCCCGGCGTGACCGTGGGGTCGCCAAATACGATGCGATCGCCTTCCATGGACATCACCAGGCGATCCAGCCGGAGCGCGGCCTCACGCAGCGGACCGAGCTGGTCCGAGTAGCGCAGGCCGTCGGCCACCGCCGTCGACAGCTGGTCGGCGCGGCGGCTCACGCCAGCGACGGCCGCATCCACCCCGGCCCCGCTGACTCCAGTCAGGCCCAGCTGCGGATCGCCCGCCTGCAGTGCACGCACCAGCTGGTTGAGTTCCATTTCAATATTGATAAGCCGAGTGTTGAGGTCAGCATTAGCGTCCAGCAAGCCGTCGGCGGCCAGCCCGATGGACTGGGCGAGCAGGCGCATCCGCTCGAGGTTCGCCAGCACTGCCGGCTGGCGTTGCACGGCGAGGTCCCCCTGCAGCGCATAAACCGCATCTGCGAGCTTAGCGACCAGCTCTTTGATGCGGGCTTTCGCCTTGACGACCGCAACCACCGAACCCTCATTTTCCAGCAGCTCGGTGACGACACTACGCACTTCACCCAGCAGCGCTTTCTGCTTTGGCGCAAGCGTCTCTGTGGTGATGCCGTTCAGCGCCTTCTGCGAATTACGCAGCGCCGCAAAAGCCTCCGCGTCGCCGGCCAGCGCCTTGCGGGCCTGGCTGTTTGCTGCCTGAGCATTGACCAGCGTCTCAACCACTGCCGGCTTGCCCGCCGGACCGAAACTGAGCATATACAGCCACCACGCGGCAGCCCCGAGTGTGAGCAGCAGCAAGATTGCCAGTACCGGCATGTAGCGTCCGTCTTTGCTTCTTTCGGCCATCCCGTCTCTATCTCCTGACTGCTGGCCGGCGGCTGGGCCGGCCGGCGGTTACGCCGCTGCCTTCTGGAACTCGTCGGCGGCAAGCAGCCGCTGCATGCTGAATACCGGCCAGATTTCGCTGCCGCGCTGATACGCGCCCGCCAGAAAACGCTCGCAGCGCATCTCGGTGTCCGGCACCTCGGCCGTAAACTCGGCGTTCAGAAACCGTCGGAAACCAAACACTTCATCGACAATGATGCCGACCGGTGTCTCGGTGCCGCTGGCCACCAGCACCCGGGCGCTGCGGGAGCTGCGGCTGCTGCCGGCGCCCAGAAAGCTGCGCAAGTCGAAAACCGGCAACAGCTGACCCCGCAGATTGGCCAGCCCGGCCACCCATTCGCGGGTGCCGGGCACGCGGGTTACGTTTGCCGGCATCATCATGACTTCGCGGACTTCTTCGCGCGCCAGCAAATAGCGCTCTTCGCCCAGGCGGCAGCCGATGCCCACCCACTCGCGCGCATCGGCATCGGTCGCCGCACCGCCCGACTCTGCAATCCGGCTACGCCGCTCCAGCTCGCGCAGCAACTCAAACGGGTTGTCACGGAGCGCCCGCAGGCTTCCAGCCGGGGAATCTGCGCCGGGGTGGGTCATCCCGCCAGTGCCGCCTCGACCGCATCGGCCAGCTGCTGCTCGTTCACCGGCTTGACCAGATACTGTGCCGCACCTTGTCGCAACCCCCAGATGCGGTCAGTTTCCTGACCCTTGCCGCTGACGATAACAATGGGTATCTGCGCGGTTGCGGGGTTGCGCGACAACTTGCGGGTGGCCTGGAAGCCGTTCATGCCCGGCATGACGACATCCATGACAATCACCTCCGGACGCACCTGCTCGGCTGTGGCGATCGCTTCCTCACCGTCACTGGCAACGACCGTATCGTAACCGCGGCGTTCAAGCGCCTTACAGAATATATGCTGCTCGGTGGGAGAGTCGTCGACTACCAGTACCAGTGCCATGGCTGCCCTAAGCTCCCTGCGTCGCCATCCGCGAAACCTGCCGGGCAATAGCGCCGAGCAACTCGTCGCGAGTAAAGGGTTTGGTGAGGTATTGCTCCGAACCAACAATCCGGCCGCGAGCGCGGTCGAACAGACCGTCCTTGCTCGACAACATAATGACCGGTGTATCGCGGAAATTCTCGTTGTGCTTGATCAGTGAACAGGTCTGGTAACCGTCCAGCCGTGGCATCATGATGTCGACAAAAATGACGTCCGGCCGGTGATCAGCGATTTTGGACAGCGCGTCGAAGCCGTCCAGCGCCGTGTAGACAATGCAGCCTTCCTTGGCGAGCAGGGTTTCTGCCGTTCGCCGAATGGTTTTGCTGTCGTCGATAACCAGGATTTTGAGGCCCTGTAAATCCGGTGCTGAATCGTCCGCCACGCGCCACTCCCATCGTGCAGTTACCGGCTCTCGCCCTGCAGATCAATTAACATAATGAT
>JAZBOT010000188.1:0-59434 GCA_036351295.1 Gammaproteobacteria bacterium | reverse complement strand
TACGGTTTACAACCCCATCAAAGACAAGAAAGAGCGTATTGGTCGCCTGCTGTTGATGCACGCCAACGACCGCGCCGAAATCAAACAGGTTTATGCCGGCGATATTGCGGCGGCGGTTGGTCTCAAGGAGGCTAGTACGGGCGACAGTCTGGTCGACCCGACAGCCATCGTGACCCTCGAGCGCATGAATTTCCCGAACCCGGTGATTTCGGTTGCCGTTGAGCCACGCACTAAGGCAGACCAGGACAAGATGGCGGCGGCGCTGCAGAAGCTGGCCAAGGAAGACCCGTCATTCCAGGTGCGCACCGACCCCGA
Organism: Gammaproteobacteria bacterium; assembly: GCA_036351295.1. Taxonomy (GTDB): domain Bacteria; phylum Pseudomonadota; class Gammaproteobacteria; order Steroidobacterales. Next base: position 59,119 of record JAZBOT010000188.1, on the reverse strand, counting down.
GTCAGGTCAGACGATCATTTCTGGTATGGGCGAGCTGCACCTCGATATTATCGTCGACCGTATGAAGCGCGAGTTCAGCGTGGACGCTAACGTCGGCCGGCCCCAGGTCGCTTACCGCGAAACTATCTGTGCCAGCGCTGAGCAGGAAGCCAAGTTTGTCCGGCAAACCGGTGGCCGGGGTCAGTATGGGCATGTGTTTCTGCGTATTGAGCCGCTGGAGCGCGGTGCGGGGTACGAATTCGTCGATGCGGTGACCGGCGGAGCTATCCCCAAGGAATTTATTCCCGCCGTGGATAAGGGTGTGCGGGAGCAGCTCGAAGCCGGCGTGCTCGGTGGCTTCCCGATGGTCGACGTGCGTGCAACGGTTTACGACGGTTCGTTTCACGATGTTGATTCGAGCGAGATTGCCTTCAAGATAGCGGCCTCCATGGCATTCCGCGAGGGCGCCGAAAAAGCGCGACCGGTGTTGCTGGAGCCGATTATGAAGGTCGAGATACTGACCCCGGATGAGCATATGGGCGATGTGACCGGTGACCTGAACCGGCGGCGCGGTGTTCTGGAGGGCATGGATGAAGCGGTGTCAGGCAAGATTATTCGTGCGCTGGTGCCGCTGGCGGAGATGTTCGGCTACGCGACTGACCTGCGTTCGATGAGCCAGGGTCGTGCCAGTTATTCCATGGAGTTTGGGCACTACGGCGAAGTACCGCCGAACGTCGCAGAGCCGATTATCGGCGACCGCTAGTCGGCCGGTGATGCCGCGGCGGTGTCGCGAAGCGGGCAGACGGGCGGGCCTGCCGGCAGCCGGCGAAAATCCGGGGTCTGTGCTAATAGCGTTGCTTTGCCGCGGCGGCTTAGGTACGATGCGCCTCCCTTGCGACAGGGGCGGGGCCTTTTAGCGCAACGCAACATTTGGTTCCGCTACGGAATATTTCACGAGGAGTGCTGTGGCAGCGCTCCCGAGTAGAGAAAAAAATGGCTACAAATCAGAACATTAGGATACGGCTGAAGGCTTTTGACCACCGGCTGATCGACAACTCGGCGCGCGAAATCGTGGAAACCGCGAAGCGCACCGGTGCGCAGGTTAAAGGCCCGGTGCCCCTGCCCACGAAAATGGAGCGCTTTACGGTGCTGATTTCGCCGCACGTGAACAAGGACGCGCGTGACCAGTACGAGCTTCGTACCCACAAGCGCCTGATGGATATTGTTGAGCCGACTGACAAAACCGTTGATGCGCTGATGAAGCTGGAGCTTCCGGCCGGCGTGGACGTGCAGATTAAGCTTAACTAAAGACTTGTAACACACTCGGCAACTGCTATAAAATTGCCGGCTCACTGGGGTTGGGTGCGGTCGTTTCGCTGAACCTGTCCCCGCGTTTGTTTCGGGGCACAAGAGCAGATTATCCCCGAGCATGAATGGATTCCACCGGGTCAGACTTCCGATCTGGGGCAGGCGCAGCGACTGATGCCCTGCAGATACCAGAGACGAAGGCTGACCCTTGTCTATGAACAAAATGAATATTGCGGCTCACGGTATCGCTTGTCGGTATGCGAGCTTGCAGGGGTAGATGACCCATGGCTATCGGTCTCGTAGGGCGCAAGTGCGGAATGACCCGCATATTCACAGAAGACGGCAGGTCTATTCCTGTTACCGTCATCCAGGCCCTTCCCAATCGTGTTACCCGCCTGAAGACGCCCGACGTCGACGGCTACGCTGCCGTGCAGATTGCAACCGGCAGCAAGAAGGCCTCGCGCGTATCGCGGCCGGTGCTGGGTCAGTATGCAGCGGCCGGTATTGAGGCGGCTGAGGGCTTGTTCGAGTTCCGCATCGACGCCGACCAGCTGGAGGAATTTCAGCCTGGCGCCGAAATAACTGTCGAACGCTTCGCTGAAGGTGACTATGTCGATGTTTCGGGCACGAGCATCGGTAAGGGCTATGCCGGCGTCATCAAGCGGCACAACTTCAGAACGCAGGACGCGACCCACGGTAACTCCCTGTCGCATCGCGCCCCCGGTTCTATTGGTCAGAACCAGACCCCCGGCCGCGTATTCAAGGGCAAGAAGATGTCCGGGCACATGGGTAACGTCAAGCGTACCGTGCAAAACCTGCAGGTGGTGCGGGTCGACGCCGAACGCAATTTGCTGTTGGTCAAGGGCGCCGTGCCCGGTCACGCCGACGGCCGTATTTTTGTAAAGCCTGCCGTCAAAGGTGGCGCACGGGCCTGAGGCCGGTGCAGAGAAGGTTAGGGCAGATGAAACTTAAAACTCAAGCAGGCGGCAGCCTTGAACTGGCTGACAGCAGCTTCGCAGCTGACTTTAACGAGACGCTGGTTCATCAGGTCGTAACGGCCTTTATGGCGAAAGGCCGTGCCGGCACCAAGGCCCAGAAGAATCGTTCAGCGGTTCGCGGCGGCGGTGCCAAGCCGTGGCGCCAGAAAGGCACCGGTCGGGCCCGCGCCGGTACCAGCCGCAGCCCGATATGGGTGGGCGGCGGTCGTGCTTTCGCCGCGCAGCCGCGCGATTTTAGTCAGAAAGTGAATCGCAAGATGTACCGCGGCGCGATGCGCTCGATCCTGTCCGAGCTGCTGCGCCAGGATCGGGTGATGGTGGTCGACAGTCTCAAGCTTGACGAGCCGCGTACCCGGTTGCTGGCCGCACGGTTGGCTGAACTGGGCGTCGGCGAGAACGTGCTGATCCTGGTTGATGCCTACAACGTTGACTTGTGTCTGGCCGCGCGAAACCTGCCGCATGTTGATGTGCTCGACCTTCGCGAAGTTAACCCGGTCAGCCTGGTACGGTTCGAAAAAGTGCTGACCACGGAAGCAGCCCTCAAAGGCCTTGAAGAGAGTCTGGCATGAGTAAAGCGCTGAATCAGGACCGGTTGATGACCGTGCTCGTCGGGCCGCATGTGTCCGAGAAGAGCACCATCGCGTCGGAAAAATACAACCAGGTTTGCTTCAAGGTTCGCCGTGATTCTTCCAAGAAAGAAATCGCGCAGGCTGTTGAGCTGATGTTCGAAGTCAAGGTTGAGGACGTGACCGTCGCGAATGTGCGCGGCAAGAGCAAGCGCTTTGGGCAGACGCGCGGCAAACGCGCCGACTGGAAAAAGGCTTACGTGAAGCTGGCTCCGGGCAACGATATCGATTTCCTCGGTGCGGACTAGCAGCGACGGGTAAGGAATTAAGAGATGCCACTTCAACAAAGCAAGCCGACTTCTCCGGGACGCCGGTTTAAGGTAAAGGTCGCGACCCCCGGGTTGCACAAGGGCGCGCCGCAGGCGGGCCTGACCGCGAAACTGACCAAATCGGGCGGTCGCAACAACGCCGGCCGTATCACCACGCGCCATAAAGGCGGCGGGCACAAGCGCCATTACCGTCTCGTTGACTTCAAGCGTGATAAAGACGGTATTCAGGGCCGGGTCGAGCGGCTTGAATACGATCCTAATCGCAGTGCGCACCTTGCGCTGGTGCTGTACGCCGACGGCGAACGTCGCTACATACTGGCGCCGAAAGGCTGTGAGGCCGGTCAGCTGGTGATGTCCGGTAAAGATGCGCCGATCAAGTCCGGCAATTGCCTGCCGATACGCAACATTCCGGTGGGCACGGTGATCCACGCCATTGAGATGAAGCCCGGCAAAGGCGCGCAGTTGGTGCGCTCTGCTGGCGGTTCCGCGCAGCTGGCCGCCCGTGAAGGCGCTTATGCCACGGTCCGCCTGCGTTCGGGCGAGATGCGCAAGGTGCATGTTGACTGCCGCGCGACCGTCGGTGAAGTCGGCCACAGCGAGCACAACCTGCGCAAGCTGGGTAAGGCCGGTGCGAAGCGCTGGCGCGGAGTGCGACCGACCGTGCGCGGTGTCGCGATGAACCCGGTTGATCATCCGCATGGCGGTGGTGAGGGCCGGACCTCCGGTGGTCGCCATCCGGTTTCGCCGTGGGGCGTGCCGACCAAGGGTTACAAGACGCGGGCTAATAAACGCACCGACGGCATGATTGTCCGCCGGCGGCGGCGGCGGAAATAGTCGTCGCGGCGACAGCAAAGGATAGACGGAGAGCTTAAGAGTGCCACGTTCCATTAAGAAAGGACCGTTTGTCGACGCGCACCTGGCCAACAAGGTCGAGGCAGCCGTGGCAAGCAACAATCGCAAGCCGATCAAAACCTGGTCGCGGCGGTCGATGATTTTGCCGCAGATGATCGGTCTGACCATCGCTGTGCACAATGGGCGCGACCATATTCCGGTCCTGATATCGGAGAACATGGTTGGCCATAAATTGGGCGAGTTTGCGGTAACCCGGACGTTTAAAGGTCACTCCGGTGATCGGAAGACCAAGTAGGTGTGATGACGATGCGTGTTTCAGCGAAACTCATGTACGCCCCGATTTCCGCGCAGAAGTGTCGCCTGGTGGCGGATACCGTGCGCGGCAAGCCAGTTGGCAGCGCTTTGCAGACCCTTGGCTTTATGCCGAAAAAGGGAGCGGCAATCCTGAAAAAAGTGCTCGAGTCGGCCATCGCCAACGCCGAGCACAATCACGGTGCCGACATTGACGAGCTTAAAGTCAGCCGGATTGAGATTAATGAGGGCCCGGGGTTGCGCCGTTACCGTGCCCGTGCGAAGGGTCGCGGAACGCGCATCATCAAGCGCAACAGTCACATCATCGTCCAGGTTGCGGACGAATAGGGAACTCAGATGGGCCAGAAAGTAAATCCGATTGGAATTCGTCTCGGGATCACCCGCGACTGGGCATCGACATGGTATGCGGACAGCAAGCAATACCCTGGCTATGTCTACGCCGATTTCAAGGTTCGCGAGTTTCTGAAGAAGAAGCTGAAAGAAGCGTCGGTTAGCCGTATTCAGATCGAGCGTCCGGCGCGCAAAGCGAACATTACGATTCACACAGCGCGTCCCGGTATCGTCATCGGCAAAAAGGGCGAGGATATCGAGAAACTGCGTGCCGAGGTGGCGGCTTTGCTGGAACTGCCGCTGCAGGACGTGCGCCTGAATATAGCCGAGATTCGCAAGCCTGAGCTTGATGCGCAACTGGTCGCCGAGGGTATTGCTCAGCAGCTTGAGCGGCGCGTGATGTTCCGTCGCGCCATGAAGCGCGCCGTGACCAACACCATGCGGCTCGGTGCCGAGGGCATTAAGGTCAAAGTCGGCGGCCGGTTGAACGGTGCGGAAATTGCCCGTTCTGAGTGGTATCGCGAGGGCCGTGTGCCGCTGCATACCCTGCGTGCCGAGATTGATTACGGCTTCGCAGAGGCCGTCACCACTTACGGCATTATCGGTGTCAAGGTCTGGGTGTTCCGCGGTGAGGTTATCGGCCCGCGCGTGGATGAGTCTGAAGCGGCGGCCAAACCAGCCGCTAAACAGGCCGCGAACTAGGAAAGCGAGTCATGCTGCAGCCCAAAAGAACAAAGTTTCGTAAACAGATGAAAGGCCGCAATCGCGGTCTGGCACATCGCGGTTCATCGGTATCCTTCGGCGAGTTTGGCCTCAAAGCGGTTGGTCGAGGCCGCATTACCGCGCGCCAGATCGAAGCAGCGCGGCGTGCCATGACCCGCCACATCAAGCGTGGCGGCAAGATCTGGATTCGGATATTCCCGGACAAGCCTATTACCAAGAAGCCGCTCGAAGTGCGCCAGGGTAAAGGCAAGGGCAGCGTTGAATACTGGGTGGCGCAGATCCAGCCCGGCAAGATGTTGTACGAAATGGAAGGTGTCTCCGAGGAGATTGCGCGCGAAGCCTTCACGCTGGCGGCGGCCAAGCTGCCGATTGCAACTAAATTCGTATCGCGGCAGGTGATCTAGATGAAAGCTGGCGAATTAAGCGGCAAAAGCCGTGATGAACTGCTCGAGGAATTGCTCAACCTGCGGCGTGAGCAGTTTAACCTGCGCATGCAGCAGGCTACTGGCCAGCTGGCCCGACCGGACCAGTACCGGAAGGTGCGCAAAAACATCGCACGGGTGAAAACCGTGCTGCGAGCTCAGGAAATAGCCGCTGCATCTGGGCAGGCATCGTAATGGCTGAAAACACGGAAAAAGCAGTGAGCGAAACAAAAGACAAGAAGTTGCGGACAGTAACCGGCAAGGTTGTTAGCAACAAGATGGACAAAACCGTCGCTGTGCTGGTTGAGCGCAAGGTTAAGCACCCGCTGTACGGCAAGTACATGCGGCGCTCGACAAAGTTTATGGCTCACGACGCAGACAATGCTTGTAATGAGGGCGACCTGGTGCTGATCGCAGAGTGCCGGCCGATTTCAAAAAACAAGTCATGGCGGTTGGTTGAGGTATTGCAGCGCGCAAGCGCGCAATAGTTTTGGTCATAGCAATGATTTCAGATACGGCAATGGCGCAAGCGCTGATGGGTGAGCAAACATGATTCAGATGCAGTCGATTCTGAACGCGGCCGACAATAGTGGTGCGCGTCGGCTGATGTGCATAAAGGTCTTGGGTGGGTCCAAGCGCCGTTATGCGAATGTCGGCGACGTTATCAAAGTGAGCGTCAAGGATGCGATCCCGCGCGGTCGCGTGAAAAAGGGCGAAATTTACAACGCCGTTGTGGTGCGCACCCGCAAAGGGGTGCGGCGCGCAGACGGTTCGCTTATTCGGTTTGACGGCAACGCGGCCGTGTTACTTAACGCGAAGCTTGAGCCTATTGGTACCCGCATTTTCGGGCCGGTGACTCGCGAGCTTCGTACCGGCAGTTTTATGAAGATTGTGTCATTGGCACCGGAGGTGCTCTAGCTCCGGTTTTAACGGGGCTGGTGCGCGCTGTCGAGGCATAAGGCGAGATCATGAGAAAGATCAGGAAAGGCGACGAGGTTATCGTTATTGCAGGGGCCAGCAAAGGCCGCCGCGGAACCGTGCTTAGAGTCGTTGATGGTGGGGAGCGGCTGCTCGTTGAGGGTGTGAATGTGGTTAAGAAGCACACCAAGCCCAATCCGAACGCGGGCGTGCAGGGCGGTATCGTCGAGCAGGAGCGGCCGATTCAGGCTTCGAACGTGCAGATATTCAACCCGGCAACCAACGCGGGCGACAGGGTCGGCATACGCACTCTGGAAGATGGTCGCAAGGTGCGGTTTTTCAAGTCGAACAACGAGGTGGTCGACGTTTAGTCGGCTCTGAGAGTAAGTAAGGCAATGGCCAGGTTACAGCAATTTTATAAAGAAACCGTCGTGCCTCAGCTGATGGAGAAGCTGAGTCTTAGCAACGTTTCTGAGGTTCCGCGGATCACCAAAATCACGCTCAACATGGGTGTGGGTGAGGCCGTGAACGACAAGAAAGTGATTGAGCAGGCGGTTCGCGACATGACCGTTATCGCCGGCCAGAAAGCCACGGTGACATTGGCGCGGAAGTCGGTGGCGTCGTTCAAGATTCGTGATGACTATCCGATTGGCTGCAAGGTAACGCTGCGGCGCGAGCGCATGTACGAGTTTCTCGACCGCCTGGTCACCATCGCTATTCCGCGCATCCGCGATTTCCGTGGGCTCAATCCCAAGAGCTTCGACGGGCGCGGTAACTACAACATGGGCGTGCAGGAGCAGATCGTATTCCCGGAAGTGGACTACGACAGCATTGACGTCGTTCGCGGGATGGATATCGCCATTACCACTACCGCTGTCGACGACGCGGGCGGCCGGGCTTTGCTGGATGCGTTCAGCTTCCCGTTCAAGAAATAGAGAGCAACGAGAGTATGGCCAAGAAATCAATGATCGCGCGCGAGACCAAGCGGCAGAAGCTGGTAGAGCGTTTTGCCGGACGGCGGGCTGAGCTGAAGAAGATTATCGCCTCGCCGAAGTCCAGCGATGAAGAGCGGCGCGCGGCCCAGCAGAAACTGCAGGCGTTGCCGCGTGATGCCAGCCCCGTGCGGCTGAACAATCGTTGCGCGATCACCGGCCGGCCACGCGGTTTTTATCGCAAGTTTGGACTCGGGCGCAACAAGCTGCGTGAGCAGACTATGGGCGGCAATATTCCTGGCCTCGGTAAGGCCAGCTGGTAGTCAGTATGGCGATGTCGGCATTGATGTTGACGCCGCTGTCGAGAGAGCAAGGTAGAACAGTATGAGTATGAGCGACCCTATAGCAGATATGCTGACCCGTATTCGTAACGGCCAGCACGTCATGCTTGAGTCTGTTTCAATGCCGTCGTCGCGGCTGAAGGAAGCAATTGCCGCTGTGTTGCTGGACGAGGGCTATATTGCCGGTTTCTCGACGACCGAACTGGACAACAATAAGCGCGAGCTGAAGATCGACCTCAAGTATTACGAAGGCAAAGCGGTTATTGAGACCATTCAGAAGGTGAGCAAGCCAGGCCTGCGTATATACCGCGGCAAGGATGATTTACCCAAGGTGCTGGGTGGCCTGGGTATCGCGATTGTTTCGACTTCAGAGGGCGTTATGAGTGACCGCGATGCCCGGGAGAAGGGTCGCGGCGGAGAGGTGATCTGCGTCGTTTCCTGATAAGCGCTGTCAGTTAGCGCAAGGGCCGAAACTCGAGAACAGTTATGTCAAGAATTGCAAAACAACCCGTTGAGCTACCCAAAGGGGTCGAGCTGAACCTGGCCGGCAAAACGCTGAAGTGCAAGGGTCCCAAAGGGGAACTGAGCATGGAGCTCCACAGCGAGGTGACTCTCAACGTGGATGGCTCGACCGTGCAGGTCGCGCCGCGCAGCGGCAGCAAGTTTGCGACAGCCATAGCGGGTACCACCCGCTCGCTGGTGAGCAACATGGTCACCGGCGTCGCAACCGGTTTTGAGCGCAAGCTGGAGTTGGTGGGAGTGGGTTATCGCGCCAAGGCACAGGGCAACAGCCTCAACCTTACGCTCGGTTTCTCGCATCCGGTGGACTACCCGGTGCCGGACGGAATTACGATCGAGACGCCCAGCCAGACCGAGATTCTCGTTAAAGGTATTGATAAACAGCGTGTTGGCCAGATCGCTGCCGAGATTCGCGCCTACCGTCCGCCGGAGCCCTACAAGGGCAAGGGTGTGCGTTATTCGGGCGAGCACGTCGTGCGCAAAGAAGCCAAAAAGAAATAGGTTCAGGCAGAGTTTTAATGGAAAAGAAAGCAAGCAGGCAGCGTCGAGCACGCAAGACTCGCGCCAAGATTCGTCAGCTTGGGGTCGCGCGGCTGGCTATACATCGCACGCCGCGACACATATACGCACAGGTTATCGCGCCCGATGGCGGTACCGTGCTGGTCAGCGTTTCGACGACTCAGGCGGACGTCAAGAAAGATTTACAGGGTACCGGCAATATTGCGGCAGCGCAGGCTGTGGGCAAGCTGATCGCAGAAAAGGCGAAGGCGGCCGGCATTGAGCAGGTGGCGTTCGACCGTTCAGGTTTCCGCTATCACGGTCGGGTAAAAGCGCTGGCTGATGCTGCGCGCGAGCAAGGCCTGCGGATTTAGCAGGTTGGCAAGGTAAAGAGCATGGCTAAACAAGATCATCAGGGTTCAGGCGACGACTTCATTGAGAAGCTTGTGGTCGTGAACCGCGTTGCCAAGGTTGTCAAAGGCGGCCGCCAGTTCGGCTTTACAGCCTTGACGGTGGTCGGCGATGGCAAAGGTCGCGTCGGTTTCGGTTACGGCAAGGCGCGGGAAGTACCGCTCGCTATCCAGAAGGCAATGCAGGCAGCGCGCAATCACATGGAGCGCGTGTCGCTGAGCGATGACACCCTGCACTACCAGATGATTGGTCGGCATGGCGCGACCAAGGTCTATATGCAGCCTGCATCCGAGGGTACCGGCGTTATCGCGGGCGGCGCGATGCGCGCTGTCTTTGAGGCGGCGGGCGTGCGCAATGTGCTGGCGAAGAGTTATGGGTCGCGCAACCCGATTAATCTGGTGCGCGCCACTATTAACGCGTTGACAAGCGTGCAGTCGCCGCAGCGCATCGCCGCCAAGCGCGGCAAGTCCGTGGCCGATATTACGGGTTGATCTGATGTCTAAGCTAAAAGTTACGTTATTGAAGAGCCGTTACGGTCGTCTGAAAAACCATCGGGCATGCGTGGCCGGCTTGGGTTTGCGGCGTATTAATCACACGGTGGTTGTCGAAGACACGCCGGAGAATCGCGGCATGATCAATAAGGTTTCTTATTTGCTGCGGGTCGAGGAAGCTTAAATGAGACTGAATAACTTGGGCCCCGCTGATGGTAGCCGCAAAGCCGGCAAACGCGTGGGTCGTGGGCACTCGGCCGGCCAGGGCAAGACCTGTGGCCGCGGCGTAAAAGGCCAGAAAGCGCGCTCGGGCGGGTTCCACAAAGTGGGTTTCGAAGGCGGCCAGATGCCGATTCAGCGGCGGTTGCCCAAGATCGGCTTCCGCTCTGCGAAGGCGCGGCTCTCGGCTGAGGTGCGGTTGAGCGAGCTTAACTCGTTGGATGACGAAGTGATCGACCTGCTGGCACTTAAGAAAGCGAGTCTGGTACCGCAGCAGACCCGACAGGTAAAAGTTTTTGCCAGCGGTGAGATCAGCAAGCCGGTGAAGCTGCAGGGCGTCAGCGTCACCAAGGGCGCGCGCGCGGCCATCGAAGCGGCCGGCGGCAGCATTACAGACTGACACGCAACGAACGCATTGATAACAACAGGTTGAATACGGTAAGTGGCTAAAGGGAAATCAGCAAATCCGGCAGCAGCTCTCGGCGACGCTTCGCGCTTCGCTGATTTGCGCGCGCGCCTGCTGTTTCTCGCGGGCGCGCTGATTGTCTACCGTATTGGTACGTTTATCCCGGTCCCGGGCATCGATCCGGTGGCGCTGGAGCAGTTCTTCCAGGAGCAGTCCGGCACGATTCTGAGCATGTTCAATATGTTCTCGGGTGGCGCTCTCGAGCGGCTCAGTATTTTTGCTTTGGGGATCATGCCGTATATTTCCGCGTCGATCATCATGCAGATGGCGGGTGTGGTCCTGCCGCAGGTCGCCGCGCTGAAGAAAGAGGGTGAGGCCGGGCGGCGCAAGATTACCCAGTACACGCGTTATGGCACTGTGCTGCTCGCATCGGCGCAGTCTGTTGGCGCAGCGGTCGCGTTTCAGAATCAGGGTGTGGTCATCAGCCCGGGCCCGAATTTCGTTTTTACCGCCGCGGTGACCCTGGTCACGGGTACCGTGTTCCTGATGTGGCTGGGCGAGCAGATTACCGAGCGAGGCATCGGTAACGGTATTTCGATGATTATTCTGTCCAGCATTATCGCTGGCCTGCCGGCAGCAATCGGCGGCACGTTGGAACTGGTGAACACCGGTGAGATGTCGCCGCTCCTGGCCCTGACATTGATTCTGCTGGTACTGGGCGTAACCTATTTTGTGGTGTTCATGGAGCGCGGCCAGCGCCGCATTACCGTCAATTACGCCAAGCGGCAGCAGGGTCGCCGCATGATGGCCGGGCAGTCGACCCACTTGCCGTTTAAGATCAACATGTCGGGCGTTATCCCGCCGATTTTTGCCAGCAGCCTCATCCTGTTTCCTGCAACGATTGCCGGGTGGGTTGGCACCAATCCCAGCTTTAGCTGGCTGACCACGCTGGCGGCCAAGCTGTCACCGGGGCAGCCGATCTACATCATGATCTATGCGGGCCTGATCGTGTTTTTCTGCTTTTTTTACACCGCGCTGGTGTTCAACTCGCGGGAAACCTCAGACAACCTGAAGCGTTCCGGTGGGTTTATACCCGGTATACGTCCGGGGCAGCAGACGGCTGAGTACATCGACAAGGTGCTTACCCGGCTGACGTTCTGGGGCGCCATTTACATCACAGCAGTGTGTCTGTTGCCCGAATTCATGATTCTGTATGCGCAGGTGCCGTTTTATTTCGGCGGAACCTCGCTGCTGATCATCGTGGTGGTCACGATGGATTTCATGGCTCAGCTGCAGGGGCACATGATGTCGCAGCAGTATGAAGGACTGCTGAAGAAAGCAAACATGCGCGGCTATGGCCGCGCCGGCCAGGTGCGCTAGTCGCCCTGGCTTCCAGGTTCTTGGGAGAGAACGATGAAGGTTCGAGCATCAGTCAAGAAGATCTGCAGAAACTGCAAGATCATCCGCAGAAAAGGTGTACTGCGTGTTATTTGCACCGACAAGCGGCACAAACAGCGTCAGGGCTAGGGCCTTGAGCGGAGAACATTAATGGCCCGTATTGCAGGCATAAATATACCCCTGAACAAGCACGTCGTGATTGCTCTGACCAGCATCTATGGCGTCGGCAAGACCCGTTCACGGCAAATCTGCGCCGTAGCCGAGATCCCGCCTGACACGAAGGTTAAGGATCTTAGCGAGCCAGAGGTTGAGCGGTTGCGTAACGAGGTGGCCAAGCTGTCCGTCGAAGGTGATCTGCGCCGTGAGACCGCGATGTCAATCAAGCGGCTGATGGATTTGGGTTGCTATCGCGGCATTCGCCATCGCCGCGGCTTGCCGCTGCGCGGCCAACGTACCCGGACTAACGCCCGTACCCGCAAGGGCCCGCGGCGGCCGATCAGGAAATAAACGGACCGTTTAACTATGGCAACACAGAAGACAAAGAAGAAAGTCAAAAAGACCGTGGTCGATGGTATCGCCCACATTCAGGCGACTTTTAACAACACGATTATTACCATTACCGACCGACAGGGTAATGCCCTGTCCTGGGCGACAGCGGGCGGCTGCGGCTTTCGGGGTTCGCGCAAGAGCACCCCGTTTGCTGCACAGGTTGCCGCAGAGAAGGCGGGCGTTGCTGCGCAGGAGTATGGGTTGAAGAATCTGGAGGTGCGCGTGCAGGGGCCGGGCCCCGGGCGCGAATCAGCGGTTCGTGCACTAAACAACGCGGGTTATCGTATTTCGAATATTGAAGACGTTACCCCGATTCCGCATAACGGGTGTCGCCCGCCCAAGAAACGGCGAGTTTGAGGAAAGATTAAATGGCCAGATATCTGGGACCAAAATGCAAGCTGTCACGCCGCGAGGGAACGGATCTGTTCCTGAAAAGCGGCGTCAAACCGCTTGAAGCCAAGTGCAAGCACGAGACTCTGCCAGGTTCAGTCGCAGGCGCCCGTCGTGGCCGCATGTCCGACTACGGTTTGCAGCTGCGCGAGAAGCAGAAGCTGCGCCGCATGTACGGGGTGCTCGAAAAACAGTTCCGTAACTACTACAAGTCTTCGGCGCAGCGTAAAGGCTCGACCGGTGAGAATCTTATCCGTATGCTCGAATGCCGGCTGGACAACGTGGTTTACCGTATGGGTTTCGCTGCAACGCGCGCTGAAGCCCGGCAGCTCGTCAGCCATAAAGCGGTGACGGTTAATGGCAACGTGGTGAACATACCTTCATACCAGGTAGCAGCGGGTGACAATGTGGCGATTCGCGAGAAAGCAGCCAAACAGTCACGTATTCAAAATGCCCTGGAAATTTCGGCCCAGGTGGGCCGGCCCGACTGGGTCGAAGTGGATGAGAAGGCTCTGAGCGGACTGTTCCGCTCTGCACCGGAACGCGAGGATGTCCTGCCGGACATCAACGAGAACCTGGTGGTTGAGCTTTACTCCAAGTAACGGCAGGAGACAGTAGCCGATGTCTGACATCAACGATTTTCTGAAGCCCCGCATCGTGCGGGTTCAGTCGCAGACCGACAACAAGGCTCGCGTCGTAATCGAGCCCTTTGAGCGTGGTTTTGGCCATACGCTGGGTAATGCCCTGCGACGCGTGCTGTTGTCCAGTATGCCGGGCGCAGCCATTACGCAAGTGGATATTGAAGGCGTGCTGCATGAGTACACCAGCATCGAAGGCGTCCAGGAAGACGTGGTTGAGATTCTGTTGAACCTCAAGCAGGTTGCCCTGCGCATGCATTCGCGCAACAGCGCTGAGCTGGTGTTGCACAAGAGCGGTCTGGGACCCGTCACGGCCGCGGACATCTCGACCGATCACGACATTGAAGTGATCAATCCGGACCTGGTGATTGCCAACCTCACCAGCACCGGCGAACTAAAGATGACCCTGACCGTTGAGCGCGGTCGCGGCTATCGTCCGGCGCTGCGCACGGTGAACCTGGAGGAGCACACCGGCCGTATTGGCCTGCTGCATCTCGATGCTTCGTTTACGCCCGTCCGGCGCGTCAGTTACACCGTGGAGTCGGCCCGCGTTGAGCAGCGTACTGATCTGGACAAGCTCCTGATTGATATCGAGACAAACGGCACGATCGACCCTGAAGAGGCCATCCGGCGTGCCGGCAGCATCCTCAAAGATTAGCTGGATGTTTTTGTCGACCTGCAGGGTCAGGACGAGGCCACAGCCGCCACCTCTGAGTCCCAGGTTGATCCCAAGCTGCTGCAGCCGGTTGATGAACTGGAGCTTACAGTGCGCTCTGCGAATTGCCTGAAGGCCGAGAATATCAACTACATCGGTGACCTGATTCAGCGTACCGAGGTCGAGTTGTTGCGCACCCCAAACCTTGGCAAGAAGTCGTTGACCGAAATCAAGGAAGTGCTGGAAAGTCATGGGCTTGCGCTCGGCATGCGGGTGGACAACTGGCCGCCGGCCAGCCTGGCCAATAACGATGATGTCGCCGCCTGAGCGGTCCCATCTGAACAACGGTAGATAACCATGCGACACCAGAAGTCAGGCCGCACGCTGGGCCGAAAAAGCAGTCACCGCAAGGCCATGTATCGCAACATGGCGGCGTCACTGATTGCACACGAGACAATCCGCACCACCGTGCCTAAAGCCAAAGAGCTGCGGCGGGTGATTGAGCCGCTGATTACGCTGGCGAAAGTCGATGGCGTGGCCAACCGGCGACTGGCGTTCTCGCGCTTGCGGGATAAACAGTCAGTCGGCAAGCTTTTTAATGAGCTTGGCCCCCGTTTCAAGGACCGGCCGGGAGGCTATCTGCGGATATTGAAAGCCGGACACCGGCCGGGTGACGCAGCGCCGATGGCGGTGGTGCAGCTGCTTGATCAACCGGAGCAGGAGACGGTAGCTGCCGTAGAGTAGTCGCTCGGTCGCAGCCGCAGGAAATCACGAAAAAGCCCACCTCGGTGGGCTTTTTTTGCCGGGCGGGCGTGCGCTCACAGATCTGCTACCCGGAGTCTGCTTCCGACTCGGCGGCCGCCGCAAAGGCTGCCCGCGTCAGGTTTTCATTACCCTGGTCGGTAATATGGATGTTGTCCTCAATCCGGATGCCACCAAATGGCCGCAGTCCGTCGATGCGCGGCCAGTTGATGCACCCGGTATGCGGTGAACTTTGCAGCTCGTCCAGCAGCGAGGGTATGAAGTACAGTCCGGGTTCAACCGTCAGTACATTGCCCGGCTGCAGCGTTCGGGTTAAGCGCAAATGTTTGTCCGCGCCGTTCGACGCGGCTGTATCCGTGGCGGATCCGCGCGTGTACAGCGCTCCCACATCATGCACTTGCAGCCCGAGAAAATGCCCGAGCCCGTGGGGAAAGAAAAACCGGACAATGCCGGCTTCCGCGGCAGTTTCCGGCGCTACGGAAATCAACTCCGCATCACGCAGCAGGCCTGCAATACCGAGATGCGCCGCATGGTGCAATTCGCGGTAGTCGACCCCGGGCAGTGCGGCTTCGCACAATGCGCGCTGCAGCTCATGCATAGCCTCAATCAATGCGCCGAATTCTGCATCCTCCGAATGTGTGCGCGTAATGTCGCTTGCGTAGCCTTGCCAGGCAGCGCCGGCGTCGATGAGCAGGCTGTGGTGCGCGCTCACGGTTCGCTCAAGTCGCTGATAATGCAGAGTGGCCGCATGCGCGTTCAGCGCTACGATAGCCGGATAAGGCATTTCCGCGTCGGTTGTGCGACAGGCCGAGCGAAATGCCAAGTGAATGTCATATTCGCTCCCGCCCGCAAGAAAGCAGCGCTCAGCCGCCAGGTGCCCGCGGACGCCGCGCGCTGTCGCCCGGCGCATATTATCCACCTCCCATGGTGACTTACGCGTGCGCAGTTCATTGATTGCGGCAATCAGGGCTGCAGGATTGGTGTTGGCTATGCCAAAGCGGTCCTCAGGCTTCACGGCCTCGCCAATGAAGGCTCGCCTTTTGGGCAGCTGCTGCACGCGATTCGCAATATCGTCTGCGCTGTTTACCACGGTGATACGCACCGGGCCCTCAGCCAGCAGGTCCGGTGGCTGCGGTACTTTGTGCCAGTAGTCCACAGGGGTGTGGATGAGCCATTCCGGATCGGCATCTAGCCGCACAACCAGTGCCGAGCCCGGGTGCTCCGTCAGCGGGCCCCAGTGCAGCAAATACGGGTTGGGCTTGAACGGCAGGTGCTGATCGTCCAGGAAAACCGGATGCGGCGTGCCAGCCCCGATCACAACGGCGTCAACGTGCGCGGCGTGCAGCACTTCGGCATAGTGTGCGGTCAGTTCGCTGACATGGGCGGCGTACAGCTCGTTAACACCGTCAGGATTGCTCATTCGACAACTATATCAGTGTCGCGATTCACTTGGGCAGCGCCGCAGCGCGCTAGAATCAGTTCCTCCTAATGGATAAAGTATCGCCATGAAACCAACATTATTCGCCGCGTTGATCTGTGCCTGCATGCTGAGCGGTCCCGGCATGGCCGGTGCCGCGGAGACGGTCGCGATTGCGTCCGGCGATATCGTAGGCTCTGTAGAGGATGGTATTGCGCGCTTTCTGGGCTTACCGTACGCCGCGCCCCCGGTAGGCGAATTGCGGTGGCGGCCACCGCAGCCGGTGCAGCCATGGTCTGCACCGCGCGATGCGACGCAGTACGGTCATGCGTGTCCGCAACCGCTCGGGAAGTACCCGCCGTGGGTTGATGCCGCGATCATGCGCGCCGGGATTGACGAAGATTGTCTCACGCTCAATATCTGGACCCCGGCAGGCGCTGCGGAGCAATCCCTGCCCGTGATGTTCTATATCCACGGCGGCAATTTTCAGTATGGTTCCAACGTCATGCCCCTCTACGACGGCACTGAGCTCGCAAAAGCCGGGGTGGTTGTCGTTTTCGTCAACTACCGCCTCGGCTATCTGGGGCGCTTTGCACACCCGGCGCTCAGCCGCCTGCAGGCCGGGGAACCGCTGGCCAACTACGGTATTTTTGATCAGCTCGCCGCACTGGAGTGGGTGCAACAAAACATAGCGGCGTTCGGAGGCGACCCGGGAAATGTCACCATATTCGGTCACTCGGCGGGTGGCGTCTCTGTGAATGCATTGATGACGACACCGCAGTCGCGCGGATTGTTTCATAAAGCGATAGCGCAGGGCAGCGGCATATTGCTCGACCGCAATCAACATGTTAGCCAGCGTCTGCCGCGCGGACCTGTCGGCGCGTCCAGTGAAGATCTGGGTGTCTTGCTTGCGGAATATTTTGCCATTCCGGCCGGTACGGACGAGGCCATTGTCGCTGCCCTGCGCAGCCTGACCTGGCAGCAACTGGTCGAATATCAGAATGCGAAGCAGAAGCCGTTTAACCCGGTGGTTGATGGCATCGTGGTGGCCGACCACATTGCGCAGGTCTTTGAGCGCGGCGAGCAGCACGATGTGCCGTATATGGGTGGCGCCAACTCCTGGGAGTGGAACCAGATCGATGGTATACCGCTGATCGGTAAATGGTTCTTGGGCGGCGCGCTGATTGCCGGGTTGAGTGACGAAGACCTCGCCATGTTCGATGACCAGTGGACGCGAATCGGACTGTCGCAGCGCTGGTTCGCGGAAGGGCTGTTTCTGTCTTCGACCCGGTATCTGGGCAAGCAAATGGCTAACGTGGCCGCACCCGCCTGGTTGTTCCGGGTTGACTATGTGCAGACGGCGATTCGTGGCAAGGTGCCTGGCGCTGGCCACGGTGTCGAGATGCCTTATCTGTTTGGCCAGATTGCGGAACACCCGGAATATCAGCGCCCCGGGTTGGCCGCTGAACATGCCCCGAGCGCAGCTGACCTGGCCTGGGGGGATACCGTGCGGGGCTACTGGCTTAATTTCGCCAAGACCGGCAACCCCAATGGCCCCGGGTTACCTGTATGGCCGGAGTACCGACCCGAGACTGATGTAACACTGGTTATGGGTGAGCAGTTTGAGCCGGTCAGCGGTTTGGACAAAGCCACCCTTGATGCCTTAGAAAAACGTGCATTGCTCCGGCGCGCTGCCTTTGATGAGTCCACACCATGAACCGCCAAACCGTTCTCACCGGTATCACGACCACCGGTATCCCGCACCTGGGTAACTACGTCGGCGCCATTCGCCCGGCGATCGAGGCCAGCCGTACCGCCGAGAACAACGCCTACTATTTTCTCGCCGACTACCATGCGCTGGTTAAGAACCGCGATCCGCGATTGCTGCGCGAGTCCAGCCTGGCGGTGGCGGCAACCTGGCTGGCTTTGGGGCTCGACACGGCCAATTCGGTATTCTACCGGCAGTCTGACGTGCCGCAGATCGCTGAGCTGAGCTGGATCCTGAGTACCGTCACCGCGAAAGGGCTGATGAACCGGGCGCATGCCTATAAGGCGGCTGTGCAGGAAAATGAAGACAGTGGTTCACGCGACCCGGACAAGGGCATCACTATGGGGCTGTTCAGCTACCCGGTGCTCATGGCCGCGGATATCCTGATGTTCAATGCGCACCAGGTGCCGGTTGGCAAAGACCAGATCCAGCATGTCGAAATGGCACGCGATATCGCGCAGCGTTTCAATCATATCTACGGTGAAGTCTTTGTTCTGCCCAAAGCGGTGGTAGACGAGCGTGCTGCAATCCTCACCGGGCTGGACGGACGCAAGATGAGCAAGAGCTACAACAACACGATCCCGCTATTCCTGCCCGCCAAGCAGCTGCGCAAGCAGATAATGAAAATAAAGACCAACTCGCTGGAGCCCGGTGAGCCGAAAGACCCTGACGACAGCACGGTATTCGAGCTGTTCAGTGCCTTCGCCGATGTCGCGGCTGCTGCTGAGTTTCGGCAGGAGCTGGAGGCCGGGCTGGCCTGGGGTGATGCCAAGCAGCGCCTGTTCGAATGCCTCGACGCGCAGTTGGCAGGGCCTCGGGAGGAGTACCGACGGTTGCTCGAAGACCCTTCCTACGTAGAAGCGACGCTCGTGGCTGGCAGCAGCAGGGCTTGCGCGGCTGCCGCGCAGACTATTGATGCGGTGCGCCAGGCCGTAGGCATTTCCAAGTTGGCATAGGCAAATGACATAATAAGCTTTGACGCCTTGGTTTTCACGCCACGGCTGAGCTAAGATAATAAAAGTACAGAAAACAAAAAATTGCGTCCACGCCAGAGTTGCCTGTGGCTTGCGAAGCAAAACAACAACAATAAAGCACCCGCCAAGCGGGAAAAACGGGGGAGTTATGAACAGCGTCTATCTGCCAGCCCTGAGGTTGGCTCTGGTTTTATGCGCGTTGGGGGTGGCAAGCGTAACTCATGCGGCCCCGGTCACTATCGTTGACGACAATCGCTTAATTCGCTCCAGCGGCAGTATCTCTTCGGAAACTCGAACCAATAGCTGGAACGTCAGCGATGTGTCCGCGAACAATACCGGCATCTACAATCAGACCCTTGACGAGACCAGAACTGCGGACCCCAACTCGGCGCGCAGTGTCGCCACAATAGTCTCCAACATTGGCACATCTGTTTTCTCAGCATCCGGTACGGCATTTGGTGTGGTTGACCTGGAACCAGGCTCTGGTAATAACCGCTTCTCGGAAGCCGATGCGTCCTCCCAGTTCGAGGTCCGCTTCGTTGTCGATGAACCGACCAACTTTAGTCTAAGCGCGCTGCTGGGTTTTGATCAGATTAGTGGTACCGGCTCTCGTGGTGGCGCTACGTTGTCGCTATCGTCTAATTTTTTCAACCTGAGTGCGGGTACATCTTTTACTTCGCAGGACTTTGAGCGAAACATCGTGTTGTCTGGGATTCTGGATCCCGATACTTATACGCTTCGTGTCAGTGCTTCGGTGAATAGCGATGCATTCTCCAGCCCTTCGCTTGTGTCGGGTCAGTCGAACTACAATGTACGCTTGAACCTGGCCCCGATACCTGTGCCGGCAGCAGTTTGGCTGTTCGCATCGGGTGTTGGCTTGCTGTTCGGGCTGCGGAATCGCCTGGCCCGCTAGGCGCTGCCATGCTGCGAGCTACGTTGCATATTTAGCAACGGGGTAAGATAGGCGCCGGTGCTTGAGTCAGGGTTCGCGGAAACGTCCTCAGGCGTGCCTGTCGCTATTACCTCGCCACCGCCAGCGCCGCCCTCGGGCCCCATGTCTATGATCCAGTCAGCCATCTTGATGACGTCGAGATTGTGCTCGATGATGACGACCGTGTTCCCCTGATCGCGCAAAGTTTGCAGTACCTTCATGAGTTGCGCGACGTCATGAAAATGCAGGCCGGTGGTGGGTTCATCGAGTATGTACAGTGTTTGTCCGGTGGCGCGTTTCGACAACTCTTTTGCGAGTTTCACCCGTTGCGCTTCGCCGCCGGACAAGGTTGTTGCACTCTGGCCGAGACGAATATAGCCAAGGCCGACGTCCATCAGCGTTTCGAGCTTGCGGGCAATGACCGGAACATTGCGGAACACCTCAAGCGCATCCTCGATGGTCATGTCGAGCATCTGGTGGATGTTGTACCCCTTGTAGGTAATTTCCAGCGTCTCGCGGTTGTAGCGCTTGCCCGCGCAGACGTCACACGGGACATAAACGTCGGGCAGGAAATGCATCTCCACACGGATTAGGCCGTCACCCTGACAGGCTTCGCAGCGGCCGCCCTTGACGTTAAAGCTGAACCGTCCGGCCTTGTAGCCGCGGGAGCGAGCCTCCTGAGTTCCGGCGAACAGTTCGCGCATGGGGGTAAACAGACCCGTGTAAGTCGCCGGATTCGATCGGGGCGTCCGGCCTATCGGGCTTTGACTGATGTCGATCACCCGGTCAACGAGCTCGAGGCCATCGATTGACTGGCAGGGAGCCGCTTTATCGCTGTTGTTGTTGATCAGCTCCGCGGCCTTCTTGTACAGGGTTTCGTTAATCAGGGTTGACTTGCCGGAGCCTGAAACCCCGGTCACACAGGTCAGCAGCCCAATCGGTATATCGACGTCAACGTTCCTGAGATTGTTACCGCTCGCGCCGCGGATGCGCAGCTGCCGCGCCTGGTCAGGTTTGTTGCGGGTCTGCGGGACCGGGATGCTGCGCCGGCCCGACAGGTACTGACCCGTCAATGATTCGGCCGCCTGAATGATTTGCTGTGGGGTGCCCTGGGCAACCACGCGGCCGCCATGCACGCCGGCACCGGGGCCAATGTCGACCACATAGTCGGCCGCCATGATGGCCTCCTCGTCATGTTCGACGACCATGACCGTGTTGCCCAGATCACGCAACCTCACCAGCGTGTTCAGCAGCCGCTCATTGTCGCGCTGATGCAGTCCGATCGACGGCTCGTCCAGGATGTACATAACCCCGACCAGCCCGGAGCCTATCTGGCTCGCCAGCCTGATGCGCTGCGCCTCGCCGCCCGACAGCGTCTCGGCGCTGCGGTCCAGAGTAAGGTACTGAAGGCCGACGTCGGCCAGAAACCGCAGCCGTTCGTATATTTCCTTAACTATTTTGGCCGCAATCTCTCCGCGGGCGCCCTTGAGGTCGAGGGCGGCAAAGAACGCCAGAGCATCGGCGACCGAATCCGCACTGATGTCAGCGATGGTCCGTTGTTTTACAAAGACATTCCGCGCGGCGGTGTTGAGACGGGTGCCCGCGCATGCAGGACAGGGCTGAATACTCAGGTACTTGGCGAGTTCCTCGCGCACGGTGCCGGAGTCAGTCTCGCGATAGCGGCGCTCCAGGTTTGGCAGCACACCCTCAAAGGGGTGGGTGCGCCGGTACTTGGCGCCTCGGCTGCTGCGATAGACGAATTCCACCTCGGCGTCGCAGCCGTACAGCAGTATCTGCTGAATCTCCTCACCCAAATCAGCAAACGGTGCCTCGACATCGAAATCAAAATGATCCGCGAGGCTTTGAATGACCTGCGAGTAGTAGGAATTCCTGCGATCCCAGCCGCGTATCGCGCCACCGGCGAGACTGAGAGAGGGGTTCTTGACCACCCGGGACGGATCAAAGAACTGCTTGACGCCCAGGCCATCGCAGCTTTCGCAAGCGCCCAGCGGATTGTTGAACGAAAATAAGCGTGGCTCCAGCTCAGTCAGCGAGTAGCCGCATTCAGCGCAGGCAAATTTATCCGAGAACACGAGTTCAGCGCGCCCGGGCTCGTCCATCCAGGCGATTCGTGCAACGCCGTCGGCCAGCTTCAGGGCTGTCTCGAACGACTCGCTGAGGCGCAGTTGCAGGTCATCGCGAACCTTGAAGCGATCCACGACGACATCAATGCTGTGTTTCCGGCGCAGGTCCAGTTTCGGCGGATCGTCGAGTTCATAGACTTCCCCGTTAATCCGGGCGCGGACAAAACCCTGGGCGCGGAGCTCCTCAAGCAGCTGCACGTGCTCGCCCTTGCGGTTTTGCACCACCGGCGCCAGCAGTAGTAGCCGGGTGCCCGCTGTAATTTCAAGCACCTGGTCGACCATCTGGCTGATGGTCTGCGCCTGCAGGTCGGTACCGTGATCGGGGCACCGCGGGATGCCCGCCCGCGCATACAGCAGCCGCAGGTAGTCATAGATTTCTGTGACGGTTCCTACGGTGGAGCGAGGGTTGTGCGAGGTCGACTTTTGCTCGATCGCAATGGCAGGCGACAGACCTTCGATGTGGTCCACATCGGGCTTTTCCATCATCGACAAGAACTGGCGGGCGTAGGAAGACAGTGATTCCACGTAGCGCCGCTGGCCCTCGGCATAAATGGTGTCAAAGGCGAGCGATGACTTGCCCGAGCCCGACAGGCCCGTGATCACAATCAGCTGCTCGCGCGGCAGGTCGAGGTCAACATTCTGCAGATTGTGGGTGCGGGCGCCGCGGATACTAATATGCTGCATGATGATCGGGGTTGACCTGAGGCGAAGGGGAACCGCTAAATATAACGGGTTTCGCCTGCGCCGGGTGAACAGATGCCGGTTCAGGGAGGCCGCGGCCGCAATCCCGGGCGTTCGGCGCGTTTTCGCAGGTGTCTTTTGCCGACGCACGGCATACAATATGCGTTAACGCCCGCCAAGCGCGGGCCATAAAATCATTTTAATCAATCAGTTAGCTATTGAGTGTGCGGATAAGGAATCAGTATGTCGTCTAGAGGCATCAATAAAGTCATTTTGGTCGGCAACCTGGGCGCAGACCCCGAGACCAAGTACATGCCGAGCGGTGACTGCGTTGTCAACTTTCCACTGGCCACCTCGGAATCGTGGAATGACAAGCAGACCAACGAGAAGGTCGAAAAGACAGAGTGGCATCGCATCGTGATGTTTCGCCGTCTGGCCGAGGTTGCAGCCGAGTATTTGCGCAAAGGCTCGCAGGTTTACATTGAGGGCAAGCTGCGCACCCGCAAGTGGCAGGATAAGAACGGTGTCGACCGCTACACTACCGAAATAGAAGCCCGGGACATGCAGATGCTCGGCAGCCGCGGCGGCGCCGGCGGCGGGGGCATGAGTTCCGGTGGCGACAGTATGGGCGGGCAGCGGTCGCGCTCGGCGCCGGCAGCTGAGCCGGCCGATGACGGTGGCTGGGAAGACGATATTCCGTTCTGAATCAGCCACCCGCTGTCAACGTCAGCGGCGTTGCAGCGGGTCCCTTACGGCGGCCTGCTTGCCTTGGGGACGATCGGTGAATGCTGACAAATAAGTGGTCTTCATCGCTTTATAACCATTGGATATGAGTCCTCCGGGTAGGCTGTGATAATTTAGCGCCCGCTGATCCCGTCGCTAACACCACATTCGGGCGTTCGGCAAACGGCGGGCAAAAGCCCGTTCTAAATACAAGCAATTCATCAGGCAGCGCGCTTTTGTATATCTGCCCCACCGGCGGGCAGGGGGCAGCTGTCTGCGTTCATCAATAACTGCACCATCACATTCCGGGAAGAACCAATTGGGAGCTTTTAAAGAGCCACATGGCGGCGAGCTAAAACAGCTGTACCTCGACGAAGACGCCGCCGAGCAGGCCAAGCAGGATGCACTGGACTACAAGTCCTGGGATTTGACCGAGCGTCAGCTCTGCGACATCGAGCTGATTCTCAACGGCGCGTTTTCGCCGCTGGAAGGCTTCCTGACCGAGGCTGAATATCAGGGAGTCGTTGCCGATATGCGGCTGCCGAGCGGCATCTTGTGGCCGATGCCGATTACCCTGGATGTCACTGAGAAATTCTCGGCCGAGGTTGCCCCGGGTGAAAAGCTGGCTTTGCGTGATCCGGAAGGGGTGTTGATTGCGGTCATGACCGTGGCGGACATTTACACCCCGGACAAGGCGCGAGAGGCTCGCGAAGTTTATGGCAGCCAGGATGAGGCACATCCCGCCGTGCACTACCTGAATAACATAGCGGGTCCCGTGTACATCGGTGGCACGCTCGCCGGCGTTGAGCCCCCGACGCATTACGACTTTAAACTGCTGCGTGACACGCCGGCCGAGCTGCGCGGCCGCTTCCGCAAACTCGGCTGGCGTCGCGTGGTGGCTTTCCAGACCCGCAATCCGCTGCACCGGGCTCACCAGGAGCTCACGTTTCGGGCTGCCAGGGAGGCCGAGGCTAATTTGCTGATCCAGCCGGTCGTGGGCCTGACCAAGCCCGGCGATGTCGATCACTACACGCGAGTCCGGTGCTATGAGCATGTGCTCGAACAATACCCCGAGCAGACGACCAGCCTCAGCCTGCTGAATCTGGCCATGCGCATGGCCGGTCCGCGCGAGGCCATCTGGCATGGACTGATTCGCAAAAACTACGGCTGCACGCATATCATTATTGGCCGCGACCATGCGGGCCCGGGCAACGATTCCAACGGCGAACCGTTTTATGGGCCCTACGATGCGCAGGATCTCTTCAAACAGTATGAAGAAGAGATGGATATCTCGATGGTGCCCTTCAAGATGATGGTGTACGTCGAAAACAAGGCACAGTATCAGCCGGCGGACGAGACCGAGAAGACTGATACGGTCCTCAATATCTCCGGGACCGAGTTCCGCCGCAGACTGGCCGAGGGTCTGGAGATCCCCGACTGGTTCTCGTACCCGAAGGTCGTGCAGGAGTTGCGCCGCTCTTACCCGCCGCGCCACAAGCAGGGCTTCACGGTATTTTTCACCGGTCTGTCCGGGTCCGGCAAGTCCACGATTGCCAACGCGCTGCTCGTCAAGCTGCTGGAGACGGGTGGCCGCAATGTCACGCTCCTCGATGGCGATCATGTGCGGAAGCATCTGTCGAGCGAACTGGGCTTCTCCAAGGAGCACCGCGACCTCAATATCACCCGTATTGGCTACGTTGCGAGCGAAATCACCAAGAACGGCGGGGTCGCCATTTGTGCGCCGATCGCCCCCTACGCTGCAACGCGCCGCCACGTGCGCGACATGATTTCGCCCTTCGGGGGATTTATTGAGGTGCACGTCGCGACCGCGCTTGAGACCTGTGAAGCGCGTGACCGCAAGGGCCTGTACGCAAAAGCCCGCGCCGGCATCATCAAGGAATTCACCGGAATCAGTGATCCCTACGAGGAGCCGCAGAACCCGGAGATGGTGATCCGCACCGAAGAAATGAGTGCGGACCTCGCGGCTCAGCGGATTTTGGTGAAGCTGGAAAGTCTGGGCTTCATACGCTAGGCTGATTTTCTGGTTTTCCGCGCGCAGCGCCTTTCCGGAGCAAGAGTTCCTGGTCATGCCAGGCAAACTGTATATAAAGACCTACGGTTGTCAGATGAACGAGTACGACTCCACCAAAATGGTGGACGTACTGCACGACAGCTTGGGTCTGGAGCTCACCGACAGCCCGGAATCAGCCGATGTGCTGCTCCTCAACACCTGTTCTGTGCGCGAGAAGGCTCAGGAGAAGGTGTTTTCCCAGCTCGGGCGCTGGAAAGACTGGAAGCGCGCGCGGCCTGATCTGATTATTGGCGTCGGTGGTTGCGTCGCCAGTCAGGAAGGGGTGGCGATCACCCGCCGGGCGCCGTTCGTGGATCTCGTGTTCGGTCCGCAAACCCTGCACCGCTTGCCGGCGATGATAGCCGAAGCGCGTGCCACCGGTGCGGCGGTGGTGGACGTCAGTTTCCCCGAGATAGAGAAGTTTGACAGTTTGCCGCCGCCGCGCAGCGAGGGGGCCACCGCGTTTGTCTCGATCATGGAGGGCTGCAGCAAGTACTGCAGCTTCTGTGTGGTCCCGTACACCCGCGGCGAAGAAATCAGCCGGCCGCTGGATGATGTGATGGCCGAGATTGTGCGCCTCGCGCGTCAGGGTGTGCGTGAAGTCACGCTACTCGGGCAGAATGTTAACGGGTATCGTGGTCTGACCCATCAGGGGCAGCAGGCCGATCTCGCGACGCTGCTGCACTATGTAGCGGCCATCGACAGTATTCAGCGCATCCGCTACACCACCTCCCACCCGCTCGAGTTTAGTGATCGTCTTATCGACGCTTTTGGCGCCATCCCCAAACTGGCCAACTACCTCCATTTGCCGGTACAGAGTGGTTCTGATCGAATTCTGTCGCTGATGAAGCGCGGTTATACGGCGCTCGAATACAAACAGAAGATTCGGCGTTTGCGTGAGCTGCGGCCTGACATCTCGCTGTCGACCGACATTATTGTGGGCTTTCCCGGTGAAACAGAGCGCGATTTCGAGGCTACGATGAATCTCGTCGCTGAAGTGGGTTTTGATCAGTCTTTCAGTTTCGTTTACAGCGCCCGGCCGGGCACCCCGGCAGCGGCTTACCCGGACGATGTCAGCCGCGCTGAAAAACTGGAGCGCCTTGCGCGGTTGCAGACCCGCATCAATCAGCAGGCGCAGGCGATCAGTATGGGGATGGTAGGCACCGTGCAGAGGGTGCTGGTGGAGCGGCCGTCGGTAAAAAACCCGCGTGAGATGGCGGGCAAAACCGAAAATAACCGCTGGGTCAATTTTCAGGCTGACCCCGGGGTTGTGGGGCACTTTGTTGATGTCGTTATCACCGAGGCTTTGCCCAATTCGCTGCGGGGACGGCTGCTCCTTGAGACGGAGGCTGCATGAGCGCTCCCTGCACGGAGGCTTGGCTTAGCCCTTGAACGCCGCCTTGCAAACCCGGGAGTTCCTGCTGGAGCCCGCGGACAATCGGTTGCTTGCCAATCTTTGCGGTCAGTTCGATGAGCACCTGCGGCAAATTGAGCAGCGTCTCGACGTGCATATCAGCAACCGGGGCAATCATTTTCGCGTCGAAGGCTCCGGGCCGGCATCTGCTGTGGCTGCGCAGGTGCTTCGTGACCTTTATGCTCTGGCGGGGCGCGAGAATCTCGATACGCGCGCAGTTCACAATTGCTTGCAGGAAACCAGGATGAATCTCGAAACCATACCGGAAGCGGGGGCCGAGGTTGCGCCTGTCGCGACCGGTGCCGATAGTCCGGTCAATGATGCGTTTATCGTGACCCGGCGCATGCGCATCAAGCCGCGTGGCCCGAGCCAGCAGGCCTACGTGCGCAATCTCCGCAACAGCGAGCTGTCGTTTGGCATTGGCCCGGCGGGCACGGGTAAGACTTATCTGGCGGTTGCGTCGGCGGTTGAGGCGCTTGATCAGGAGCGCGTGCGCCGGATCGTGCTCGTGCGTCCCGCCGTTGAGGCAGGCGAGCGGCTTGGCTTTCTGCCCGGCGACATGTCGCAAAAGGTGGACCCCTACCTGCGGCCCATGTACGACGCCCTTTACGAGATGCTGGGGTTCGATCGGGTTGCCCGCCTGATCGACAAAAACGTGATCGAGGTCGCGCCGCTCGCTTTCATGCGCGGCCGCTCGCTGAATGAGAGCTTTATCATTCTGGATGAGGCGCAGAATACGACCGTAGAGCAAATGAAGATGTTTCTGACGCGCATGGGGTTTGGGTCGCGCGCCGTGGTAACCGGAGATGTGACGCAGATCGATTTGCCGCGCAACCAGGTTTCGGGTTTGCGGCATGTGCTGAATGTTTTGCGGGATGTTGACGGAGTAAGCTTCAGCTTTTTCACGTCCCGTGACGTGGTTCGGCATGCGCTGGTGCAACGGGTCGTCGAAGCCTATGAAGGCTATGAAGCGGGTGCGCAGGAGGCGGACGAGGCGCCGTGACCGCGGCGGCACGGCTAAACCTGCAGCTCGCCATCGCGGATGCGGCTGCGGTGCCGGCACCCGCGGAGTTTTCCCGCTGGGTGAACGCGACCCTGCCGGCTGCTCGCGCGCCAGCACTGCTGCCGCAATGCGTAACGGTTCGACTGGTGGAGGCGGCAGAAAGTCAGCGCTTCAACGGGTGTTATCGCGGCATCGACCAGCCCACCAACGTACTGGCGTTTCCGGCAGGCCGTAGTCCGGTTACGTTACAGCCCGCCGAGGAGCAGGAGCTGGGCGACCTGCTGATTTGCTGGCCGGTGGTGCAGGCAGAGGCCACAGCGCAAGGCAAGAGCTGTTGTGCCCATCTGGCGCACCTGACGGTCCACGGCACGCTGCACCTGCTAGGCTATGATCATCAAAACGATGCGGATGCCGCTATCATGGAAGGGTTGGAACAACGCATAATGCGCGACCTTGAGTTTGCCAACCCCTATGAAGCAGACACCTGACGATGATGGGAAAAGACCTCAGCAATGGTATGGGAGCGGCCGGCTGGCCGGATAGACCGCGATGAACGACAGCCAGTCTGACGAAGGCTCCGGCCCGTCATTTATGTCGCGCGCGCGACGCTTTTTGCGCGGCGAGCCTGACAGTCGGGAAGAGTTGATCGAGCTGCTGGATGATGAGCGCTGGAACGCGGTGCTCGACAAACAGGAGTTGCGCATGCTCAAAGGCGTGCTGCAGGTTTCGCAGATGCAGGTTCGTGAGGTCATGATCCCGCGCTCGCAGATGGTGGTGATCGACCGTGACTCGGGCGCCGAAAAGGTGCTGGCTACCATCGTCGAATGCGGCCACTCGCGGTTCCCGGTGATCGGTGAAGACCGCGATGAAGTGGTAGGCATCCTGCTGGCCAAGGACGTACTGAAATTTTTTGTTGAGTCACCTGACAAGCCCCTCGATCTCGGCGCATTTACGCGTCCTGCGACCTTTATCCCGGAGAGCAAGCGGCTCGATACTTTGTTGCAGGAATTTCGCAGCAGCCGCAACCACATGGCGCTGGTTGTCGATGAGTACGGTGGTACGTCGGGCCTGCTGACCATCGAAGATGTGCTTGAGGAAATTGTCGGCGAAATCGACGATGAACATGACCCGGAAGAGACCCCCAACATAGAAGCCCAGGGCAACCACTGGGTGGTGCTCGCTTTGACCCGGATTGATGAATTCAACGAATACTTTGACGCAAAGCTGGATGATGAAGACTACGAGACGATCGGCGGCTTGATCATGCGGCAGTTCGGCCGCATGCCGCGGCGCGGCGAAGCGCTCAATTACGATGGCTTCCGCTTTCGAATCATCGCGGCTGACCGGCGCCGCATCCACCGCCTCGAGGTGAGCCGCCGGGCAGCGGCGGAAGCCGCCGAATGAGCGAGGCGTCGGCGGCAAGCGTCGCCGTTGCCCGACCACCCTCAAGCGCATTGATCATGGCCGCCGCAGCGGGCGCCTGCCAGGTGCTCGCGTTCGCGCCTTTCGGTTACCACTGGGTGGCTCCACTGACACTGGGATTTCTCCTGTTGCTGTGGAGTAACGCCAGCGTCCGGCACGCTGCATGGATCGGCTACAGCTTCGGGCTTGGCCATTTTGTTGCCGGGACTTACTGGTTGTATATCAGCCTGAACATTCTGGGCGGCCTGTGGCCGCCGCTGGCGGTGCTGCTGATGCTGGCGCTGGTTGCGGCCCTGGCGGCCTACATCGCGGCAACCGGTGCGCTGGTGGTCTGGCTGGCGCCGCATGACGGCGTCTGGCGCTGGCTGGTGGTTTTTCCCGGCGCCTGGCTGGTGTGCGAATGGTTGCGGGGCTGGTTGATTACCGGGTTCCCGTGGCTGAGCCTGGGCTACAGTCAGGTCAGCACGCCGCTCGGTGGGCTGGCACCGCTGCTGGGTGTCTATGGCGTCTCCATGGCGGCACTGTTGCTTGCGGGTCTCACGGTGATAATCGTGCGCCGCGCGTGGCCTGCCCGGCTGGCGGCCTTTGCTGCTGTCGCCGCTGCGCTGCTGGCGCTGCAGCCGCTGGAGCGTGCCCGCTGGACTGAGCCGGTGACAGCACCCCTGAACGTAACCCTGGTGCAGGGGGCGATTCCGCAGGAGCGTAAGTGGCGGGCTGACCAACTGCAGCCAACGCTGGACCTGTACCGGCGTCTCAGTCTCGAAGTTGACGGTCAGGATTTGATTGTCTGGCCCGAAGCGGCGATTCCTGCGTTTCCTTTCGAGGTCAGCGAATTTATCACCGAATTGCGGGCTGAACTTCGCCGCCGTGATACTCAGCTCTTCACCGGTATCCTTACCTATGATTCCGAGCAGGGGCAGTACCTCAACACCTTGTGGGCGCTGGGTACAGAGAGCGGCGAGTACCACAAGCGACACCTGGTGATGTTCGGGGAGTACTTTCCGCTGCCTGAGTTTGCCAAGCGCTGGCTGCGGATTATGAACCTGCCCTCCGAAGATATCGCGTCGGGCGCAGCGGATCAGCCGCTGCTGACCGCAAAAGGGGTCCCGGTTGCCACAACCATCTGCTACGAAATCGCCTTTGCGGCTGAGCAGCTGCCGTTTATTACGCGGGCCCAGCTGCTGGTGAACGTCAGTAACGACGCCTGGTTCGGCGACTCGATAGCGCCGCATCAGCATCTGCAGATTAGCCAGATGCGCGCTCGGGAGGCGGGCCGCTACCTGCTGCGAGCCACCAATACCGGCATCACCGCGGTGATCGACCCGACCGGCCGGGTGCTGGAGCGGCTGCCGCAGTTTGAAGCCGGCGTGATCCGCATGCCGGTGCTGCCCCACACCGGGCCGACGCCCTACGCGCGGTTGGGCAACTGGCCGGTGCTCACACTGGCGTTCGCGGCCCTGTTAAGCAGCGGCTGGCGCCGCTGGCTGCAGGTGCGACCGCCGAGGTGACGCACATGCTGTCGTGAGACGGCTGGTGTATCCTTGCCTGCCTTGCAGGCATTCGCCCGGAGAGCGCGATCTTGACCACGGCCCCATACAACCCCAGCGAGCTTGAAACTGAGGCGCAGTCGTTCTGGCAGAGGCACGCCAGTTTCCGGGCGCAGGAAGATGCGACCCGCGAGAAGTTTTATTGCCTGAGCATGTTCCCTTACCCGAGTGGTCGCCTGCATATGGGGCATGTGCGGAACTACACCATTGGCGATGTCGTTTCCCGCTATCAGCGCATGTTGGGCAAGAACGTCTTGCAGCCAATGGGCTGGGATGCGTTCGGTTTGCCGGCTGAGGGCGCTGCGCTCAAGCATGGACTGCCGCCGGCGCAGTGGACCCGCGAGAATATCGCTTACATGCGCGGCCAGCTTAAGGCCCTCGGACTGGCTTACGACTGGAACCGCGAGCTCGCCACCTGCGAGCCGTCCTATTACCGCTGGGAGCAATGGTTCTTTACCCGTTTGTTTGAGCAAGGGCTGGCCTACAAAAAGCTCGCTGTCGTGAACTGGGACCCGGTCGATCAGACGGTGCTGGCGAACGAGCAGGTTATTGACGGTAAAGGCTGGCGTTCGGGCGCTGTCGTAGAGCGCCGCGAGATACCACAGTGGTTTTTGCGTATCACAGACTATGCTGACGAGCTGCTGGCCGAGCTTGATACGCTGGACTGGCCGGAGCCGGTCAAAATTATGCAGCGCAACTGGATTGGCCGCTCCGAAGGTCTGGAGGTCGATTTTCCCATCGACGGGCACGATGCCGCGTTGCGCATTTATACGACGCGGCCCGATACGCTGCTGGGCGTCAGCTACATGGCGGTCGCGGCCGAACATCCTCTGGCTTTGGCTGCTGCTGCGGGGAACCCCGAACTGCAAGCCTTCCTGACCGAATGCCAGCGCGGCGGTGTGTCCGAAGCGGCTGTCGAAACCCTCGAAAAGCAAGGTCGCCCGCTGGGGATTAACGCGCGGCACCCGATAACCGGCGAGCCGGTGCCTGTCTGGGTCGCGAATTTTGTGCTGATGGGGTATGGCACCGGCGCAGTGATGGCCGTCCCTGCGCACGATCAGCGTGATTACGAATTTGCGCGCAGCTTCGGCTTGCCGATTCGGCAGGTGATTGCGCCTGCCGCGCCTGAGGTGAGCATTGATCTTGAACAAGCAGCCTTTGTTACCGATGGCGTGCTGGTCAACTCCGGCAAGTATGACGGCCTGAGTTCTGCTGAGGCCCGCGCGGCTATCGCCGCCGACCTGGAAGCAGCCGGGTCCGGTGCGCGGCGCACCAACTACCGTTTGCGCGACTGGTTGATCTCGCGGCAGCGTTACTGGGGTGCCCCTATCCCGGTGATCATCGGCACTGACGGCCAGCCCAAAGCGGTTCCGGAGGCTGGTTTGCCGGTGGTCCTGCCCGAGGACGTCACGCTGGACGGGGCGGGTTCGCCGCTGGCGCGCATGCCAGAATTTCTTGCGGTCAGTGATCCCGAGTCCGGCGCGCCCGCGCAGCGGGAAACCGATACCTTCGACACCTTTATGGAGTCATCCTGGTACTACGCCCGCTTCTGTTGCCCGGATGCAGACGCCGCAATGCTGGATGAGCGCGCCAACTACTGGCTGCCGGTGGATTTATATATTGGCGGCATTGAGCATGCCATTTTGCACCTGCTGTACGCGCGCTTCTTTCACAAGCTCATGCGGGACGCGGGTCTGGTCACCAGTAACGAGCCGTTTAAGCGCCTGCTGACGCAGGGCATGGTGCTGAAGGACGGAGCGAAAATGTCGAAGTCGCTCGGCAATACCGTCGACCCGGAGGCGCTGATCAATGAATACGGTGCCGATACGGTACGCTTGTTTATCATGTTTGCGGCACCGCCCGAGCAGTCGCTGGAATGGTCTGATGAGGGTGTAAAAGGCGCGTTCCGGTTTCTGCGCCGGCTGTGGGATCGCGTTCAGGCGCATCTTGCCAGCGGCTACAGCGCCGGGGTCCGCCCGCCGCATGACCAGCTGACCGATGTTCAGCAGCAGTTGCGTCGCCAGGTGCATGACACCATTGCCAAGGTGACGGATGACATCGGCAGGCGCTATACCTTCAATACCGCCATCGCAGCCACCATGGAGTTGCTCAATGCGGTCAGTCGCTTCGAGGTTGCGTCCGCTACCGATCAGACGCTTGTCCAGGAAGCGCTGGACAGTATTGTGCTAATGCTGTCGCCGATGGTTCCGCATATCTGCCATCACCTCTGGTTCCAGCTGGGTCACGCGGATGCCGTGATTGATGCGGACTGGCCCCAGGTCGACGAAGGCGCGCGGACTCTCGACACCATGGAGCTGGTTGTGCAGGTCAACGGCAAACTGCGCGCCCGCCTCCGGTTGCCGGCTGACAGCAGTCGCGCCGCGGTCGAAGCGGAGGCGCTCGCCGACCGCAACGTGCAGCGTTTCCTGGACGGCGGTCAGCCGCGTAAGGTGATTTATGTCCCGGGCAAGCTGGTCAATGTGGTTGTCTGATCTGCGGGCCACGGTGTTGCTGGCCGTGGCCGCGGCAGTCCTGAGCGGCTGCGGGTTCCGCATGCAGGGCGCAACCCGCTTTCCGGACGTGCTGGCCACCTCGCACGTGGCGACAGCAGACCGCTATACGGATTTTTATCGGGGCCTGCGGGTTGAGCTGGAACAGGGCGATATCGAGTTGGTTGACTCGGTGGTGGCGGCTTCGGCCGTCATTCGCATTGAGCAGGACACCACCGGTCAGACGGTGCTGACTGTCTCCGGCCGTAACGTGCCGACGGAGTATGAGGTTTTTTACACCGTGCGGTACTCTGTTTGGGTCGACGGGCGGGAGGTTCTGCCGCCCCGAACATTGACTGCCCTGCAGGACTATACCTATGACGCCACCCTCGTGCTCGGCAAGCGGCGCGAGGAAGAAACCATCCGGGCCGCGTTGGCGGCAGAACTCGTGCGCCAGGTAGCGCAGCAACTCTCCCGGCTCTGACAGCCATGCGTCAGGTTCTGTTGCGCTATTTCGCGTATGCGTTGCTGGTGTTCGGCGTCATGCTCAGCTTGTTGCTGATTGCCGACCGGACCGCCAGCGGCCTCAATTTCGACGCGCAGCTGGCGGGCCTGAATATTCAGACCAGTGAACTGTCACCGGTGGAGCTGCTGCAGCATACCCTGCTGCTGATTTCAGCGGCTTTGTTTGCAATGGTCGGGTTCCGCGACCCGTTGCGCCGGCCGATGGCTTTCACCCTGAGTTTGGTGTTGGCTGCGTGCTTCGTTCGCGAGCTCGATTTTTTTCTCGATTTCTACGGGATGGACAACCTCTGGCAGGTGCTGTGCGGGGTGTTGATCGCGGCCAACTGTGTCTATGGCATCCGGCATCGGGTGGGCCTGGTGCAGGGCTGGCGGCGCTCATGGCCGTCGGCCGGACTGGCGATGCTGCTGGCCGGTTTTATTATGCTGGTGCCGTTTGCGCAAATGGTCGGCCACGAGGGTTTGTGGCGAGCGATACTGGCGGATGACTACCTGCGCGTGGTGAAAGTGGTGGCCGAGGAATTCGTTGAGCTCGGGGCCTACCTGCTGATCACGATCGGTGCAATCGAGTTTGTTTATGCGTGGTCGCGCCTGCCGCGGCGCTCACGCCGGCAGGCCGAGGGTTAGGGCGGTGCTGCACTACAGTTTGGTGGGGTTTTCCACCCCCGGATATACAACCTCCGGGTCAAAGACTTTTTCGTGTTCGGTAAAACTGAGCTCCAGCGGCTCGGCGGTCGCGATATCCGGACCCGTCGGCACGGTTCTGTAGAAACACGAGCGGTAGCCGACATGGCAGCTGGCGCCGCCCTGCACGTCAACGCGCAGCCATACGCAGTCCTGGTCATCGTCGATACGCAATTCGCGCACCGTCTGCACAAGGCCGCTCGTGGCCCCTTTGTGCCATATAGCCTGCCGGCTGCGGCTGAAGTAGTGCGCTTCGCCGGTCTTAATAGTGAGCTCGAGCGCCGTCGCGTTCATGTAGCCGTGCATCAGCAGTTCGCCCGAATCGTAGTCGGTGGTCACGGCCGGGATCAGCCCGTTGGCGTCAAATTTCGGGGCCAGAGTATGCCCTTCCTCAACTTGCTCAACGGTCAGGCGCGGGCCAAAAATTGCTGCAGGGTCCAAAGTGATTCTCCAGTTATCCGGCCCTCCGCGGGCCGCACCGGGCAGCAACGCTCGGCCCGGTAATTGTTATTATAGCGGGCTACACCGATTTCTAGTGCCCAAATGAGCCTGTATCTCCACAACACCCTGACTCGCCGCAAGGAAGCGTTCGTTCCGCGCGACCCGGCACGCGTGACGGTCTATGTGTGCGGACCGACGGTATATAACCCGCCGCACATTGGCAATGCCCGGCCCGCCGTCGTCTTCGATGTCCTGGTCAGGCTGCTGCGCTCCCGCTATGGGGTCGTATACGCGCGCAATATCACCGATGTCGATGACAAGATCAACGCCGCAGCGGCTGCCGCGGGCGAGGATATTGCGGCGGTCGCCGAGCGCTATACGGCTGCTTACCATGCAGACATGGCAGCCCTCGGAGTGCTGCCCCCGGACGTGGAGCCGCGCGCGACCGCGCATATCGGCGCCATGATTGAGATGATCTCGACGCTGATCGCGTCCGGGCATGCTTATGCCGCCGCCGGCCATGTGCTGTTTCGGGTGGCGTCGTTCCCCGACTACGGTCAGTTGTCGCGTCGTGACACCCGGCAATTAATCGACGGTGCCCGGGTGGAGGTCGCGCCCTACAAGGAAGCGGCCGGTGACTTTGTGCTGTGGAAGCCGTCGACGGCCGCGCAGCCGGGGTGGGACAGTCCATGGGGCCGGGGTCGCCCCGGCTGGCATATCGAGTGCTCGGCGATGGCGGCCCGGCACCTTGGGACGACGATTGACATACACGGCGGGGGGCATGATCTGATCTTCCCTCACCACGAGAACGAGATCGCCCAGAGCAGCTGTGCCCATGGTGGCCAGACCTTTGCCCGCTATTGGCTGCACAATGGCTTTGTAAACGTTGAACACACCAAGATGTCGAAGTCCGTCGGCAATGTGGTGCTGGTGCATGAACTGCTGAAGCAGGCTCCGGGCGAAGCGGTCCGGCTGGCTCTGCTGAGCGCGCATTACCGCCAGCCGCTGGATTGGTCGGCCGCGGTGCTTGAGGAGTCACGCCGCAAACTGGATCGGCTGTACAACCCGCTGCGCCGCGTATCCGGGTGGAGCTCCATTTGGCGCGAGACGGCTCCTCACCCGGAGCTCGTGGCGGCGCTGGACGACGACCTCAATACACCGCGAGCGCTGGCGGTGTTGTTTGGTATGGCCCGCGATCTGAATAAGATTGCCCGGCCGGCCGCTGCGGTGACGGCGGCTGCTGAGCTGCGCGCGAGCGCCGAGTTGCTGGGCCTGCTCGCAACGGATCCTGATGTCTGGTTCACCGAGGGTGGCGATGCCGATATCTCGCCGGCCGTGATTGAGGGCTTGATGGCTGAGCGGGCGGCGGCGCGGGCCGCCAAAGATTTTGCGGCCGCGGACCGGATCCGCGACGAACTGACCGCGATGGGTGTGGTGGTTGAGGATGGGCCTGACGGCCCGCAGTGGCGCCTCGCGGGCTCACAGGGGGCAGATCCGGCATGACAACGATTGCGGAAGCGCAGGCTGAACTCATCGACGAGTTTCAGCTGTTCGACAACTGGCTGGACAAATACCAGTACCTGATTGATCTCGGACGCAAGCTGCCGGCTTACCCCGATGCATACCGGACCGACGAATACCTGCTGGCCGGTTGCCAGTCTCAGGTGTGGCTGCGAGCCGTGCCGAGCGGCGATCAGCTCGCTTTCGAGGCAATCAGCGATTCGGCGATCGTCTCCGGGCTGATAGCCGTGGTCATGCGCGTCTACAGCGGGCGCCGGCCTGCAGACATTCTCGCCACGCCACCGGATTTTATTGCGGCCATTGGCCTTAATGAGCATTTAAGTCCGACCCGCAGCAACGGCCTCCAGTCGATGATTGAGGCCATCAAGGAGCACGCGGCGCGATGCGCTGGTTAATCCGCTGGTATCGGCGCTGGCTGTCGCCGATGCTGGCGCCGCGCTGCCGTTTCCAGCCGACTTGCTCGGCGTATGCACTGGAGGCGATGGAGCGTTTCGGTGAGGCGCGTGGCCTGTGGCTGGCGCTGCTGCGATTACTGCGCTGCCACCCGTGGGGCGGCTGCGGCTACGATCCGGTTCCTGAACGCTTCAGCTGGTGGCCAGGTCATGCTGCAACGCAGCGAAAAACAGGCCACGGGGGAGGCCGCGCATAGGCGGTGCCTGTCACCCTGAGGTAAACTGTTGGCTTTGACAGAGACAAGCCCTGCTATGCCTGCTGAGCTCAATGGCCGCCTTCTCGAAATCATCTGCTGCCCGATCACGCGGCGTCCGCTCAAGCGTTTGGATGCTGCTACATTGGGCGCCGTGAACCGCGCGATCGAGGCCGGTAAAGTGCGGAATCATGGTGGGTCGCCGCTGGCTGAATCGATGGAAGCTGCGCTGGTGACCACCGACGGCGATCTTGTGTACCCCATACGGGACGAGATTCCTATCCTGCTGGAAGAAGAGTGCATTCACTGGGCGGCGTTCAAAGATGCCTGAGCCTGTGGGTCGCATCCGCGCCTGCAGAGCCCGGTTGAATGCAGCCGCGTGAATCTTGAGGCCGACAGTTTCCAGCGCCACCTCGCAGCCGGCAAGCTTGCTCAACTGTATGTCATCGCCAGCGACGACCCGCTGCTGGCCGGTGAGGCCGCTGATGCGCTGCGGGCTGCCGCGCGGGACGCCGGTTACACCGAGCGCGAATCGCACGTGGTGGTGCAAGCCAACAAATTCCCGTGGGACCAGACGTTTGCCGAGCTCCGCAGCCTGTCGCTATTTGCCAGTCGGCGCATTTTTGAGCTGCGGCTGCCCGGCGGCAAGCCGGGCACCGAGGGGGCCGCGGCGCTGAGGACGCTGGCCGCATCCCTGACCGAAGACACGCTGTGTATCATCCACCTGCCCGAGCTGAATAAGACCGCCCGGGCAGCCAAATGGGCAGCGACGCTGAGCAACGCGGGCGTGTGGGTGACGATCCGCAGCATACCCCCTGACCGGCTCGTGCCCTGGCTGCAGCGGCGGGCCGCGGCCGCCGGCATCGCGATAGAAGCCGACGCCGCACAAATGCTGGCAGCGCGCACGGAAGGCAACCTGCTGGCCGCGCACCAGGAAATAAACAAACTGCAGTTGTTGCTGGACGGGGCGCCGATTACGGTGGCGGCGGTGCGCGACAGCGTCGCGGATGGTGCCCGGTTTACTGTCTATCAGCTGGCAGACGCGGCGCTGGGTCAGGATCTTGCGCGCGCCATGCGCGTTTTCGCGGGCTTGCGTCGCGAGGGCGTTGCGCCGCAGCTGGTGTGTTGGTCGCTGAGCAACGCAGCGCGCAACCTGGTGCAGCTCTGGTGGCAAGTGGATGCCGGCAAATCACCCGGTGCCGCGATGCAGGACCTGCGCATCTTCCGGCAGAGTCAGGGTCTCTATCAGCGGGCCCTGGCGGCGCATAATGCCGCCAGTATCCGCCGCGTGGGTCAGGCTGCGGCAAGTGCGGACCGGGTTGGTAAAGGCGCCATGCGGGGGTCGCCCTGGCAAGCTTTGTATGAACTGATTGTGTTGCTCGCGGAGCCGGCGCGTCGGGTGCGGGCACCGACGGTGGGCGTAGCCTGAATGGTAACCGCAAACTCCGCGGGTTCGGTGGCGATGATGGGCGGTGCCTTTGATCCGGTGCATGTCGGGCATCTGCGCACAGCACTGGAACTGCAAACGGCGTTTGGCCTGGCGGAAGTGCGGCTGGTGCCGTCGGCGAATCCGCCGCATCGCGCACCGCATGTGGGCGCAGCGGACCTGCGTCTGCGCATGCTGGAAGCCGCCGTCGCCGACCTCGACAACGTGACGATCGATGCCCAAGAGCTGCAGCGGGAAGGACCTTCCTACACGGTTTTGACCCTGCAGTCGCTGCGCTCGCAGTTGGGGAGTCGCAGTCTGAGCATGATTGTCGGCATGGACGCTTTCTTAGGCTTGCCCCGGTGGCATCGGTGGTCCGAGCTCATGACGCTGGCGCATATCATCGTCGCGCACCGGCCGGGCTGGCAGCCGCCGCAAGCCGGTGAACTGGCCGACTTCGTCATGCGTCACAGGGCGCCGTCGCCCGCCGCTCTGCATGAGCAACCTGCCGGTCTGCTGTTCATGCATGCGGTCACGCAGCTCGATATTTCATCGTCCGCAATACGCGCGCAACTGGCGCGTGGCGTGAGTCCGCGCTACCTGCTGCCCGATGCGGCCATGCCGTTAGCGCAGCAAGCCGCCTGTTATGTCCGCCCTCAACCCGCCCCGATTCAGGAGAAACCCATTAATGCAGAGTGAAGAACTGCTGGAGCTCGCGCAAACTTCGCTGGAAGATCTGAAAGCTCAGGATGTCAAAGTCCTTGATGTCCGGAAGCTCACGTCTGTTACCGACTACCTGTTGATCGCCAGCGGTACGTCGGATCGGCATGTGCGTTCGATGTCGGACAAGCTGGTGGAAAACGTGCGGCAGGCAGGAGCTCGGCCACTCGGTATTGAGGGTCAGGAGTCGGCCGAGTGGGTGTTGATTGACCTGAACGACGTCATTGTCCATGTCATGCAGGCGAAGACGCGCGATTTCTACAAGCTGGAAGACCTCTGGACACTCGGTACCGCGCCTGACAAAGAGCGCGCCGGCGGCTGATCTCGCGGGTTCCTGATGGCGGTGCAGATTACAATGCTGGCAATCGGCTCGCGCATGCCGGGCTGGGTGGAAGCCGGTGTGCAGACCTATCAGAAACGCTTGCCGCGGCAGCTCGAGTTCCGGATACGGGCCCTGGGCGCGCCGCTGCGCAGCGCTGCCGCCGATGCGTCCACGCGGCGGCGGCACGAAGCCGATACATTGCTCGGCGCCGTTCCCGCCGGCGCCCACGTGGTCGCGCTGGATGAGCGGGGCGCACTGTGGACATCGGCCGAGCTGGCGCAGCAGCTGGAGCGCTGGCAGGCCGCCGCCGGGCCGGTGGCGCTGCTGACAGGCGGGGCAGACGGACTGGATCCCAGCTGCCGGGAACAGGCTGATCAGGTCTGGTCACTCTCGCCCCTGACGCTGCCGCACGCGCTGGTGCGGGTGGTGGTCGCCGAACAGCTTTACAGAGCGTGGACGTTGCTTCAGGGTCACCCGTATCATCGCAGCTGACTTACTGCGCAGGGCAAGCAGCATGATTCAGGATCGCAACCGACCGCTGGTGCTGGCTTCGGCCTCGCCACGGCGGCGGGAACTGCTGAAGACGCTCGGTCTGCCGTTCGAAGTGCGGGCGGCGGATATTGACGAAGCCGCAGAACCTGCGGAATTGCCCCGCGCTTATGTGCAACGGATGGCGCGCGAGAAGGCGGAGGCTTTGCGCCCGGTGCTGCCTGACGAGGCCGTCGTGCTCGCTGCAGACACTACCGTGGTGGCCAGGGGACGCATCCTTGGTAAACCCGAGGATCGCGCCGACTGCCTCACCATGCTGAGTCTGCTGTCGGATGCCGAGCACCATGTCTATACCGCCGTCGCACTGGCTCTGGACGGGCAGCTCCTGGAGCGCCTGAGTGTAACCACCGTATGGTTCCGGGCATTGACGCGAGCCGAAATGGAGGCTTACTGGGCCAGCGGCGAACCCGCCGACAAGGCCGGCGGCTATGCCATTCAGGGCCTGGGCGGGGCGTTTGTGCGGCAAATTCAAGGCAGCTATTCCGGTGTTGTGGGGCTGCCGATTTATGAAACCGCTGAATTGTTGACCATCGGGGGCTACCCATTGATTCTGGGCCACCATGACTGAAGAAATACTGATCAACGCCAGCTCTCGCGAGGTGCGTGCGGCTGTGCTCAGCGACGGCGTGCTGCAGGAGCTCCGCATCGAGCGCAGCTCGCGCTGCAGCCTGCTCGGCAACATTTACCGGGGCCGGGTGTCGCGGGTCTTGCCGGGTATGCAGGCGGCGTTTGTCGACATTGGTCTGGAACGCACGGCCTTTCTGCACGCGTCTGACGTGCGCGCCCCCGACAGCGAGTCCACAACAGACGGGCTCCGGCGCCCTGACATACGGCAACTGCTGCGGGAGGGGGACGAACTGCTGGTGCAAGTGCTCAAAGAGCCTCTGGGCACGAAAGGCGCCCGGTTGACCACGTTCCTGGCGATACCCTCCCGCCACCTGGTCATGCTGCCCGGGCGTCCCGGCATTGGCATTTCTGCCCGCATTGATGAGGTCGTCGAGCGCGACCGGTTGCGCGCTGCGGTCACCGCGTCGCTGCCGGCGGACGGCGCGCATGGCTATATCGTCCGCACCGCGGCGGAGGGCGCCACGCCCGCAGCACTGCAGGCGGATGTTCACTTTCTGGGCAGGCTGTGGGAGCGCGTCCAGCATGCCTACTCCCGGCAATCGGGTATCGCTCTGGTGCACGCGGACTTGCCGCTGGCGGTGCGCGCCCTGCGGGACCTGGTGAACGCCGAGGTCGAACGCGTGCGCGTCGACTC
This sequence comes from Gammaproteobacteria bacterium, assembly GCA_036351295.1. GTDB lineage: Bacteria > Pseudomonadota > Gammaproteobacteria > Steroidobacterales. The sequence goes on along the minus strand of JAZBOT010000188.1, from coordinate 17,497 downwards.
CGCCGCTTGTTTTGCCAGCATGCGCGAGTTCGCCCGGGAGTTTATGCCGGAGCTCTATCCCCTTATCGAACAGTACAAAGGGCGCCGGCCAATCTTTGACTTGTATGGCATTGACGACGAAATCGACAAGGCCCTGGACTGCAAGGTCAACTTGAAATCGGGCGGCTACCTGATTATCGAACAGACGGAGGCGATGACCACCATCGATGTCAACACCGGTGGCTATGTGGGCCATACCAATCTGGAGGAGACGATTTTCAGGACCAACCTGGAGGCCGCGGCTGCCATCGCCCGCCAGCTGCGGCTGCGCAACCTCGGTGGCATCATCATCCTCGACTTTATCGACATGCAGTCGAACGCCCACCAGCGTCAGGTCCTCGAAGCGCTCGAGCAATCGCTGCAGCGAGATCATGCGCGAAACCAGATTTCCCATGTGTCGCCGCTGGGGCTGGTGGAGATGACCCGCAAACGCACCTCCGAAAGTCTGGAACATGTGCTGTGCCAGCCGTGTGCGATCTGCAACGGTCGCGGACATATAAAGACACCCGAGACGGTTTGCTACGAGATTTTTCGGGAAATACTCCGCCAGCACCGGCAATTCTCGTTCGGCGAGCTGGTGGTGCTGGCCCATGATGATGTTATCGAGCTACTGCTCGATGAAGAGTCCGGCAGCCTGGCAGAGCTGGAGGAGCTGACCGGTCGACCGCTGCGCTTGCAGGCCCAGAATATGCAGTCGCACGACGCTTTTGAAGTGGTGCCGGTTTAGTGTGCACCGTCTTGCCCCATGGCCTCGTTTAAGCGAGTAAAAGGCGTGCTGCTGCAGCTCGTTGCTGCAGTGCTGATTATCCTGGCTGTGCTGGTGGGAGCGGCCCGGCTCGCCTTGCTGGAGGCGCCGCGATTTGCCGATGATGTGCGGCGCATCGCGCTTGACGCGACCGGTTTCAATCTTGATTTCAGCGCGCTCAGCGCGGGCTTTTCGGTGTACGGCCCGGAACTGCAGTTGAGCGATGTGCAGCTTGGCTGGCCGGACGGAACGCCGGTCGCCGCGGCCGGGCAGGTGACCGTGGCGATTGCGCTGGCCGATTTACTCACCGGCCGCGCCGTGCGTCCGTCGCGCATCTATGTCGAGGATTCAGCGATTGCTGTCCGCGTGACCGAGGCGGGACAGATACTCATTCAGGGCGCCCTGCTGCAAGATTACCTGCCCGCTGATGCGATGAACCAGGATCTCGCGGATGTTCGCGTGGTGCTTGAAGATATCGCGCTCAGTTTTGCCGATGACCGTCGCGGGATTGCGCCTGCGGCGGCAGAAATACGGCGTCTCGACGCCGCGATTGCTGACGGCGTGGCGGAAGTCAGGCTCGACCTGATACCCGAGGAGGCGCTTGGCCGACGCCTGGAAGTTGAGGGTATCGTGCCGCTCGCGCTGCTGCCCGACCCGCAGCGCTACACGGGTCAGGACGTCTGGCGGTTGCGCGCCAGGGCACAGGATTTTCGCCTCGATCCATGGCTGCGGCTGATGAATCTTGCCGAGGCACCGATTATTGATACCGACGGGACTGCTGAGGCGGCCGTCGATTTCCGCGGCCTGCAGCCGCAGCGGGTGACGGCGGAGCTCGATGTCGGGCAGCTGGAGTTGACGCAGCCGGACGCGCCCCCGATCGGCTATGACCGCTTGGCAGGCAAGCTGGCTTGGGAGCGTGCGGACGAGGGCTGGGTCGCCACCGGGAACGACTTTGTCATCGTCCGGGATGGGCGTGCCTGGCCAGCTGATAGTTTCGTGCTTCGGTACCGCGATGGTGAAGGCGATGATTTTGAGCTGGATGTGCAGGTGGGGTTCATGCGTCTGGAAGACCTGCTGCCTGTGGCGCGAGCATTTGCAGCCGAGCAATTGGCGGAGGGCGGTGTAGCAGGGGAGTTGCAGGGCGACGTGTCTGCGCTGGCGGGCGAGCTCACCGTGAGTGATGGGGAGCTCGCCGACTTTGAGCTGGCGGGGGAGTTTGTCGGTCTCGGCTACAGTGACCCCGCGCGCAATCTGCGGTTGACGGGCCTGAGCGGTAGTCTGGCGACCACCCGTCAGAGCGGCCAGCTGAACCTGCAGGTGCAGAATGCCGACGTGTACCTGGGCACGCTGTTTCGTGAGCCGTGGGTTGTCAACCGGCTGAAGGGCCTTGCCGTATGGCGTGAGAATGCGGATGGCTACCGCCTGATCGCAAACGATCTGCAGATTGCCACGCCGGAAGGCCAGGCGAGCGCATCCCTCGAACTGCAGACAGACCTGGCATTTACCGACCCCGTTATGGACCTCACCGCAGTGGCTGCCATGACCGATACGAACCAGGTAGTGAAGTACCTGCCGCAAGTCGTTCCGGACAAGGTCGTCACCTGGCTGCGCGAGGCGTTGCAGGGCGGGCGGGCACCCCAAGCAGATTTCCGGCTGCAGGGCCCGCTGCGGAAGTTTCCGTTCCGCAATGACGAGGGCGAATTTCGAGTGGTCGTCGATTTTGCCGATGGTGGTCTGGACTATGCGCCCGGCTGGCCCGGAGTCCGAGCGGCAAGCGGGCGGCTAATTTTTGCCAACGAATCGTTGTTCAGCACGGAGAACGAGTTCTTGCTCGGCAAGCAGCAGGTGCGCGATGCAGAGCTCATGATTGCCGACCTCAAAGAGGGTCGGGTCCGGTTGAACGGGTCGGGCGCCGTCGACCTCGGCAACCTGGTCGAATTTCTGCAACGCTCGCCGCTGGCGGAGCGGCTCGGCCCGGTGTTTGCGGAGGTGCGCGCTTCCGGCGCGGCGGATGCGCGGGCGGAGCTAACGCTGCCGCTGCGTGATCTCGGCAGCTGGCAGCTGACGGGTGAACTGAACCTGCGCCAGGGAAGCGCCTGGCTGACCACGCTGGAGCCGCGGTTCAGCGCCGTCAGCGGCACGCTGCGAATTCGCGATACCTTTCTGAGCGCCGACCGCCTAAACGCGAAGCTGCTGGGCGAGCCGGTGGTCATTTCGCTGGAGCCCGATGCGCAGCCACAGGCAGACTGGAGCCACCGGGCAGTGGTCGCAGGCAGCATGCCGTACGACAAGATCGAGCAGGCGCTGAGTTTGCCGCAGCTGGGCAAAATATCCGGACGGGCGGCATTCGAAGGTGTTGCGTTGTTCCCGGCCTTGCGACCCGATGCCACCCCTTTCAGGCTCCGCTTGAACACTGATCTCGTGGGTATCGAAAGCCGTATTCCCTATCCGCTTGGCAAGCCGGCGGCCCAGGCCGAGACGTTGCGGGCGGAGCTGCTGTTTCCGGAGCGCGAGCGGATCGATGTGGCGCTTGAGCTAAGCCGGGGCTTGCTCGCGCAGCTCCGCTTCGAGGGCCGCGAGCAGAAGTGGCAGCTGCGCAGCGGAGCGGTTGGGCTGAATGCCCCGCCGCCTGCATTTGTGGGGGCGGACGGACTGATCGTGGTGGGCGTGACCGACCGGCTGGACGTCGGGGCATGGACGACGGCGTTTGCCGAACCCGACACAGCCAGTGAACCATCCGCAACCGGCTTGCCCCGGTCGCCCGCGGCGCCGCAGGGGCGGCAGCGCTGGCAAGACTACTTCGACCGGGTCGACCTGGATATCGGCGCGCTGTACGTTCTGGGCTACCGCTTTGCTGATGTCGAGGTAGGAGCCGGTTTCGGGGCTGACGCCTGGGATATCAGTCTGGCCGGCCCGCAGTTAAGCGGGCGTATGTCGGTTCCTTATGAGTTTGCGGCCACCGAGCGCATCGATTTCGCGATGCAGCGGCTGGCCCTGGTCGACAGCATTACAGCTGACGAGGTTGATTCCGAGGAGAACCCCTACAGTCCGCTGGACATGCCGGCAATACGCGGTACGGCTGAGGACTTTGTTCTGGGCAACCTGAACCTGGGGCGGCTCGATGCCGACATTACTCGCACCGCCCGGGGTCTGGAGTCGCAGCGGCTGACGACCCGTGCGCCATCCTTTGATCTCCAGGTTGCGGGCGACTGGCTGGTCATCGACAACGCGCAGCGCTCCCGGCTACGGGTCGAAATGAACAGTACCGATATGGAGCAAACGCTCACGTCGCTTGGCTATTCGCCGCTCGTTGACGCTGAGGACGGGCGGCTGGTTGCCGATTTGCTATGGGAGGGCGGCCCCGGCAACGCGTTGTTGTACGCATCCACGGGCACGGTGGACTTCGCAATCACTGACGGCGAGGTCAAGGAAATCGACCCGGGAACTGGACGTATTCTGGGTCTGCTGAGTGTCACATCCCTGCCACGCCGCCTTGCGCTTGATTTCAGCGACATGACAGATGACGGCCTGGTTTTTGATACCCTTAAGGGCAGCTTTCGCCTCGATTTTGGCGACGCGTGGACTTGCAACCTCAGCCTGGAAGGCGAGGTGGCCGACATGGCCATCGTGGGCAGGACCGGCATACGGCGTGAGGATTACGATCAGGTCGCTGTGGTCCGTCCGCACGTCTCGAACCTGATACCGGTCTCGGCAGCGTTTCTGGGCGGCCCAACGGTCGGTATCGCGACGCTGCTGGTCGCGCAAATTTTTAAAAAACCGCTTAGCGGCATTGGTGAAAGTTACTATACGGTCCGAGGTTCGTGGAGCAGCCCGGACATCCAGAAGACGCAGCGCAGCGAACTCGATACTTCTGCATTCGGCGACTGTGAGAGCCAGTTGCCGCAGCTGTCTCAGGAAGAGATCGCGGCCATTGAAGATCTGATCAACAGCGCCAGGGAACCGGCGCAGGCTCCGGAAACCAGCACCAACATAGCGGAATCACCATGACCACACACACACCTATAGAGCTCGCCCGCAGTGGCCTGCTGCAGCCCGCCGGGCTGGAAGATCGCCATCTTGATGAAGCACTGGGCCGCATGCTGCAGGGCGGTGTCGATGCCGCGGAGGTGTACTTTCAGTTTACGCGCAACGAAAGCTGGTCGCTGGAGGATGGCATCGTCAAAGAGGGCAGTCACAGCATTGACCAGGGCCTGGGTGTACGCGCGATGGCCGGCGAAAAAACGGGCTTTGCATACTCGGATGAGATTTATCTGCCGGCGTTGTTGTCGGCGGCTGATGCCGCCGGTGCAATTGCCCGCCAGGGCTCCGCTGGCGCGCTGCAGGGGCGGCGCATTCAGACCGGGCACACGCTGTATCCGGCGATCGACCCCATCGACACGCTGGACGATGCCGCCAAGGTCGAGCTGCTGCAACGGGTTGATCAGCATGTGCGGTCCCTGGATCCCCGCGTTCGCCAGGTCAATGCCAGCCTGGCTGCTGCTCATGACGTGGTGCTGGTGTGCTGCAGTGACGGCACCTTTGCCGGCGATGTCCGGCCGCTCATTCGGCTCAACGTTTCGGTCATCGTCGAGGGCAAAGGCCGCCGTGAGCAAGGCTACAGCGGCGGCGGCGGGCGCCGCGGTTTTGAGTATTTTCTTGAGGGTGACCGTGCACTCCAGTTTGGTGCGGAAGCGGTCCGCCAGGCCCTGATCAACCTTGAGTCTGTGCCCGCACCGGCCGGCGAGATGACCGTGGTGCTGGGGGCGGGCTGGCCGGGTGTACTCCTGCATGAAGCGATTGGTCACGGTCTTGAGGGCGATTTTAACCGCAAGGGTACGTCAGCTTTTGCGGGCCGTCTCGGCGAGAAGGTGGCGTCAGATCTGTGCACCGTCGTCGATGATGGCACCTTGGAGGGCCGCCGCGGCTCGCTCAATATTGATGACGAGGGCACGCCGACCTCGCAAACCACCCTGATCGACAAGGGTCGGCTGGTTGGTTACATGCAGGACAAGCTCAATGCGCGACTGATGGGCGCGACGCCGACCGGCAACGGCCGCCGGCAGTCATTTGCGCACCTCCCCCTCCCCCGCATGACCAATACCTATATGCTCCCCGGTCCGCACAAGGCAGAAGAGATTATCGCGTCGGTAAAACACGGCATATATGCGCGTAACTTCGCCGGTGGCCAGGTCGACATCACGTCGGGAAAATTTGTGTTTTCCACGAGCGAGACGTATTTGATTGAAAACGGGCGCATTGGCAAGCCACTGAAAGACGCGACGCTGATCGGCGACGGCCCGACGGTGCTGCAGCAGGTCTCGATGGTCGGTGACGACCTCGAGCTCGACGCCGGCATCGGGGTCTGCGGCAAGGACGGCCAGTCGGTGCCTGTGGGTGTCGGCCAGCCCACGCTTCGCGTCGACCGGCTCACGGTGGGGGGGCAAGCGGGCTGACACGGCCGCACGGTGCTTGACCTTAACCGCAATCTGATGGGATAAAAGGCCATGTCGCGAATCTGGCTCTCTAAACCGGTATACGAGACGGTGCCGTTTTTTTATCTGGTAGCCGGTGTGGCCCTGTTGTTAGCCTCCCTGTACCTTGATTATTGGTACTGGCCGTTGATATGCCTGGTGGGTGGAATTGTATGCCTGATTCTCGGTTTCCTGATTTTACTGAAGCGCCGCGACTTTCGAGCCGACTCGACTTCCGACCGCTAGCTGGCTCAACGGTGCCGGCATCGCCTCTGCAACCCGGAACAATCGCGGCCGCCGCGGCCTAGCGGCTTGAGCCCGGTACAACTCTTATGGATGGAAACGTGACAGATATTTCGATTGCTGAGCGCCAGTCTGCGCTGCATGAACACATTGAGCGCGTGCTGGCAAAAGCTGCAGCGCTCGGGGCGACCCAGGCCGAAGCAGGCGCGAGCGCGGGTACCGGTCTCAGCGTCACCGTGCGGCACCGTGACGTTGAGACACTGGAGTATCATCGTGATCAGGGGCTGGATGTCACGGTTTACTTCGGCCATCGCAAAGGCAGTGCCAGTACCAGCGACCTGCGGCCAGCGTCGCTGGACGAGACCGTGTCCAAGGCCTGCAGCCTGGCCCGGTTCGGCGCCGAGGACGCGGCTGCGGGGCTGGCGCCGGCTGACCGCATGGCAACCGAATTCCCTGATCTGCAGCTCTACCATCACTGGCCACTCGAGGCGGAGGCCGCAATCGAGCTGGCAACAACCTGCGAATCGGCGGCGCTGGAGTACGATCAGCGTATTAGCAACTCGGAGGGTGCTACCGTCAGCACCTACGAGGGTTGCCGCGTCTACGGCAATAGCCATGGCTTTCTGGCTGGCTATCCGGAGAGTCAGCACAGCATTTCCTGTGCGGTGCTGGGCTCTGACGGGAAAGAGATGCAGCGCGATTACGAGTACACGGTGGCCCGCGACGCCGGGCAACTGGCTGCGGCTGCCGCGGTGGGAAGGCAGGCCGCTGAGCACACCATCGCGCGGCTGGGCGCGCGCAAGCTATCGACCCGTGTCACACCGGTCATCTTTCCGGCGAAGCTGGCGCGCGGCCTGTTCGGTCATGCGCTGGCCGCATTGCGCGGCGGGGCCCTGTATCGTCGCGCCAGTTTTCTGCTCGACGGTTTAGACAAGGCGCTGTTTGCGCCGCACCTGACGCTCCGCGAGTGTCCGTTCCTCCCGGGCGCGCTCGGCAGCGCCGCGTTCGACAGCGAGGGCGTTGCGACGGCGGAACGAAATCTGGTGGAGGCCGGCGTGCTGCGGGGCTACGTGCTGGGGTCTTACTATGCCCGCAAGCTGGGCATGGAATCGACCGGCAACGCCGGCGGCGTGCACAACCTGGTCGTCAGCGATACCGGTGTCAGCTTTGCTGACCTCGTAGAGCAGATGGACACCGGGTTTGTCGTCACCGAGCTGATGGGGCAGGGAGTCAATGCGGTTACCGGCGACTACTCGCGCGGTGCTGCCGGTTTCTGGGTAGAGCGCGGCGAAATTGCGTTTCCGGTGCACGAAGTGACCCTTGGTGGCAACCTCCTCGAGATGTATCAGGGCATGGCGGCCGTGGCCAGTGACATCGACATTCGGGGGGGCATCCGCACCGGCTCAGTGCTGATCGACAGGATGACTCTCGCCGGCAACTGAAGCCGGGGTCGCGGGGGCATCCAGTAACTCGTACAAGCTGCGCTGCAACGCTGGCTGCTGCGCAGCCACCGCAATTTCGTCAAACACGGCCGTGACTTCGGCCGGCCAGTGACCGCCGGTATAGATGTCGGCATCATGCGCGCCGCGCACAGCCGCGAACACCTCGGCAATTGAGATACGACTGGGATCACGCGCCGGAATAAGCGTGTCGTGGGACCCGGTGTCCAGCAGCCCCTGGTTCATCAGGCGCTGGCGGACCTGCGTAAGCAACATGCCGGGCACACCGATCATCTCGGCGATGCTATTGGTGTCGAGGCCTTTGCTGCCATCGCGAAACGTGCGGGCCACCAGCAGCATCATGCTAAGCGCCATTTGCTCCACCAGTTCGTTCCCGAGGTTCAGCTGCTTGTACCCCACGCGCAGGTACTCCGGGTTCTGCACGTAAAATGACGTTTGGGCGCCGATGAGCAGCACCACCCAGGAAATATACAGCCAGATCAGCGCAATGATGACCACGGCAAACGAGGCGTAAATGTCGGCATTCCGGGTCGAGTTCACCACAAAGGTGGCGAACAAGACTCCCACCGTGGCCCACAGCAAACCGCCTGTGAAGCCGCCGAACAGGGCCGCAGAAAACCGGACGCGCGTGTTCGGAATAAACCAGTAGGCCCCGGCGAACGCAATGCTAACCAGAATATATGGCATCGCCTTGCCGATCATTACCGCCGTTGCACCGAGCGGCGCAAACGCCAGGATATCGTCTACCAGGGCATTGCTGCCGACGGTTGCAATCAAGCCGACCGCGGTAAACATGATGAGCGGTCCGACCAGCACGATACTCAGGTACTCGCCAAAACGCTGAACAAAGCTGCGGGCATTGTCCACCCGCCAGATGAAGTTGAGGCTGTCCTCAACTTTTTTGATCATCGATACCGTGGTGTAGAACAAAAAAATCAGGCCGGCACCTGCCAGCAGTCCGCCCTGAACATTGTCGACAAAGCCGATCAGCTGACTGGTCAGCACGACACCCTGCTCACCCAGCGGTTCGAGGAAGTTCTTCAGCGCGGGTTCCACTCGGGAGCGATGAATCCCGAAACCCTTTAGGGCGGAAAACGCGAGTGCCAGCATCGGCACAATTGACATGATGGTGATATAGACCAGTCCCATTGCGCGCAGCGTCAGCGTCGTCGTCAGTACGTCGCGCAGAATTGCGTAGACGAAGCGCACCGCTGTCACCAGCAGCCGGCCCGGTGTCGGCAAGGCATCGAGACGCTTATGCCACAGCGCGCTTTCGATGCTCAGCAGCAGGTCGTCCATGGCGGAATTATGTTCCTGTCAGTCGCGCCAGCGCCTGCGCGTACTTTTCTGCGGTACGCGCAATCACCTCGGCGGGCAGTGAAGGTCCGGGGGCTGTTTTGTCCCAGTCCAGGGTCTCCAGATAATCACGCACGTACTGCTTGTCATAGCTAGGCGGGCTGCTCCCCGGCCGGTAATCTTCGACCGGCCAGAAACGCGAGGAGTCCGGTGTAAGCACTTCATCAATAAGGTGCAGTTTGCCCGCTTCATCGAGCCCAAACTCAAATTTTGTGTCGGCAATAATGATGCCGCGCGAACGCGCGTAGTCGGCTCCGAACCGGTAGATTTGCAGCGACAGGTCGCGCACCTGTGCGGCCAGTGCATCCCCCAGCAGGCTGCTCATGTCGGCAAAACTGATATTCTCGTCGTGATCGCCGGCGGCTGCTTTGGTCGCTGGCGTAAACAGCGGCTCCGGGAGCTGGTCTGCAATCACCATGCCGGCAGGAAGCTCGATGCCACAAACCGCGCCACTCTCCTGATAATCCTTCCAGCCGGAACCGATCAGGTACCCGCGCACCACGGCTTCAACCGGCAACGGCGTGAGTCGCTTAACGACGACGGCGCGGGCGCCGAGGGCCGCGCGTTCGGCAGGGTCGGTGACGATGGTTGCCACATCGATGTTGGTCAGGTGATTCCTGACGATGTGAGCAGTGCGTTCGAACCAGAAGTTCGCCACCTGAGTGAGGACTTCGCCCTTGCCGGGTATCGCGTCAGGTAAGATAACGTCGAAGGCTGACAGCCTGTCTGTCGTAACAATCAGCAGGTGCTCGCTATCGACCTCATAGATATCCCTCACCTTGCCTTGACTGAGGCGGTGCAGGCCGGACAATTTTGATTCGAACAGCGCTTCACTCATGGGTATACGGACCGTGTGAGGGTGGCTGCGGACGCTGGCATCAGGGCCACTTTGCCGCAAAAGAACCAAGTGTAGCGCTATTGCACAAACTGCAGGAAGGACTAATGGCCGGCGACGGCCGTATCGCATCATGAACACCCGCTGGCTCGGCAAAATAATCGGCGGCCTGCTCGGCTTGCTGGCCTCGAAGGGCAGCCTTCTGGGGCTGGCGCTGGGCGTGCTGCTGGGCCATCAGTTTGACAAGGGCTTTGGCAGCCTCGGCAACCGCGACGGGTTCAGCGGCTTGGGTCGCGTATCCCCCGCGCAGCGGCGGCGGGTGTTTTTCGAAACCTTGTTTCTGGCGATGGGGCATCTGGCCAAGGCGGATGGTCGGGTATCAGAAGCCGAGATACAGGCGGCGCGAACTTACATGCATCAAATGCGGCTGGGGCCGGCAGAAACCCGCGCGGCCATGGATTTGTTTAACCGCGGCAAGCAACCTGAGTTTCGTCTCGACGCCCAGATTCGGCAACTGCGCGAAGGGTGCCAGGGTCAGCCCGCGCTCATCAGAAACTTTCTCGAGGTTTTGATGGATATCGCGCTGACCGACGGCGGGATGAGCACGGTTGAGCGTGAATTGCTGTGGCGCATGGCGGCAGGTCTCGGTGTAAACAGGGTTGAAATGGCTCAGTTTGAAGCCGTGCTGCGCGCGCAGCGGAGCTTCCGTCAGGGTGGCCGCAGCGAATCCGGCCCGCCCCGATCGCGCGAACAGGACTTGCGCGACGCGTACAAAGCTTTGAATGTCGAACCGGATGCAAGCGACAAAGAAGTTAAAACCGCCTATCGGCGGTTAATGAACCAGCATCATCCTGACAAGCTGGTTGCGAAAGGGCTGCCGCCCTCCATGATGGAGGCAGCCGAGGCCCGCACGCGGGAAATCCGCAAGGCTTACGAGATCATTCGCGATGTCCGTGGCATCCGCTGACGGCCGGTGATGTGCACGCTTGTCTTGATGCGCCCGACTATTTCGGGAATGATGCAGGCTCTTACGCTGAGGCCAGATAACGGAACGCCCGATGACTAAACCGCACTCGCCATTGATAGCGCCGTCGATTCTCTCGGCCGACTTCGCGCGACTGGGTGACGATGTTGCAGCCGTGCTGGCTGCGGGTGCCGACGTTGTGCACTTCGATGTGATGGACAACCATTACGTACCGAATCTGACGGTGGGCCCTTTGGTTTGCGAGGCGCTGCGCAACTACGGCATTACGGCGGACATCGACGTGCACCTGATGGTGCGGCCGGTTGACCGGCTGGTTGCAGACTTTGCCGCCGCAGGCGCGACTTATATCAGTTTTCATCCCGAAGCCAGCGATCACGTTCAGCGCACCATCAGCCTGATCAGGGATGCTGGCTGTCGTCCGGGCCTCGTGTTTAATCCGGCTACGCCGCTCAACTGGCTGGATTATTGCCTGGCCGATATTGACCTGATCCTGATCATGTCGGTCAACCCCGGGTTTGGCGGGCAGAGTTTCATTCCGTCAGCGCTCGACAAGCTCGCAGCTGCGCGCCGGCTCATTGCCGCTGCCGGCTGCAACGTGCGACTCGAGGTGGACGGGGGTGTGAAAGTCGACAATATCGGTGCTATTGCCGCAGCCGGTGCCGATATGTTCGTCGCCGGATCGGCAATATTCGGCAGCGACGACTACGCCGCAACGATCAGCGCCATGCGCCAGGCGATAGCTGCCGCCGGTTAGTAGCCGTGCTGCAGCTCAGCCGACGAGGCGGCGAACCCCGGCGCCAGGGCCTCCACAGTCGGCGATATGCCGTCTAGCCGCTGGTGGCCGTCGCCGACACCTGCTGCTTGGACCGCGCTCCGTAGACAACGATGGTCTTGCCGCTTGCCGAAACCAGGCCCTGCTCTTCGAGTACCTTCAGAACCCGACCTGCCATCTCCCGTGAGCAACCCACGAGCCGACTGAGCTCCTGCCGGCTCACCTTGATTTGCATGCCGTCCGGGTGGGTCATGGCGTCGGGCTCGTTGCACAGGTCCATGATGGCGTGCGCGACCCGCCCGGTCACGTCGACGAACGCGAGGTCGCCAAGTTTGCGGTTGGTGCGGTCAAGTCGGAGAGCCAGCTGTGTGGCCAGCTCGAATACCAGCCCGGGGTTTTCGCTGGCGATCTGCCGGAAGCGGGGATACGTCATTTCGGCAATCTCGGACTCAACCCGCGTGCGCACCCAGGCCGTGCGCGCCGGCTCTTCATGGAACAGGCCCATTTCGCCGAAAAACTGGCCCTTGTTCAGATAGGCCAGCACCATTTCGTTGCCGTCCTCGTCCTCAATCATGACCTCGACGGAGCCGCGGATGATGTAAGACAGGCTGTCGGGTACGTCCCCGGCGTGAATAAGCACTTGTTTGGACGGCACGGTGCGCGTCCGGCAATACGTCAGAAATCGATTAATCGCCGGCACATCGCTCAATGCCTTGCCGTTGGTTGGCATATTCATTTCCTCACCCGGTAACCCGTAAACCCACGCATGTTGTAACTTTTTCCGACGGCGAGGGCAAGCAAAAGCCCTGTCTAGATACGCCGCGCCGTCGTCGTCATGACGCGTGATATCAGCTTCATGGCTGCGACGACCGGCCGGGGCAGGGGCCGCCCACCCATTTCTGTGGCGCTGCGGCCATGCGCCTCTTCATCGGCCTGCATCTGCAACAGAATCTTGCGGCTGCGGTGATCCTCAGCCGGCAGTTCCTGCAGATGCCGCTCAATGTGCTGCTCAACCTGGCGCTCGGTCTCTGCCAGGAAGCCGAGACTGGTGCGATCACCCGCCAATCCGGCCACCGCGCCGATGGCAAACGAGCCGCCAAACCACAGCGGCGTCAGCCAGCTCGCGCGGTCGCCCAGCTCGGCCAGCCGCGAGTGGCACCAGGCCAGATGGTCGAGTTCTTCCCCGGCGGCTTCCAGCAACCGCGCGCGCAGCTCGGGATCACGGGCGACCAGGGCCTGCCCGCGATACAGGGCCTGTGCCGCGACCTCCCCGGCATGGTTCACGCGCATCAGGCGGGCTGAAATCCGGTTCGCAGCGGTGTCGGCCCTGATGTCCCCGGCGATTTGATGGTCCGGACGCGGCCGACTGGCACGAGGCTCGGCGGCGACCGTGCGCAGCGCGCTGTCCAGTTCGCTCAGGCAGCGGTCCAGGAAGGTGTAGGTTCGGGGGTTCATCTTCGGGTGTCGGTAGGAGTTCCGGTTTGCGGTTCAGGTCGTTATCATACGCCCGCCGCGAGGCGCTGACGACAGTGCTGCTGGCGACACAACAACAAGCCATTCCGAGGAACAAGCATGCAAATATTCAAACTGTGCGCCGGCGCGCTGGTGATAGCTCTGGCCGGGCCGGCCTGGGCGCAAGACGAAGCGCCTGAAGATGAAGGCCCGTGGGCCGGGACCGTATCGGCTGGTTACCTGGCCACGACCGGTAACGCGGAGAGCAGCAGCGCCAATTTCGATTTTGACACCACCTATGCCAGCGGCGCTTGGGTACACGGCCTGAAGGGGCGTGCTTTTGGTGCCAGCGCCGAGGGCGAGACCACCGCCGAAGCCTATCAGCTGGGCTGGAAGACAACCTACGATTTCAATGAGCGAAATTACGCTTTCGGTGCCCTGGACTGGAACGCGAACCGCTTCGCCGGCTTTACCCGGCAGACCTTTGCCACAGTGGGTTATGGTCGCAGAATCCTCACGGGTGAGCGGTTTTTCCTGAATGTCGAGGCGGGCCTGGGCTACGCCAAGCAGAAGCCGCAGACGGGCGAGAGTGAGTCGGGCGGCAGCGCGACGCTGGGCGGCGAGTTTATCTGGGCGCTCAGCGACACCTCCGAGTTCAGTCAGAACCTCAACCTGTTTGCGACCTCTGACAACTCCTTCTGGGAGTCCATAACGAAGGTCAGCACGTCACTGATCGGCAACGTCTCACTGGCGGTCAGCTACACGGTTCGGCGTAACTCCGATGTGCCCCCGGACACCGAAAAAACCGACACTTTGACCGCGATTTCGCTGGAATACTCGTTTTAGCAGCCCTGACAGCCCCCTGAGCGTTGAAATAGGCCAGGCGGTCCGGTATTATTGCGTGCTTTTCTGCGGCCGGGGCTGCAGACGAGACCGTGGCCACATAATAAACAGCCCCCGCAAAACAGACAGGATTACCGATGAAAACCGTATCTGCTAAGCCTGAAACAGTCAGGCGCGACTGGTATGTCGTGGATGCCAAAGATAAGACCCTCGGACGCCTCGCCACCGAACTGGCGCTGCGACTCCGTGGCAAGCACAAGCCGGAGTTCACGCCGCATGTCGATACCGGCGATCATATCGTTGTGGTAAACGCGGCGCATATCCGCGTTACCGGCAACAAGCTCCGTGACAAGATGTATTACCGGCATACTGGCTACATCGGTAATATGAAGTCCACCAACCTTGGGACTTTATTGGCAGAGTCTCCGGAACAGGCACTGACACTGGCTGTTAAGGGCATGCTGCCGAAGAATCCGCTCGGGCGCGCGATGCTGAAGAAGTTGCGGGTTTTTGCCGGTGCCGAGCATGATCATCAGGCCCAGCAGCCCCAGGTTCTGGAACTGTAAATCGCCCTGATGGGGCAATATTGATCCTCGCAAGACCAGGCGGGCTTTCGCACTCCGAGCAGCACCACTACAGACAACTGAGAATTCGATGAGCACAGAAACCTATTACGGCACCGGGCGACGCAAGACTTCAACAGCGCGCGTCTACCTGCAGCGTGGCTCCGGTAACATCACCGTGAACTCGCAGCCGCTGGACCAATTTTTCGGCCGTAAAACCGCGCGCATGGTTGTGCGTCAGCCGCTTGAGTTGACCAGCCTGGCCGATAATTTTGATATCAGCGTGACCGTAACCGGCGGTGGCACCACCGGCCAGGCGGGTGCGATACGGCATGGCCTGACACGCGCTTTGCTGGCGTATGACGAGTCACTGCGTGGCAGTCTGCGCAAGGCCGGGTTCGTTACGCGCGATGCGCGTGAGGTTGAGCGTAAGAAAGTTGGCCTGCGTAAAGCTCGCCGCGCCACGCAATACTCCAAGCGCTAGCGCGAATTTCGCCGGTTGCCGAACCGTATTTGGGGGATCGTCTAGCGGTAGGACTGCGGACTCTGACTCCGCCAACCCAGGTTCGAATCCTGGTCCCCCAGCCAGCTGGAGCAGCCCCTTTTCTAAGGGGCTGTTTTTTTATGGGCCAGGCACCCCGCCGATCCGCCTACTTGTTCAGGGTTCGAACGCCCTTGTCGCCGGCAATAATGAGTATGTCGGCACCACGATGCGCAAACAGCCCGACAGTGACGACACCTGGAATGCGGTTGACCCGTTCTTCCATTTCCACCGGGTTGGTGATCGACAGGTTGTAAATATCGACGATCTCGTTGCCGTTGTCGGTGACAAACCCTTCCCGGTAGACCGGCTGGCCCCGCAACTTGATCATGCGGCGCGACACGAAAGACCGCGCCATCGGTATCACCTCAATCGGCAGCGGAAAGGCGCCTAATACGCCCACCATCTTCGAGTCATCGATGATGCACACAAATTTGCGCGCCGCGCCGGCCAGAACTTTCTCGCGCGTCAAAGCACCGCCGCCGCCTTTGACCAGGTGGAAGTGTTTGTTGGCTTCATCGGCGCCATCAACGTACAGGTCGATGTCGCCCACTTCACTGAGCTCGGCGACATCAAAACCCAGCTTTTCGAGCCGGATGCGGGTGGCCTCCGAGCTGGCAACCAGAGCCTGAATCTTGCCGCGCACCTGCTGCAACGCGTCAATAAAATGATTGACGGTTGACCCGGTGCCCACACCCAGTATGCAACCTTCCTGAATGTATTCAATGGCAGCTTCCGCCGCCAAACGCTTCTTCTCAGCCTGATGCATCAGCTTGTCCCCCTCATAGACACCGATTATACATTGCCAGGCGGGGCCATAGCGGCACCGGCTGGCTCGGTGACTGGCCCGGAAATGAATGTGCCCGCACGAGGCGGGCACATTACTTACAACCTGTTACGGTTGCGAAGCTGAAGAGAATCCAGCGTTACAGCTTTAGGCTCTTCACTTTTTCTTCGAAGTTTTCTTCTTCGAAGCCTTCTTTTTCGAAGTTTTCTTCTTCGAAGCTTTCTTCTTAGAAACCTTCTTCTTGGTCGCCTTCTTGGCTACTTTCTTCTTAGCCTTCTTTTTGGCAACCTTTTTCTTCGCCTTCTTTTTGGCGACTTTTTTCTTAGCCTTTTTCTTGG
Source organism: Gammaproteobacteria bacterium (assembly GCA_036351295.1). GTDB lineage: Bacteria > Pseudomonadota > Gammaproteobacteria > Steroidobacterales. The sequence continues at coordinate 1,067 of JAZBOT010000188.1, read as the reverse complement.
CTACTTTTTTCTTAGCCTTTTTCTTGGCTACCTTCTTTTTGGCCTTTTTCTTGGCCGTCTTCTTGGCTACTTTCTTCTTAGCCTTTTTCTTGGTGACTTTTTTCTTAGTCGCCTTCTTAGCTACCTTCTTTCGTGCAACCTTCTTTTTCGATACAGACTTCTTTGAAGTCACTTTCTTTCGAGCTGCCATAGCAATCTCCATGTCGGGTTAACCGCGATTGAGTATATACAACACGAAGCAAAATTCCAGCAAGTCCCCGTTTTTTGAGAGCTTTGTCTCATTCGTACAAACATGTTCGCAGCAGGTTTTTTTGTGACTGGCGTGCTGTTTTGATCGTGCGGTTTTCCAACCGCGTTGTGAGTCGCTAACGGTTCGCTAAACAGTCTGCGATGACCGATGCGCTGGTGGTGGCAGAGTTTCGGTTTCCGTTACCGCCCGATCAAGGGGTACGTCCCAGGGCGCCGCGTGCAAATGCGAAACATGCTGAAAGCTATAGCCCAAGCCAACCAGCCGTGGTTTTCGATAGCGTCGCTGCCGCCGGCGGAACGCAAAAGAGCGGTCGTAGTAGCCGCCGCCCATGCCGAGTCTGTTCAGGTCGCTGTCAAAAGCGACCAGCGGCACCAGCACGATGTCGAGACGTTGCGGCGGGACCAGTTGTCGGCGAGTGTGAACAGGTTCCGGTATCCCGTAGCGGTTGCGTGAGAGTTTCGTGCCGTTGCTGAGTGGCGCATACAGCAGCGCGTTTTTGCGCAAAACCGGCGCAAAAATGCGCTTTCCCCGCAGCCACGCTGTCGCGATAAAAGGCTGGCAACTTACCTCGCCAAACGCCGCCATGTAGATTCCGATGCGGCTGGCGCGATGCATTTCCGGCAAGCGCCAAAGCGTTCGCGCAATGTTGTCGGAGCAGCTCTCGACAACGCGATGGTCGAGTAACCTGCGACGCTGTTTTATGGTTCGCCGGAGTTCCGCTGCCTGAGTCGTCATCCAAGTGCCTGCCCGGTAGCTCAACCGGGTTGTTGAACGGAAAGGAGAGGGGTGACTCCTCCCGCCTGTGCCGTCACGAGTC